>JBGPLB010000135.1:0-13649 GCA_041486245.1 Candidatus Acidiferrum sp.
CGAATTTTTGGGCCGGGCACTTCGCCGGAGTCGATGCGGTCGCGAAGGCGGCGGGTGTTCTCCCACATGGAGCCGATGTCGAACACGCTGGTGAAGCCGAACCGAGTGAGCATGTCCTGAAGTTGGCCGGCAAGCTCGGGAGCGGGAATGTCTGCGACGTTGGCCCACTTACGTTCGAAGAAGTGGACGTGACTGTTCCAAAGGCCGGCGATGACCGTGAAGCCGAAACAATCGATGACCCGGGCGGTTTCCGGAAACTGCATTTGCGCGCGGCTACCCACGGCAACGATCTTTTCGCCTTGGATGAGGACGACGCCGTCGCGGATGGGATCTTCTGCCGGGCTGATGTAGATCGTGGCTCCGACGAGAGCGGAGTATTCGGTTGGGGAGATTGGTTGCGCGCTCAAAAGATCTTCTCCTAGCCAGCGGGAGCGAGTTGGATATTCTAACTTGCTAAGCGCGGGCGGCGCGGCTTCTGGGCAAAACGGTGAGCGGAGAATGCTTCACGCTGGCGAGGGTGCTCTCCGCGACGCGAGCAAGATGCTCCGCAAAGATGCCATGATAAGTGAATTCGGCGGAGTTATCCGGCCAGCGAATTTGCAAAATCCAGCGGTCTCTTTCTTGCAAAGCGCTCGCCGAAGTAATCTCGGCGGCAGGAATCACAAGAAGCGGGCGAAAGCGTGAATCGAGCGCCCAGATTTGTTCCGCGCCAACGTAAAGCTGAACGGGCGCTGGAGCGGAACTGCCAGGCTGATATTTCCCGCCATTTACGATGACGAGAGAGCCGAGTTCGCGCGCTTTGTCGTCAGGAGTCGTACGAGGTTTGGCGGGGGGCAAAAGGATTGCGGCGAGAAACATCGCAAGACCGGCAATGGCGGCGAGCCAGCTGTTCCAAAGGCTGAGCGGCAGGATGACGAGCGCCGCGCCAGCAAAGGCCAGAATAATGCGGAAGGCCATCCAGGACTGAGCATTGCTGCGGATGCGGAGGAGTTTGGGAATCAGGAGTACAAGGGCAAACAAAGCGCCAATCAACAGATGACGGAGACGCGAGCCGGTTCCTTCGTGTTGCGATGTTGTAGTGGTTGGAGCCGTGCTCATTCTGTTTCTTTCGTTTACCTAGTAACAGCACGCAGCGCGCATCAGGGTTTCAATGAACTGATTTCGCGCATGCGAGCAAACGCGCGGCGCACGTGTGGAATCGTGATGGAACCGCCGACGATCAGAGCAACGTTCAGCGCGTCAATTACCTCTTCGCGGTTCCAGCCTTCTTCGCCGCAGCGAACTAAATGATAAGTGATGCAATCGTCGCAGCGGAGGACGGCAGAAGCGACGAGGCCCAAGAGCTCTTTCGTTTTGGTGCCGAGGGCGCCGGGCTCATACGCTTGATGATCCAAGGCGAAGAAGCGTTTCATGCCGAGATGCCCGCAACCGAGAATTTCCTCGTTTAGGTCTGCGCGAAACTTTTGAAAATCTTCGAGCCGATCCGCCATGCGTCCTCCAAAAGTGCGGGGGTTATTATGAACCAAAACCGATAAGTTTAGTTTGGCAGGACGCGGCCGGGACGCGCGCCGGTGGGTTTGCCGGCGTCCCAAACGAGAGAGCCATTCACAAAAGCTTTTTCGATGCCTGAGGGAAGTTCCAAGGGCTTTTGGAACGTTGAGCGGTCAATGACCGTGGCTGGATTGAAGAGAACGAGATCGGCGAAGGCTCCTTCGCGAAGGACGCCGCGATCTTTCCAGGCGAGTCGCTTCGCGGGCAAGTAGGTCATCTTACGGATTGCTTCTGGCAGCGTGAGCCATTTTTTCTCCCGGACGTAAAGACCAAGTACGCGGGGAAATGTTCCAGCACTCCGCGGATGCCCTAAGCCAATACCTCCATCACTTGCAACCATGACCCAAGGTTGCTGGTAAAACGCCTTGATGTCGCGTTCGACCATGGATTGCCCAATTACGGAGGCTTCCGTGTCGGCGGCATTGCCTTCGCGGATGATGCGGATATACATCTCGACGGGAGAAATGCCTCGCTGTTTGGCAAGGTCCTCTATCGTGTGGGTCTGATAGGCGGTGTTCGGCGGAAACTCATCGATCGTGACGTGACTGGGCCCACCGACGTCGGCCAGGGCTTTGGCGACGCTTTGCGGATCTTCGTACTGCTTATTTGGCACGAGGACTTTGATGGTCGAAGCCCAGGCGTCGTAGGGATAGCAATCCGCGAGAAAATCGAGACCGCGCTTGCGCGCCGCTTCGATTACCCGGATGTACTGCGGTGCTTTGCCCCAAACGCTGACGGTGCCGAGCTTGATGTGCGAATGCTCGACGGGGATGTGGGCGCGCTCGCCGATAGCTATCTCCTCGTCCAAAGCTTTAAACGAGAGGTCGGCCTCGTCGCGGATATGCGTCATGTAAAAACCGTGGCGCTTGGCTGCGGCGGTTGCGAGAGCGACGACTTCATCGGTGGTGCTGTAGCTGCCCATGTCGTATTCGAGACCGCTGGAAAGGCCGATGGCGCCTTCGCGCATCCCTTGATCGACGAGCAGCGCCATTTTTTCGATTTCCGCCGGTGTTGAGGCGCGTTGGTAATCCTTGCCGAGAACTTGCTCGCGAACAGTGGCGTGGCCGACGAGGACGGCGAGATTTAGCGAGACCGGGTTCTTGCGGCGCATATCCAGCCAGGCTGCGATCGGCCAAGGCGAACTACCGTCGGCGCCAAGGATTACAGTGGTAATGCCTTGCGCGATTTGAGTTTCGGCCAGGGGATCCTTGTCAAGGCCCTCGGTGGAATGGTTGTGGATGTCGATGAAGCCTGGAGCGAGGACAAGGCCCTTTGCGTCGATGACGGGCTCGTCTTTTTTTGGTTTGAAGTCGCCCACATTGACGATGCGGTCGCCGGAGATGCGGACATTGACTTTGCGCAAGGGTGCACCGGTGCCGTCGGCGACCTGGCCGTTAATGATGACCGTGGAAGCTGATTTTTCCTGCGAGCTGGCCAAGCCACAGGCGAAGGCGATAGCGAAAAACAAGAGAATAAACTTGAGCTGGGAGATACAAAACATCGATGTTCCTCGAAAAAAGTCCAAGGTGCTTCGTTTCATGCCCCACCTATATACCAACGAGAGCGAAGCGGGAAGAGAAACACGAGAAATCGCTACTGGGCTACTGCCGCGAGAGCCTTCTCCGCCAGCTCTCTTGCGCCGGGCTTGCCGGTCAAAACAAGATTTGCCCATTCCACACCGACATGAGATAGGCGAACAGCCTCGCTGGTAAGCGACTCCGGCCCGCCGGAATCTGTATTGCCGAAATAGATGCGATCCATTGGGTGCGCGGCCGCAATGCGGTTTTTTGTGTATTGACCGGGCGTGGCCAAGAACATGGGATGGCCTCGGCGATAGATGCGCACCTCGACGGGATCGACGTTGAATTCCGGAAGAACTTTCTGAAAATCGGTGAGAACGCGGGCGGCGAGCGTCTTGCAATCGGCCTCGCCGAGGAGAGTGGAACGCTGCTCCTCACGCAGCGGAGTGTAAAAAGTGAGAATGTTGTTTTTTTGCTTGTAGCCGGGATTGTTGCGCACAGTCCAGTCGGCGACGATGAAGTCGGTGAAGGAATTGCCAGGGCACCAATTGTCGTAGCCGCGATTGTAGACGGGCTTGTCGAAGATGAGGTTGACGACAGGATAGGGCGCGTAACGCGTGCGGTGCATAGCGGTTTTCTGATCGGTCGGCAAGTCCAGGACGATGCGCGAGGTGATCTGCTTGGGAGTGCACATCAAAACAGCTTTCGCGGATACGGTCGTGAGCTTTCCTTCGCGGAGATAAGTGACGTCAACCGCGCTTTTGTTCTGGACGACGGAGATGACTGCGGAGTCGCCGAGCATGCGTTCCTTGTATTTTGGAAGCAGGACTTCGACGAGCTTGTGCGTGATGCAGCCAAGACCTCCAGGTAAAATAGCGCGCTTGCCGTCGCCGCCGAGGAAGAGATCCTGGGCGTTGTAAAGGCCGACATACGCGGAGGTGTCTGGGGTGGTGGCGCCCCAGTTGGACGGGCCAAACATGTCCCACCACTGCTGGACTTCTGGTGCAAAGCCAGCAGTAAAGTTCGAGAGGGGCAAGGCGTCCAGCTCGTTCATGCGCTCCTTAATTTTCATCTTCAAGATGTCTTCGCGGAATTTCAGGAAGCTGGCGACAACCTGCTTGGGATAGGGAAGCTGGGTGATGCCGGTCTTCCAGGTGTCCGGGACGTAAGTTTTATTTACGAGTGTGGGGTCGGGCATGTTGACGAGCGGGAGTTTCAGGCCGAGCTCGGCGGCGAGCTGGTCGCCATCATCACCGCGATAGGCATAAGCAGCGCCGGTGGAGAAAGGCTGGCCGTCGAATTCTTCCTGGTAGGCGTTGCCGCCGAAGTGATTTTCTTTTTCGAGCAGCAGCCAATCCTTGCCGCGCAAGAAATAGGCGGCGGAAAGGCCCGCAACTCCTCCGCCAACGATCACGATGTCGGCTTTCGAGGTGGCGGCAGGGTGTTCGAAATGGCGGCCATCGCGAACCTGGTGGCAGATTTCGAAATGTTCGCCATCGACGCGCGGCGCGCTATCGGGCTTGGAATCCAGCGCGGGGATCAGAGCGGTGTCAACCGGACAACCGGAAGCGACCGAGCCCGCCACTACAAATCTGATGAATTCACGGCGCGAGTGAGACATTTACCCTCCTAAGGCCTTTCGAGTAGTTGCTGCGCTTCCGTGCCGACGCTTCGCATGCGGATGCGATACCAAATAATGAGGAGAGCCACGGAAACGGCAAAAATAATGGTAGAGACGGCATTAATTTCCGGCGTGATGCCGCGGCGCAAGCGGCCCCAGATTTCGAGCGGGAGTGTGTTGTCGCGGCCGGTGAGAAAAAAGGTGACAGCGATTTCATCCATCGAGAGCGTGAAGATAAGCAGTCCCGCGGCGATGAGTGAGATTTTGAGATTTGGCAGCGTGATACGCCAGAAAGTCTGCCAAGGCGTCGCGCCGAGATCGAGCGAGGCTTCTTCCTGCTGACGGTCGATTTTTTGAAGGCCGGCGAAAAGCTCAGTGGTGGCTACGGAGATAAGGGCCGTGCCGTGACCGAGAAAAACCGTCAGCAAGCTGAGGTGCATGCTAGCAAACACAGCAAGCATCTCCAACGAAAGGCCCGTGATGATGCCGGGAAGAATCAGCGGGAGAAGAACGAGCCTGCGGAAAAGGGCTTTGCCGGGGAAGCTGGCGCGATCAAGAGCGAGCGCGGCGAGCAAGCCCAGGATGAGCGAAAGCGCGACGGCGCCTGAGGCGACGAGGAGACTGTTGACCACAGAATCCCAGATGGCGCCGTCGGCGAAGAGTTGGCTGTACCAATCGAGCGTGAGACGACGCGGCGGAAATCCGCCGACACCATCGCGATTGAAGGAATAAAAAATGAGCACGACAATGGGCAGATAAATAAAAGCAAAGACGAGCGCTGCGTAAAGGGCAAGCAAGGGAGAGCGGCGAGTTGAAGATTTGCGGCTCATTTGAACGACCAGCGCCTTTCGAGGCGTTCGGCAAAGAAGAGCAGCGAAAGCGTAATCAGCAGGATGCAGACGGATATCGCGGCGCCGAGCGGCCAGTCATAAGTTGCGCCGAACAGAGTTTGCACGATGTTGGCGATCATCGTGCCGGAAGAGCCGCCGACGAGGAGCGGAGCGAGGAAATCGCCCAGTGAGAGCACGAACGCAAACGTTGCGCCCGCCAGGAGGCCGGGCATCGATAGCGGAAGAATCACGCGGAAGAAAGTAGAAATAGGAGCAGCGCCGAGATCTTGCGAGGCTTCGACGAGCGGGCGGGGGATGTGCTCGAGCGATGCGTAGATGGGAAGGAAGACGAACGGTGTGTAGATATGAGTGAGCACGAGCACGACGGCAAAGGGACTGTAAAGGAGGAAGCTGACGGGCTCGTGAGTGATATGGAAGTATTGCAGGAACCCGTTCAACACACCCTCGCTGCCGAGAATTGTTTTCCAGGCATACCCGCGCACGAGGTAGCTGACCCAAAGCGGCACGATGACGAGTTGATAGAGCAATTCCTTGCGCGCACCTGAATGAAACGAGAGGTAGTAGGCGAGCGGGTAGCCGAGGAGGAGAGAACACAGCATCACGGACGCAGCGATACGCATGGTGCGGAAGAGGACTTCGGCATAGAGGGAATTTGTGAACAGTTTTTGGTAGTTGGCGAGATTCCAGTGATGGACAAGAGTGCCGTCTTGCACGGCCCAGAAGCTATGCGCAAACATCAGCGCGTAGGGCAGCAGGAGAAAGAGCCCTACCCAGAGAAGCGGTGGAGCGGAGACGAGTGTCTTGTATGTGCGCGAGTACATGGCCGAAGTCAGTCCGTGACGCGGATTGCGTCCGCAATCGAGAAAACAAAATCGCGTTCACCATCGAGCGGACCGCACGCGGGAAGCCGCACGCGAAACAACTGACCCACCCCGCAATCCACTTCGAGCAGTTCGCTGGCTCCGCCATAGATTTGCTGGCGAACGGAACCGCGAAACTTTACTTCGAACGTTTGCCGCTTACCGTCCGGGCTCAAGCGAATCGCTTCCGGACGGAGCGAAAAAACCGCGGGACCATCCATGTCCTCGACGGGCCAGCGCAGAACACCGCAAGTTGCGATACTGCGGCGGATTTCTCCTTGGAGCAAATTGGTTTGGCCGATGAACTGCGCTGTGTAGGCCGTGGCGGGGCGCGCGTAGATATCGCGCGGCGAAGCGATTTGTTCGAGCGCGCCGTCGCGAAGGAGCGCGATGCGGTCGGAGAGGGCCATGGCTTCTTCCTGATCGTGCGTGACGAAGAGGAAAGTGATTCCGACTTCGCGTTGCAATGCTTTCAATTCGCTCTGCATCTCTTTGCGTAGATTGGCGTCCAGCGCCGAGAGCGGTTCATCGAGGAGCAGGAGTTGCGGCCGGTTCACCAGTGCGCGAGCCAGAGCCACACGCTGTTGTTGTCCGCCACTCAAACGTGAAGGGCGTGCATCCGCAAACGCCGCCATTTTCACCATGTTCAAAGTTTCTGCTACACGCCCGGGGATTTCGTTTTTAGGAGCTCCTTGCACACGCAAACCATACGCGACGTTGTCTCGCACGCTCAAATGCGGGAACAGAGCGTAGTTCTGAAAAACGGTGTTTACGCGGCGTTTGTGAGGCGGCAACGTGTCCAGCCGTTCGCCGGACATCCAGATTTCACCTGCCGTGGGCTGCTCGAACCCGGCGATGAGGCGCAGGAGCGTGGTTTTGCCAGAGCCGCTCTCGCCGAGTAATGTGAGAAATTCTCCTGCAGCGATGTTCAGCGAAATGCTTTTCAGGACGTCTCGTGCGCCGAAGCGCTTGGCCACCGCGCGCACTTCGAGCAGGGGGGCATGTTCGTCCACGGAAGCGGGCTGCGGAATGGCGGCGGAATTCACTGCGCGGCTTTCACCTCGTTCCAGATTTCATTGTATTTGGAGCGGCGGGGCACGTCCTGCCAGAAATAAATTCGCCGCATATAGGCGTCCGGATCGTCCATGTGCAGATTTTTCGTTTCGCTCTGGCTCATAAAATTGGCGGATAAGGGATTCGCAGGGGAGTAGCCGGTCACGTCGGTCACCAATTTCTGGGTTTTCGCTTCGATCATGTATTCCAGGAACTGCCCCGCCAGTTCTTTCTGGCGGCTGTCTGCGGTGATCATCAGGTGATCGATCCATCCCGTCGTGTTTTCTTTTGGGATGATTTCTCCGATCGAGAATCCGAGCTTGCGAAGCTGATTGGTCATCAGAGGCCAGCCCATGGCCGCGATGATTTCGTGGTTCTGGAAGAGATTCGTCAGCTCGCCTCCGGTGGACCAATACTTGCGAATATTCGGCTTGAGCTCGATTAGTTTTTTCTTCACCTCTTCTAGTTGTGCATCGCTCAGGTTGTAAATCTGGTAGGGGTCGGGCTTGTCGTACCCGAGCACTTGCGCCGCCATGTAGACACTGGAAAGCTCATCCCACAGGGAGATTTTTCCTTTATATTGAGGATCCCAGAGAATGCTCCAGGAATCCGGCGGTCGCTTGAAAGCTGTCGTGCCATAGAGCAGCGGATTGGGCCCCCACACAAACGGGACTCCATAGGTTTGTCCGTTGATTTTGACCAGCGGAGAGTTGCGCAGCCCGGCAGAGAGCTGATTGTAGGCAGGAAACTTGGAGAGGTCGAGCGGCGCGGCGAGGCTCGCGCGCGCGATCGAGGTGGCGACATCGCTCGAAGGCGAGATCACGTCATAGTTAGAAGCGCTGCCGCCACGCAGTTTGGCTACCAGCTCGTCGCTCGAACCCATGTACGACGCAACGATTTTGCAATGGTGGGCCTCTTCGAACGGGCGAACGAAGGAAGGATCCGCGTAACCCTCCCAAACGAGCAAACTGAGCGTCGCTTCCTTTTTGTTGCAAGCGCCGCAAATCGTGGCGAGCGCCAGGATTGCGAGGACGATTGCGCGCCTATTCATTATGTCCCTCGCTTCCGTAGCATGTGAATCCCCCTGCGCCCGGATTTTCTCTGCTCCACGAATGGCGGCGAATATTTTCTCTATTTCGTTTTCGCCTGAAAGACCACTCTTCCGCCAACAATAGTCTCGACGACTTTTGTTTTGGCAATCTCGTGCGGATCGATCTCGAAAATATTCTGCGAAACGATGATCATATCAGCCAGTTTGCCAGGCTCGATCGAGCCTTCTGTTTTTTCGCTGCGACCCGCATACGCCGCCCCGAGCGTGTAGCCCGCGACGGCTTGCGCGAGCGTGATGCGCTGTTGCGGCAACCATCCGCCTTCGGGCTTGCCCTCCCTCGTCTGCCGCGTCACAGCCATCTGCAGGCCTTCCCAGGGATTCAGAGTCACCACATTCCAATCGCTACCGAAGGCCAGATGCCCGCCGGCTTTTGCGATGCTATTCCAGGCCCAGGCGCGCGAGGCCCGGTCCGGTCCGGCATTGCCTGCCCAGACGCGCAGAGTGTCTTCGTCGGGGTAAGCGTGCAGAGGCTGCATGCTGGCTATCACGCCGAGTTTTCCGAAGCGAGGGATGTCCGCGGCGGTAACGGTTTCGATGTGCTCGATGCGCGGCCGCCGGTCCAACGTGTGGTTCATTTTCTCGGCGTTCTCGTAGGCGTCGAGGGCCGTGCGCACGGCGTAGTCACCAATGGCATGCGTGAAGAGTTGCAAACCGCGCTTGTCGAGCTCCGCAACAGCCGCTTTGTATTGATCCGGGTCCCAAAACAATTTGCCCTTCGTGGATGGTTCGTCCGTATAGGGCTCGAGCATCGCTGCGGTGTGCGATTCCACCACGCCATCGATCATCATCTTCACGACGCCCGCCGAAAGCCAGTCGCCGGTGTATTGTTTCCGAGCGGCTTCGATCGCCGCGAGATCCTTGGGACGCAATTCCGGCGGGTCCAGAAAGTAGGCGATGTACATGCGCAACGTTAAATCACCCTGGCGGCGCAGCTCATCATAAAGTTCGAACGATTCGAAATCGCCGCCCGCGCTATGCACGCGCGTCAATCCATTTTCGTTGGCCCAGCGCATTCCGGCATGAAGGGCCGCGAGTTTTTCCTCGCGCGTAAGTTTCGGAACGAGTTTGCCGACAAGACTGCCTGCTGATTCTTTCAGAGCTCCCGTTGCTTCGCCGGTCTTCGGGTCACGCACAATGGCCCCGTTGGGGGGATTCGGCGTGTCCTTGTTAATTCCAGCCAGCGCAAGCGCTTTCGAATTAGCCCAGGAAGTGTGCCCGTCGTAGCCAACCAGATAAACCGGGCGGCCCGGGAAGAGTTCGTCGAGATATTTTTTGTCAGGCAGATTTTCCTCGCCGAACATCGCGTAATTCCAGCCGCCGCCGAGGATCCAGCCCTCGCCCAGGTGCTTTTCGGCGTATTCACGCAAAACGCGCTGGATGTCACTCGGATTCTTGGCGCCCTCGAGATTCGCTTGACCGAGGCTGATGGAACCTTCGAGGAAATGGATGTGGCAATCCACGAAGCCGGGCAAGACCAGCTTTCCTTCGGCGTCGGTGACTTTCGTGCGCGGCCCGCGCAGTTTTTCGATTTCGGCAACTTCACCCACGGCGACGATCTTTTCGCCGCGAATGGCCACTGCGTGCGCCCATGCTTGCTTGTTATTGATGGTGTAGACCTTGCCGTTGATGAGGATCGTGTCCGCGGGTTGGAGCCTCTCATCCTGGGCGACGATGGTTGTAGAGATGCCCAAAGCATAGACAAAGGCAAGCGTCCAGGCGATCACGAATTTGCGCGATGTGGTCATTCACAGCTCCAGTGCTGATTTTTTGCGAACTCCACGAGTCACCAGTCACTATTCCCGCGTCACTTCTTTTCAGAACGTCGGCGGCGTATTCACCCACAGCAGCCAGGCTTCGGAACGTCCGGGATTCTTCCACCGGTGCGGCGTCGAGCTTTCGAAATAGAGGCTGTCTCCGGGTTTGAGTTGGTAATGTTCATTGCTGTTCAGCCAAATTTCGAATTCACCTCGCAGAATATGCAAGAACTCTTCGCCTTCGTGCGAATACGATTCGCCGCTGCCGCCGCCGGGCTTGATGCGAAAAAGATGCGGTTCCATCGCCGTTTGCCCCCAGGCGAGAAGCTCCATGCGCACGCCGGGAGTGGTTTCGAGGACTTTTCGCTGGCCGGGCCGCACGAGCCGTGGATTTTCCGCCGCGGTTTCGAAGAGAGAGAGAATATTCGTGCCGTAAAAACGCGCAATTCGCCGCAGCGTGGAAACGGAAGAACGCATTTGGCCGCGTTCCAGCGCGCTGAGGAAGCCGACGGAAACCTTTGTGGCGCGCGCCACTTGAGCGAGCGACAGTCCGCGCCTCATTCGTAACCGGCGGAAGCGCCGGCCGGGTAGGGGGGCGCTCTCCGCCGGCGCCGAGACGACGCCCTGACGCTTCAAGACGTGAACGATGGCCGGGGGATTCAGTCCGCGGGCGCGACGCAAAAAAACTGCGCGCTGCAGCAGCCGCACATCGGCCTCGGCGTACATACGGTAGCGGCTTTTCGTGCGCTGCGGAGCGACGAGGCCCAGCGCTTCCCAGGCGCGGAGAGCGGAGGAGGAAATCCCCACGCGGCGCGCCACCTCGCTGATGCGCAGCAAGCGATGCCCCGCTCGAATTGCTGCTGGCTTGGAGAAATTCTTTCCGCTTGACACCGGTCCCGGCTTTCTCTAAGTTTGCTGGATTATAGTAAGGTTTCAGGGGCACAGCAACCTCGAAGATTCCGCTGCTAGAAAAATTCTTCGAGACAGGGGGTGAGTTCATGAAATCGTCCGCAGGATTTTGGCAGAGCCGTGCGCGCTGCCGCCGCAACATTCTCTCTCCGCTTTTTCTCGCACTAACCGTTCTGCTGGCTGCGCCGTTTGCCGGCGCTCAGAGCACCGGCGGCCGCATTCGCGGCACGATCAGCGATCCCAGCGGCGCCTCGGTGACCGCCGCCACCGTTACGCTTATCAATGAGGCGACACACGCTACCCGCGACGTGCAAAGCGGCGCGAGCGGAGAATATGTCTTTATCGAAGTGCCAGTCGGCAGCTATGAGATCGATGTTACCCAGGCGGGGTTCAAGAAATATGTGCGAAAGGGAGTCGCACTGGACTTGAACCAGGTCATCAGCGTCGATATCACACTGCAGCTTGGATCTACGGCGGAAAGTGTCGAGGTCACGGGCGCACCGCCGGTTGTGGATACAAGTTCGACGCAGCTCGGTGCCGTCGTGAACGAACGCTCTTCCACGCAACTGCCGCTAAACCAGCGCGATGTGTATCAATTGCTTCAGCTCCAGCCTGGCGTTCAATCGCAACTTGGCAATGACTTGTTCTACGGATCCGATAGGGCCGGAGTGGTCACGGTGAATGGTGGCCGCGGCCGCTCAAACAATTACACGGTGAACGGCGGCGACGGCAACGATCTCTTCGCCAACCTGCCCGCCGTGGAACCTTCGCCAGACAGCATCGAGGAGTTTCGCGTCATCTCGAATTCGTTTGATGCGGAATACGGCCGGAACTCGGGCGCGGTGGTCAACGTGGTCACCAAGTCTGGGACGAACGATTTGCACGGCAGCTTTTACGAATTTTTCCGCAACGACGTCTTGAACACCCATCCCTTTTCATTCAGTCCTTCACCAAAGCCGGCCTTCAAACAAAACCAGTTTGGCGGCACACTCGGAGGACCGATCAAGAAAGACAAGACGTTCTTTTTTGCCTCCTACGAGGGCCGGCGAATTGTGCAGGGGATTGTGTCTCAACCGGTCACAGTGCCCACAGCGGCGGACGTCAATGGCGACTTCTCGGGCGGAACTACATTCACAGGATCGCTTACGGATGCTACGGTTGCTGGTGTTTTGCAGGACCGGTGCGGGAGTGGTTCTTCGCTTCCCGCGAATCAACGACTGTCGCCAGCTGCGCAGGCTCTAGTTGCCGGAGTAGCCGGGGGTGGCAACCCAGCTCCTTACAGCGGTATTTTCCCCGGGAATCAAATTCCCACGGGATGTTTTGATCCGGTGGCGCTTAGCCTGCTTCAGTACGTGCCCGGAGCTGGGGGAAGCTCCTCCCAGGTCGTCACTGTTCCGGATAAGAGAGTCCGGGGCGATCAGTTTCAAATCAAGATCGACCATGCTTTTAACAACAATCAGAAAACTTCGGTGTACTACTATTTTGATGACGACAACACGCTCGACCCATTCGCGAAATTTCAGGCGGAAGGGGCTCCGCTGGGAAATTTCCCCGGCGTTTAT
Source organism: Candidatus Acidiferrum sp. (assembly GCA_041486245.1). GTDB lineage: Bacteria > Acidobacteriota > Terriglobia > Acidiferrales > UBA7541 > Acidiferrum. The sequence goes on from JBGPLB010000135.1 coordinate 12,793, forward strand.
GCAACGCGCACCCAGCAAATAAACGTAAGCCACACCTCGGCCCTCGGCCCGACGTCCGTCAACGAGTTCCGCTTTACCTTTTTCCGGGAAGGCCAATTGAAGTTTGATACGCCGACGAAGACGAACGCCATTCAGGATTCTTGCGGGACTGGAGCAGCCTCGAAGTTCTGCTTTACAGGTTTAAGCGATTCCGCGACCCTGAACGCTGCCTGCGCCGCCGGAGCGACAAACACGGCGGATTGCGGCATTCATTCCGGGCTGGGCTCCAAGATCGAGGGCGTGCCCTTCATTCAATTGAACGGCGGATTCTCCATCGGGAATAACGCCGGGGGCCAATTGCCGCAGGTCGGCAACACTTTCCAGGTCAGCGACAACTTCAGCAAAATCATCGGAAATCATAATTTCAAGTTTGGCGGCGATGTGCGCTTCCAAAAATTCGACCAACTCCTGTACTTCGACGTCAACGGCTGGATGACTTTCAATTCCACGACTGCCGGGCCAACTGGAGATGACCTGGGTTCCGACAGCGTCTATCCCAATTATTTCCTTGGGTTGGCGAACAGCTACATTCAGGGCTCTGCGCAGCACGAACTGGTGCGAAGTAAGTCCGCCTATCTCTTTGCGCAGGACAGCTGGAAGATTAGACCGAGCCTGACGCTGAATTACGGTGTCCGCTGGGAAATCAACACGCCGCTGTCCGATATCGGCCAGAAAGTTCAGACGTTCCGGCCTGGGCAGCGCTCGACCATCTATCCATGCGCGCTCACACCAGGAAGCACCCTTGCCATTCAGTTTCCGCAGCCCGGAGAGGCCGGATGCGACGCGGCAGGAGTCACACCCATTGGCCTGGTTTTTCC
>JBGPLB010000136.1:0-13571 GCA_041486245.1 Candidatus Acidiferrum sp.
CGGAGCGCCGCCGCTGTTGATGAGGACCATAGTGCCCTGAATGGAGACGCCGGCAGGACCTATATCAATGAATCCGCCGGGGCCGACCAAAGAAAGCTGCATACCGGCTTGAATTACGACATTCATGCCGCCCGTAATATAAACCGCTTGCGTGGCGGATACCACGTCGTTCGCGCCAATTTGCGCGTTCCTGCTCTGGCCGACGGTAATGGAAACATTCTGGCCGACAGCCGTCTTTTGGTTCTGGCCGATGGTGATTGACTCGTTGTTGGTGACCTGCTCCTTGCGATTTCCACCAATGGAGATGGATTCGTCAGAGCCGACCTGCTCCATGCGCTTCGCGCCGATCTGGATCGAGGTGTCGCCGGCAATTTTTTCTAGGAATTTGCCGCTTACCTGGGATTGTTTGTCACCCGCCACTTTTTCAAACTGGCTGGACTCCACAACCATGTGGCGATTGGCGCCGACGTACTCGCGGGACTCTTTTTCCACGCGCCAGTCCATATCCTTTTCGGCGTTCATGAAGATTTGCTCGTCGCCTTTTTTGTCTTCGAAGCGCAGTTCGTTGTAGTTGCTCGAGCCGCCGCCTTTGGTGCTGCGGGACATGAAGGTGGTACGAGTCTGATTGTCGGCGAGTTTGTAGGGCGGCATCTGCTCGTCGTTATAGACGCGGCCGGTGATCAAAGGGCGATCGGGATCACCCTCGAGAAAATCCACGATCACTTCCTGGCCAATACGCGGGATGTTGATGGAGCCCCAATTCTTGCCAGCCCAGGGCTGCGAAACGCGGACCCAGCAGGAACTTTTCTCGTCCTTTTTACCTTCGCGGTCCCAGAAGAATTGGACCTTTACGCGGCCGTATTTGTCGGTCCAAATCTCTTCGCCAGACTTGCCGGTGACCACTGCGGTCTGGGGCCCCTGGACGAATGGGCGCGGAGTAAGGCGCTGGGGGCGATAGAGCACGGAGTAAGGGATGCAGCGGAAGTGATTCGAATAGAATTCTTCGGACTGGCCTTCCGTGCCCGAGTAGCTGGCGCCTACGGAAGCAGTATGCTGGACTTCCGTAAGCAGATAGGTTTGATTCTGGTCAGAACGCGCGTGACCGCTGAGATCGAAACGATATCCGGGAATGAAGGTTCGGCAGTTTCCGGAGCCCGCACCAATCAAGTGAAGGGCTTCTTCTTCCTGCATGCGAATCTTGGTTCGATTGGAGCCTTCGCCTTTCTTGGGGTATTCGCCGGGATAGTCATAGATTTCGTACTTATCGTTGCCGCCCACCTTAAAGATGCTTTCTTCGTTGGACATGAGGCTGGTGCTGGGAGTCTCAAAGTTGTAGTCGGTTAGAGCGTACTTGCCGGGGCGAAGGTCTTGCTCGGTGTTCCAATTGCCGAGGAGGTCTTCATCCTTGCTGTAGACGCCGAGGTTGAAATCGAGCCGAATCTTGGACTGGCTGGGGCAGGGCTTGTGAACGCTGGTGGCGTTGCCCATCACGAGAGTGTGCTTGTCTTTTTCGTGCTCGAAAAAGTAGAAGATGCCGTACTGCTCCATCAAACGGGAAACGAAGTTGAAGTCCGTCTCGCGGTATTGAACGCAGTATTCTCGCTGTTCGAAGTCGCTTTGCAGCGCATTGCGAAAATCGCCGAAGCCGCGATCCTTAAAAACCTTGGTGACGATCTCGGGAATGGTCATGTTCTGGAAGATGCGGCAATCGGCGCGGCGAGTAAGGAACCAGAGCCAAGGAACGATCTCGGCGTGATAGTGAGTGAAGCGGTGATCGATGCCGGTTTGAGAGAAGCGGCTGACGTGGCCGCTGAAGTAACGCTTGCCGCCGTCGGCGAGTTTTACGGAGACCGAAACCTTTTGTCCGATGATCTTGGTAAAGTCCACGGAAGGATTTTCGGAGAGGAATTCGGCGGAAATGCGGAAGGGGCGGGAGACGGCCTCGTGGGCGGAAAAGCTGAGAAGGAGAAGGACATCTTTCCCGAGAGGGGTTTCGATGGCGATGGCTCGTTCATCCTGTGTGTATGGCATAAAGGCTATGCACTTTCTCGTTGAAGAGTTTGCATCGCTAAGGCTCCCATTCGAAATACATTTCCGCTAAATCAAACGATACGGGTACGGTTTCACGCAAAAGGGCGGAATCACGGGAAAGTAGTATTGTTGCGCGCCACCCAACAATTTGCCGAGCCCCGCGTGGTCAGGATTGAGAAACTGTTCACAAGCAATTCCCGCGAGGCCGGTCAGAGGCTGTCCAGGATCCAGTTGCATGCACCACAGTTCCTCGAATTCGTTCCAGACAGGAGCGAGCGCCAAAGCAGCGCGAAGATGACCGCGAACAGCGGAACGCTCAAGGGGTTCGGAAATAGGAATTCGTTCGAACTGCTCGTAAAACTTCAGCAAGAGTTGCTCGGGAAACCACCAGCCACCAAACGGGTTGTTTTGCCGCTTTCCCGGGGCGGGATTGGGGTCTGAAACGCCGCGAAGTAATGTGATTGGGCCCTTCAAAGTTTCGGGAACGGGAGTATCAAAGTAACCGCTGCGAACCAACAAGGCTTCCCTGGCCGCAAGATCTTCAGGCTTTCGTCCCCCGACAAACGATGCATTGTGGGGGAGAATCAGCTTGCGATGAAGATGCTCGCGAAGGTTCGCCATAGTCAGACCTTCGTTAGGATCCGCGGCGGCCGGAATTGTGATGACCGAAGGCATCGTTTCACGCGTAGGTAAAGGCGCCATTCTCCCCGACGGAGACATGGATGGACGCAGGTTTTTGCCGTTCCGCCATGCGGCTCAGAAGATAACGAGAAACATCCGGGAGCATGGTATTGGTGAGGATGTTGTCGACGTTGCGCGCGCCCGATTCGACTTCCGTGCAGCGCTTGGCGACTTCGGCGACGACGGCCGGATCATAGGACAGCTCGATCTTGTGGTTATCGCGAATGCGGCGCTGGATCTTGGCAAGTTTCAGCGTGACGATTTGCTTCATGGCTTCATCGCGAAGCGGGAAATATGGAACGGTGACAAGACGTCCCATAAATGCAGGCTTGAAAATTTTGTTGAGTTCGGGCTTCAGCGCTTTGGCGAGGCCATCGGCGCTAGGGGTGGTTTCCGGATCGGCGGTGAGCTTCATTAAGAGATCCGTGCAGGCGTTGGAAGTAAGAATGATAATAGTGTTTTTGAAATCGATCTCGCGGCCTTCGCCGTCTTCCATCATGCCCTTGTCGAAGACCTGGTAGAAAAGCTCGAGCACATCGGGATGGGCTTTCTCGCATTCGTCGAGGAGGACGACGGAGTAGGGGCGGCGGCGGACGGCTTCGGTCAACACGCCGCCTTCGCCATAGCCGACATAGCCCGGAGGCGCGCCTTTGAGGCTGGAAACGGTGTGCGCTTCCTGAAATTCCGACATGTTGATGGTGATGAGATTGCGCTCGCCGCCGTAAAGAAAATCAGCGAGGGCGAGCGCGGTTTCAGTTTTGCCGACACCGCTCGGACCGACAAGCATAAAGACGCCTACGGGTTTGACGGGATCGTCCATGCCGGCGCGGTTGGTGGAGATGCGCTGAGCGATGGCCTCGAGTGCGTGGTTCTGCCCTATGACGCGGACAGACATGAGATCTCTCAGATTAAGCACGGTCTTGATTTCATCTTGCTGCATTCTGCCGACGGGAATGCCGGTCCAGGCGGAGATGACTTCGCCGACGATTTGCGTGTCCACGCAAACGCGCATGAGCGGAGAATCACCCTGCAGAGCATCGAGCTCGGCATTCAATCTTTCCAGTTCGCTGCGGAGAGCGGCTGCATCAGTGGCGGGTTGCGCAGCGGTGCCGGCAGCAGTGGACGTCCCGGCAGTAGAGGCGGCAGGCGGAGCGACGGCGGCCTCGAGTTGAGTGCGAATATCACGAATGCGAGAAACGAGAGAGAGCTCCTTGCCGCGCCGCTCTTCCAGAGTTTTGAGCTGCGCCGAAACCTCTGTTCTCTGTTTGGCGATGGCGCCAAGTCTTTCGGAATGGTCCACGCCGACAGCGGCCTCGCGTTCCAGGACGCGCTGCTGGACATCCAGATCGTCGACCTGGCGCAATGCGTCTTCGATCATAGGAGGCGTGGCGTTTTGACCGAGTGATAGACGGGCGCAAGCGGTGTCCATTACGCTGACGGCTTTGTCCGGCAGTTGGCGGCCTGCGAGATAGCGATGCGAGAACTTGGTTGCGGAGCGGACGGCTTCATCGAGAATTCGCACGTTGTGATGTTTCTCGAGAGAACTGACAATGCCACGCAACATGACCATACATTGTTCTTCGGTGGGTTCCTCGACTTTAACGACTTGGAAGCGGCGGGCCAGCGCCGCATCCTTTTCGAAGAATTTTTTGTACTCGGACCACGTGGTTGCGGCAATGGTGCGGAGCTCGCCGCGCGCCAAAGCGGGCTTGAGGAGATTTGCGGCATCGCCCTGCCCTGCCGGGCCGCCAGCTCCGATCATGGTATGAGCTTCATCAATAAAGAGAATGATGGGAGACGGCGAGGATTTAACTTCTTCGATCAGGCCTTTGAGCCGATTTTCGAATTCGCCCTTGACGCCGGCGCCGGCCTGCAGGAGCGCGAGATCGAGCGAGCGAATGGTGACATTCTTGAGCGGAGGAGGAACGTCGCCGGCAGCAACGCGCAAAGCAAACCCTTCGACGACAGCGGTCTTGCCGACTCCCGCTTCACCCGTGAGGATGGGATTGTTTTGACGGCGGCGGGTTAGGATGTCGATGATTTGGCGGATTTCGTGATCGCGGCCGAGGACAGCGTCAATTTTTCCAGCCTTGGCGTTCGCGGTGAGATCGACCGTGAATTGATTGAGATTTTGCTGTTTCCCGGCCGCGGGAATGCCTGCCGCGCCTTGAGGCAAGCCTTCGACGCCGAGAGGAACGGCTTGAGCGGTTTCCTGGTCTTCCGGCGAACCAGCGACGATGTTCCAGAAGTCCTTATGAAGCGCTTCGGCACTGATTTTTTGAAACTCGCGAGTAACTTCGCGCATGAGCCGGGAGAGATCACCGGAGCTTGCAACCGCGAGGATACAGAAGCCGGTGCGGACTTGCGCGGAGCCGAAATCGAGGGAGCCGATGTTCCAAGCTCCGGAAAGCATGTCCGTCAACGAGGGGCTGAAGGAGGGAGTGCGGGCGTTGCCGGACTTCAGTTTATCGAGACTGCGCGTGAGATCACCGGTGAGGCGGGATTTGTCGACGCCAAATTGCTTGAGGATGCGAGGAAGATCGCTATCGGTGACGTCGAGGAGCTTGAGAAGGAAATGCTCGAGTTCGATGTCATAGTGAGTGCGGGCCAGGCAAAAGCCGGCAGCAGCCTCGAGAGTGTTCCGAGTGGTATCGTTGAGTTTCCCGATCAGACCTTTCAGATTTGTCGTCATGACGACCTCGCCTCGCTAAACATTGAAAATGGTTTCTTCCGGATGACGATCCATGGGCTTTGATTTCATCCAAGTGACCCAGCCAAGCTGCGGGGCGCCTTCGCCTTCTCCGCCGAGCTGGCAGCGGGGAACTTCCTCGCGTTCGAGAATCAGCTGCACCTCGAAATCGATCTCCTCGTTGGTCCAAAAACGCAAGAGAGCACGAAGCGGCTCGAAGGCGGAACCGTTGGGCAGAAAATCGAGATAATTCTCCAGCGCAAGCGGGCCGATGCGAATGCGAACGCGCGCCTGCTGGTTCCAGACTTCGTCGCCGACCACAGCGCCCAGCCCCAATTGTTCGGAGGGAGTGGAGCGCTCGCCGATGCAGCATTCCGTAGTGTCGTCCAAACGGAACCAACCGCCGACCAACTGTATCACTTCAACTGGAACTTCAAAGTAATCGTTCAAAAGCAGCTCAAGTGCGTGCGCGGAATGAGGACGCTGGCCGAGAATGCCGGCGAAAAAGAGAAACGCGTCATCGGGAACAGCAAGACGCTCTTGCAAACCGGCGGTGCCGAGGCCGATCAGATCGAGAAGATGATGGGAGAAGCGATCGCGCTCGCCGCGCTCATAGGAAATCGCGAAGCGGTATTTTTCCCAAGCCTGATAGAAAAAGGAAAGCAAGCGGTGGTGGAAGAGGTCGAGAAAATCGCGCAGCGTTTTGTCGCCGGAGCGCAGACGAGCGAGGATGAGAGTGGTATAGAAATGCGGCAGAGGACCCTGGGGGCCGGTGACGCCCATAAAATTCACAGCGAGAGACGGCGGCTTTCCTTCGGGCCAATCGATGGACTGAATCTCGCTGGCTGGAAACGAGAGCGAAGGATAAGCGCCGAGGCGAGCAACCTCCTCGGAGGGAATGGTAAAGCGGCCGACGGGCTTGCGATCCGGAGCGAGCCGTTCGAGCAGACGAATAGCCTGAAAGAACTCGAAGCGATAGGGCTCCTTGCGGAGCTGCTCCTCAACTTCCGAAAGATCTACAGGAGAATCACTTCCCCCGCCCGGGGTGGCCATTGACGAAGAACCTCCTTTCTTTGCTGGGTGCGCACGGCGAGCTGGCTAAAACTATTCAGCGAAGCGTAGTGACCCAGAAAATATTCGAGAACGCTGGCGAAAAGAAAAACACCTCCGCCGACGAATTGCTCCTCGTCGAATTCCATTTCAACACGATGTCCGCGGACAAAGCCGATGCCGTTTTCCGAGATGACACGCGCAAAGTGGCGAGTGCTGGACAAATGCATCAGTCCGGCGACCTGACGTTCGTTGTAGCCGGATTCTCCAAACGTGTAGAGGCGGAGAATTTCCTGGAGGGACTCCTTGCCTTCCTCGACGATGGATAGATAGTTCAAGGAAAGATGGGAAATGAGGCGCCAGAGCATACCCTTGCCGGTGGGAGGACGAACCGAAGCGGAAGGCTTGCGCAACGCGACAATGCGCTTGATGGAGGTGATCCCTTCGAGTTCGAAATCGCCGCGTTCGTTCCCCATCGGGAGGCGGTGCGGCAAATCACGGTTCGAACAAGTGCAATGAATAGTGGCGGTATCGGTCTCGGGGTGGAGGGGCCGGCCGCTAAGATCGAGGAATGAGATGTAGACATCGGTGCCCTCGTCATCGCGGCGGGTGGAAGCCTGGCGGCGGGAATGCCAGAAGCCTTTTGGACGTTCGCGATGGCGCGAGGTGGTGTGACGAAAGCGATAGAAAGGCTCAAACTTCAGGACTTCATGAGTCTCGAGATCGGGAGAGATTACTTCTTCAATGGAGAAAATTTCCATGGCCCGACGGCGGCGGACATCCGGCGTGATGAGGTACTCGGTGTGGGTCTGGTCCAGGCGAATGGGCTCGGCGGTATGCGGGAAAAGATTGACCGCGGGGGAACAACCAAGACGGAGAGTGTCCTCGGAGACATTGAGCTCGAGGGTTTGCTGGCGCTCACTCCGTTCGAAGCGCGAAATGAGAATGACAACTTCGACGCGCGGACCAAATCCGGAGGTGCGGAGATTTTCAAGTCCTTTCAGCTCCACAAAAAAGAATTTTTCTGGAAAATGAAAATACTCCTGGAGAAGGCGGTATCCGGAAAAGGAACGGCGTGGATAGGGGAGCAGGGCCTCGGAGTCGCTGAAGCCAGCGGGTTGGAGGTGGGTACCAGGAAAAGAGATGGGATGTTTCCGCGTGCTGGGTGCGCGGTCGCGAAGCAAAATTTGCGTGCAGTTGTTGCAAAGCAATTCATACAGGGTATGAGCCAGGCTGCTCTCTCCGCTCAGGTAAAAGCGCAGCGAGCTCAATTCCAATTTTTCGAAAGTAACATCAGGAAAGCATTCGAGCTCGAGACGCAGGGCGGCGACAGCATCCTGGGACTTGACCGCAGGACGCAGCCTGTCGGGCGTGACCCATTGAGCGGCGGCGATTTTCAGGGGCCAGAGAGTGGTATCGAAACAAGTTTTGAACTTGCAGGGATAACCGTCGACCGGCTGAGAGTAAAGCATCGAATCGCGAGGAATGGGGAGGCCAGTGCTAAGTTTTCCCTGTTCCGGATCGAGATGAAATTGCACGATGGTGGAAGATGGAATGGGGCGAATGTAATGCGGGTAAAGAACGCTGAGCAGCGCTTCGGTGATTTCCGGGAACTCGTCGTCGATCTTGAGATGGACGCGCGCAGCCAAATAGGCGAAGGATTCGATGAGGCGCTCGACGTGAGGATCTTCGCAGCGGTTAGGATCGAGCAGGAGACGAGAGGCGACCTTCGGATATTTCTCGGAGAACTCCGCGCCCATCTGGCGCAGATAAGTTAGTTCGCGCTCATAGTATTCGAGCAGCTCGTCACGCACGGTCGTCTCCGGAAATCTGGACCTCAAGACTTGTCAGTTCAATGGATGCGTCGTAGACAACGTGCTCGGGAAGCGGATCAATGCGGAGCATTCCGTCGATCACGAAACGCAAGACGCGCGACTGGCCCGCGACAGGAACAAGAGAAACTCTGACGCCATCGAGTCTTCCTTCAAATGTCTTTACCGCCGTTTCAATCGACTGGAGCAATTTGGTTTGTTCGTAAAGAAAATTGGCGGGCATGGAAGTGATATCGGGAAGCCCGTAGTAGTAGACGGAACGGAGAATTTCGACAGAGCCCTCGGGGATGTAATCCGGAGTGCGGCGGGTGTTCAGGAGGTTTTCGAGGTCGCGCCTGACGGCCGTCTTGAGCCTGGCGAGGGAAGTGCTGCGCGTCATGGGCGCTTCGGATTTAATCCTGGGCTCGTCGTCCAAGAGCCGGTCCAGGAGCGGAAGTCGTAAGGGCGCGTTGGAGTCGTAGTCCGGCATCGGTTACCTTAAAGCCAGAGCTTGGCCAGGATCAAGGCGGCAAAGCTTCTGATAGATCTTTTGTTTTTCGGCATCGTCGCGGCCCAGTTTTTCGGCGCAGCGATAAAGCAGCGCGAGAGGTTGCGCGACTACGGAAGGCTCTTCCCATTCCTCGAGTTTGCGGCGTTCGATTTCTTCCGCGAGCTCGACCAGGATGGGATAAGCGATAGCTTCGTGCTTGGTTGCTAGAAAGATGTTGGCGAGTTGTATGTGCCTCTGGAAGCGTCCGCGGCCGGTACGTTCATTGCCAATTTCGCGAGTCAGGATTCCGATAGCTTCCTGCACTTTGCCCGCGCGAGCTGCTTTCATGGCCATTTCGATGACGTCGGGAGCTTTCTCTCCATTAGCGCTTTCGGATTGCGAACTCGAAGGCATCGCCGCGGGGGCAAATTCCGGCTCGGCTGGAGGTGGCGGTGGAGGCGGAAGGATGCTCTCCTTGAGCCAAGTCTGGGTCTCTGCATTGGCGGCTGGAGTATCATCCATCAGCGAGGAGGTCAGCAGGTCGGGATAGTCGGCAAGCAAGGCTTTCAGTTCGGAGCGGATGCCGGCCGCCACGGGCTCGTACTCTGCGCCGAGAGATTCGCAAGCGCGCACGGAGTAGCGTTGCAAATCGAGCCAGCCTCGTCCACAAGGCAGACTCATGGCCTGTTCCGCGTTTTCCAAAACTCCGGCCCAAACCGCTTCCATGGACATTTTCTTGATGAGCGTGCGCTTTTCCGTGGGCGGGGCTTCCAGGAGCGCAGGGTTTAGCGCGGCGCCTGCTGCTCGAATTTCTCCCCAGCGCATCGCTCGCAGAAGAAGATACGGGACGGGATTCAACGGACTCTCGTGGCGCAAAAAATGAGCCACGATCGCCAGGCGCTGCAAGGCGTCGTCGTGGTCGGCGGGCTCCGCGGTAACTTATTTTTTCTTGGCGGCCGGAGCGGCGGAGGCACCGGCGGCGGCCGTTTCTTCGGCAGCGTCTTCGGCTGGTGTGTCTGCCGGCTCCTCCGTCACTTCCTCGGCAGGCTTGTGGTACTGCTTCACGAAGTCCTGCAACTCATCGAGAGCCGTCCGAAGGTTGGAGAAGCTGGGGGCTTCCCTGCCGAATTTTTCGTCGCTCAGGGTCTCGAGCGATTGCAACGATTCGAGGGCGGCGGTGAGATTGGCGGCTAGCTTCTCGTAGTAAGCGTCGCCGGTGGCGCGGATAGCCTCATCAAACTCCTCCGCGGTACACTTTTTTTCGGCAATAGCGGCGGCTCGCGCGGCCGTTTTCTCTTCACTGACGGCGTCCGCCTCATATCCAACGCGGCGCGATTCCTGATACTTGAAATAATCGAGTTTGCTCTTCGTGATAGGCAGCCGGCGAACGGCAACATCGAGCTTCGAGCCGACCCACCCAAGAGGTCCGGCGCGAAACTCCAAATCGCCGTCGTCGATCTCGGGGTAGAGCGTATCCCAGAACGTTTCCATGAGGCCGCGGAGAAGGTCAAGACCCTCGCGAAGACCTGCGACGTGATCGCGGAACAGAATCGCCTCGGTGAGCCAAGACGCTAACTGCAAATCCTTGCTCTTGGTGGAGAGCGCTTCGGTCGTCAGTTTGATAACGAGGGGAAAATCTGCTTTTTTGACTTCACGAGACCAGTCACCCTGCGGAAGCACGTCTTCTTCACGGCGGGCTTCGCGAATTTTGTCGTAGACAGGGTCGTAGCGTAACGTCTTTCCGCTTGGATTATCGCCTGGGATGGGGGTTAGCAGACCTTCGGGCAGCGGCATGACCGTTACGAGGCCGTCTGGGCGATCGCGATTTGGATATTACGCAGCTCCAGAATCGGCCACTCCTCGTCATCGGAAAGCAGAATCTTTTGGCCAACGGGGACGGTTTCGCCGTCGGCTTCTTCCCAGACGGTTGCCCTGCCGAGGCGCACGGAGGGGTCCGAGTGCTGACCGGCAAATGGAGTTAGCACGGGGAGCAGGACTTCACCCAACTCGCGATCTTCATACTTCTCCGAGGTGCGAACCTTTGCGGGCAGCCATAAAAGATCGCGAAGGCGTTTCGGAGGAGCAATCTCGATGGAGGTAAGCAGTGCAAAGGGAATCCACATGTAGCTTCCGGCCGCGAAGACTTCGAGATTGGAACCAATGCGTGGATCACCGTCGGACAGAGAGTGAAAAGGTTTGCCGTTGATGCTGACCGACAATTGTCCAAGGCCAGCGGTATTTTTCGGGATCGGATATTGCTTCTTGGCGAAGAGATCGTGGCGAGTCCGCTCGGCATGGAGCGCCGCATGATAGAGGAGAGCGCCCATTTCCGCATTGCGGCCTTCGCTTCCCAGAATGTCCAACTGCTTTTCCGCGCGCACGAAATCACCGGAGAAACAGAGCAGCTCGAAGAGAAAAGTGCGGCGCTTGGCGTCGGTGGGATTGTCGCGTACTTCGGCGTTTAAAGCTTGAATGGCGTCGTCAAGGCGCCCCGCCTGAAACAATTGTTGGACTGACATGAGACCCCGGATTCAGCGCCGCGGCTGCGGAAGACAATGCCGCGAGCGATCAAATGCCTTCTGGCTGGCTGTCCTCGGAGGAAGACAGCCAGCCCAGAAGCCGTGCATCAAATTGATTAAAGCTTCTTGTTCGCCTGCAGATCATACGCAGTCATGGTGTTAGCTCCCGGCGAGCCATCGCTGCCTTGCGCTGTGTAGTTGTAGTGAATCTTTGCGAAGTTGAGCTGGAAAGTGTCGATCGGCAAAGTCTCCTTATAACCCTCTTCTCCGGCGCTGGACTCGTATCCCGAAACCAACACTTGCTCCAGCTTGATTTTCATGTACTCAATCTGCGAACCTCCGGCTCTCCGGCAAGTCAGCGTGACTTCCGGAAAATGTTGACCGGTCGCACAAGCCAGCATCAGCTTGGCAGAGGCGGAGTCCATGCGCTTTGTGAATTGAAATTCATGAAACTGCGCTTTACCAACTCCGGCACCAGCGCCTACGGCGGCCGCTCCACCGGGCTGCCGTACGCCAAACTTGAAGCTGATGAGATCGATTTCACCCTTGTGCTTGTCATCCAGGGACTCTCCCTTGATGTCACCGAGTTTCAGGAAAAAATCGGAATGACTGGTCATGGGAGCCAGTTTTGATTCCACTGCAGTCGGCATGTTCATGTCCTCCTATTCAGTTTGAATCTACCTAAATCCACTTCTTACCGAACCAATCGGCCGGATTTCCGAAGGGAGCGGCGCAGGCTCCGCAGGGGCAGCCGATACTAATCCTCAGTCAGCGTCACTTTGCCGGGGCAGGCAGTTCCGCCACTAACCTGAGCGAAACGGTCAGCTCATCCAACTGAAAGTGCGGCCGAAGGAAAGCGATGGCGCGGTAGGCCCCGGGCTTCCCCGGAATCTCACTGACTTCGATTTTGGCTTCGCGAAGAGGAAATTTCGCCTTGGTGGCGGCACTGGCCTGGTCGTCATCGGTAACGTACTGCATGATCCATTGCGTGAGAAACGTCTGGCACTGCCCACGGCTCATGAAGCCACCGATTTTGTCGCGCATGATGGACTTCATGTAGTGGGCAAATCTGGATACCGCCAGGATGTACGGAAGCTGAGCGGAAAGCCGGGCGTTGGCGTTGGCAGCAGCCTTGTCGAACTTCTTCGGTTTGTTTGAGGATTGCACGCTGAAGAAGGCCGCGTAGTCCGTGCCCTTGCAATGCACCAGCGGAATCAAGCCCTGGTCGGCTAGCTCTTTTTCGCGACGGTCGGTGATGGCCACTTCCGTGGGACATTTCAGAGCAACGTCACCTTCATCGGTGCGGAATGTATGCGTCGGGAGCCCTTCGACGAGGCCTCCGCCTTCCACGCCACGAATCGATGCGCACCAACCGTATTGAGCAAAAGCTTGTGTGAGACGAGCGCCCAATGCGTAAGCGGCATTGCCCCACAGATATTTGGAGTGGTCGGTTCCGTCCACGCCTTCCTCGTAATTGAAGTCGTCGACGGGCTTCGTGTCTTTTCCGTAGGGAAGGCGCATGAGCACGCGCGGCATGGTCAGGCCGACGTACCGCGAGTCTTCGCTGGCGCGGAAGGACTTCCACTTGGCGAATTCCGTGCTGTCGAAGATTTTCCCTATGTCGCGAGGGTCGCCCAACTGCGAGAAGCTGTCCAGATTCAGAAGTTCGGGAGCGGCCGCCGTGAGGAACGGAGCATGGGCTCCCGCGGCCACCTGTGAAACCTTCTCGAGCAGTTCGATATCCTCGGGGTGCTTGCTGAATTCATAGTCGCCAACGAGAGCGCCAAAAGGCTCGCCACCGAAGATTCCGAATTCATCTTCATAGACTTTCTTAAACATCACGCTCTGATCGAACTCCGGCGCGCGTTGGAGGTCACGCAGCAACTCCTTCTTGCTAACGTTGAGGACGCGGATCTTGAGCATCGAGCTGGTTTCGCTCTGATCCATCATGTACTTGATGCCGCGCCAGCTCGCTTCCAGCTTCTGAAAGGCGGGATGGTGAAGGATTTCGTTCAATTGGAGGGAAATAAGATGGTCGATCTGGGCGACACGCGAATTAATCGTGGCGTCGGCGTCGCGCGAGAGCTTCATCTCGCCTTCGAGAACTTGCGCGACGAACTCCTTGACCATGTCCCGGCCGCGCTCGCGCGCGACCTGTTCCTTGCCAAAACGCCCTTGATCAACTATTTGATCCAGCAGGCTCGATTCCGTCGTCTTGGCTTCCGCCGACTGGGCAGCCGCTTTCTCCGGCTTACTCATCGGAGCCTCCCTTGGGCTTTTCCTTGCCGAGCTCCTTCTTC
>JBGPLB010000137.1:0-13543 GCA_041486245.1 Candidatus Acidiferrum sp.
CTTGCGCAATTGATTGATCACCACGCGTAAGTTCTCCGTTTCTTCCCCATACTCCGGTCCCCAGACCGCCTGCAACAGCCGGCGATGAGACAACGGCTTGCCGAGATTAGCTACCAGATGCTTTAGGACTTCAAACTCTTTCGGCGTGAGATGCACGTCGCGACCTCGCACGGTCATTTGCCGGTTTTCGAAATCGATCGCCAGGTCCCGGGTAATAAACGCTGGAATCGCCTCGCCGGGCACATATCTCCGGAGAGCGGCCCTGATGCGAGCGAGAAGTTCTTCGATCCCAAAAGGTTTGACCACATAATCATCCGCGCCTGCATCCAGCGCGATGACTTTGTCGCGCTCTGCATTGCGCACCGTCAACATGATGATCGGCGCATCGCACATCTCCCGAATCTCGCGAGCCGCCTCGATCCCGCCGATTCCTGGCATGTTGACGTCCAGCAAAATCAGGTCGGGGCGCTCCTTGCGCACAGCTTCGACCGCCTCTTCGCCTGTGGTGGCCTCCCTGATGACATAACCCTGGCCGGAAAGCGTGGAACGCATGACGCGCCTGATTTGTGGCTCGTCATCCACCACAAGGATAGTTGCTGCGTTCATCGTGGCTCACGCCCGCTGCGATCTACAGGCAAGGTGAATGAGAAAACCGAGCCGTGTCCCAGCTGGCTGGTCACGGCAATCGTACCTTTATGTGCAGTGATAATTGCTTTCGCAATCGGCAGACCCATTCCTGTCCCCCGCACCAGGAAACGCTGATCTTTGCCTCGGTAGAACTTGTCGAAAATCATGCCTTGTTCGAAATCGTCGATACCGGGCCCGCGATCCGCCACGCTGGTTGTCACGGCGTCTCCCGTTACCTCTGCGGAGATGGTGATTGGGGATTCCTTCTGCGAGTAAATATTCGCGTTGTCGATCAGATGGACTAGCGCATCCTTTACGCGGTTTAGATCGGCGCGTACGGGAGGAAGATTGGGGCTGAGCTTCACATCGACGACGCGGCCGGCCAGCGCCGCATTGCACTGTACAAGCGCGGCCCGGATAATGTCGCCGATCTGCGTCGGCACGAGGTTTAACTCAAATTCTCCGGCTTCCAGCCGCGACATCTCCGCGGCTTCTTCGACAAGCCGGTTCAGGCGGTCGCACTCTTCGTTAATTATGGTCAGAAGTTCGTGCGTCTGACTGGGAGCCGGATTTTTCTCCGCCAGCATGCTCGTTGTCGCGGCCTTGATCGACGTCAGCGGCGTGCGGAAATCATGCGCTATGGAATCAAGCAGCGCCGACTTCAGCCGCTCGCCCTGTCGTTCCGCTTCCGTTTCTCCGAGCTTTTCTACGGCCCTCGCTCTTTCAATGGCGATAGCTACAAGGCTGCCCACCGCATCCAGCGACTGCCGCGAAAGCCGCGAGCCGGAAATTCCCAGGCTTCCAATCGGACGAACACCCATCCGCACCGGTATGAAATACAGTCCTTCTTGCGAATCGAAGATGCCTTCATCCCGGAGGAAGACAGACTTCATTTTCTCTTCATCCAGGTGCGCGGCGCCGAATCCAGACCTGTAAAACTTATCTTTTTGCGGAAGAAAAAGTTCGGCGGCCCCACCTTCGAAACTCTCCACAATATAGTTGGGAATTGCGTTCATGAGCTGAATGACGTTCCCCTCCGCCAGGAGCTTTTGGCTGAACTTGTAGAGCCGCTCGATTTCGCGGCCGCGCTGGTGCGCCTCGTTAGCTTCCCTTTTCATTCTGGCCGAAAGCTGACTTCCCATGATGGAAGTGACGAGGAACGCAAGCAAGGCTACCCAATTCTGAGGATCGGCAATCGTGAATGTCCCCACCGGCGGTAGGAAAAAATAATTAATCGCCAGCACGGCGGTAACCGACATGAAGAGCGAGACAGCCATTCCCCAGACGGCCGAAACTGCTAGAATAGCCAGCAAAAATGTAAGCGCGATCGTCGTCTGATTGACGTCGCGAGCGTGGCGATAGAGGGCAACGATGCCGGCGACGATGGCCAACGACACCGCAAATCCGAAGGCCCGGCCGGCGAGCATCCTCTGCATGCCGGTATTCTATCGTATGCACGGCATTTGATACGGAGAAGCTGACGCCTTGCCTAAGAAGCCCGAAGACTGGTTGGAAGTAGCTTCGCCGCCTCAGAAAGCGCGCGGAGTCTTTAAGTTATTTCTCGGCTACGCTCCGGGTGTTGGCAAGACCTATAGCATGTTGAGCGAAGCCCTCCGCCGCCGGAGTCGCGGCGAGGACGTGGCCATCGGCGTCGTGGAAACCCACGGCCGCAAGAGCATCGAAGAGCTGGCCTCGCAAATCGAGGCCGTCCCGCGCAAGAAAATCGAATACAAAGGAACAGTCTTCGAAGAAATGGATGTGGACGCCATCCTTGCGCGGAAACCCGAAGTGGTTCTGGTGGATGAGCTGGCCCACACCAATATTCCCGGCAGCAAGCATCGCAAGCGCTACGAAGACATTCAGGACCTGCTCGCCGCGAGAATCGATGTTGTCTCCACCCTGAATATTCAGCACATCGAAAGCATTGCGCCCATAGTGCGCTCGATTACAGGAATTACCGTGCGGGAGACCGTTCCAGATTGGGTTCCGCTGACGGCCACGGAAACTGTGATGGTCGACTTAACTCCCGAAGCCCTGCATAACCGCATGAAACGCGGCGACGTTTACAGCACGGAAAAGGTGGAACGCTCGCTCAAGAATTTTTTTCGCCGCGGCAATTTAATTGCCCTCCGCGAGCTCGCGCTTCGCCAGGTCGCCGAACAGGTCGACCGCAGCCTTGAGACCTACATGGAAGAGGAAGACATCCGCAAGAACTGGGGCGTTCGAGAGCGCATGGCCATTTGTATCTCGGGGAATCCCGCCGGTCAGTATCTGGTCGCTCGCGGCGCTCGCATGGCTCGCCGCATGGACGCGGAGCTCTATGTCATTCATGTCGATCGAGAGTTTGGTTCCAAGGAACCGAACGAAAAAGCACTAGTCGCGAATCTGCGCTTTGCCGAAAGTCTGGGCGCAAATGTGGTTCGTTTGAAAGGCCGCAGCGTGGCCGATACTGTTGCGGACTTCGTCCGTTCGAAACACATTACGCAAGTGATCTTTGGCCGAGCTCCCATTCACGACTGGCGCAAGTATCTCTATCTCTCCGCCGTGCACCGCTTCCTTCGCGAATCTCCGCCGGTTGACGTTCACATCGTTACGCAGGAAGCGGAAGAGTAACGGACTTCACTGCGCGCTGGCCCTTTGCAGCGCGCCGCTCATTTCCAGCTCGATCTCGACCACCGGATCCGCCTTCGCGAAAAATGTGTTTGGGCTCTTCAAGCCCCACTGGATGTAGGGTACGCCAAATTTTGCCGAGCCCTTCCAATGATCGCCAGCCAATTCTGCATCAATGGGCACGGTCAATTCGTGCTCGGAACCATGCAGAAGAAAAGTTCCCTGCACTTGCACGTGCGACGAACCTTGCGTCGAGACTTTTCCCTCGAGCCGAGTGGGACGAAAGATCACTTCGCCATAGCGACTGCTCTCTAGAATCTCCCGGTGCATTTTCTTGTCACGTCCCTCGTTGCCGCTCGCTCCGCTGGTGGCATCGGCGACAATTTCTCCGCTCGCACTGCCGCTAGCCGGGTCAAACCGCACCTCGCCTCGCTTCAGGGCAAATGTGCCATGAACCGTGTGCAACGTGCTGCCCAGCGTCCAGTGCAATTTGCTTTGCGCCGGATCGAGACGCAGGATTACCTCGCCGGGCTTGGCTTGCAGCGTAGTCTGAGGAGATTGCGTCCAAGCGCGCGCCGTAACCACGGCGAGCATAGCGACTATGCACGCGCGCCCGGCGAGATTCGCGCGGTGCCTGGTTCGCTTATTTTCTGCTGCCATTCGAATCACGTTGTGAGAAATCTCCAGCCGAAAATTGCCCCAGCTGTTGCGAGCTGCAGGGGCCGTGTCTCTCCCACATGATAGGCAAGTACGCGTTCAAATAGCTGCGGGGCCGCTTCCAGAGCACGCAGGGCACGCTTGCGAAGTCCGCTTTTCCCGCCGAGCAAGAGTAGCAGGTTTCCCACGAGCCACGGACGGCGCGCCAGTCGGCGATGCGCCTTCTCATAGCTCTCTAAATCTCCCGCTACGAGGGCGTTGGCAAGCGCCGCTGCTTGCTTGAAACTAAGCGAGAGCCCCTCACCTGTAATTGCATCCACGCTTCCCGATGCGTCTCCGAGAAGCGCGACATTCCCACGAACCACGCGCTTGAGGTCGAACATGCTCGTCACCGCTCCACGTTCCGGGCTCGAGGTGGGCGCGACCCTGAGCCGGTCAGCCAGTTTTGGAAATGTCCGGAGACTTTCGTCAAAGCGCAAATTCGGCGTGCTTGAGATCAGTACCACGCAAATCTCGTGTGCGTTCACAGGGGTAACATAAGCTTGCGCAGCTTCGCCCCAATGAATCTCCGTAAAATCAATCCAAGGCTCAAGCCGATAGTGCTGTCGAAAGCCAAATCGATTTCGTTTCGAAACATTGCTTTCCAGCCCGCTCCAGCCCCGCACTCGCGAGCGGCTTCCATCAGCTCCAATGACCCACCGCGCTTGTATTTTATTCCCGCCGGCTACCACGCCCTCTTTATGGAGGCCCGTTACTGGTGTATTCCACAACAATTCAACTCCGCAATCTCGGGCTCGCTCCATCATCCTCTGGTGCAACACTTCCCGGCGTACTCCGAGGCCGTGCCCGTCAGGAAAATTGGCACTCACGGACGACCGCCCATCTTCAAACTGAATGCCACGAAGCACGCGGCCATCCTCTTCGCGCAGTGCCACGCCAAGTTCGCCGAGCGCCTTTAGGGCGTCAGGTAAGAGCCCTTCTCCGCAAGCTTTGGTTATGGGAGGCTTCGCGCCGTCCGCAACCATCACACGAAATCCCTGCGTCCTTGCCGCAATCGCGGCTGCAAGTCCAGCGGGTCCTCCTCCCACAACGAACACATCCGTGTCAAATCCCATGCATCCCCCATGGCTCTAAAAGCTAGCTTCCGTCCGCAGATCGAAAGGGTTAACAACTTAGGTCAGTTCAGTGGAACCTGGCGGCAAGGGCAGCTTCCAAGCGGTCAAACTGCAAAGGTCCGCCAGGGCTACCGTGTGCAGTCACTCCACAAGGGACATGGCCGCCATGGTTCCACTCGATTCATTCATAATCATAGCGATACGCAGGAACCGCATCTGTGCGTTTATGAACAGCTATGGCGCAGTGACAAACTCAATTGTTTAGACGCCGTATTCTGGCCAGACAGTTGCTCTGCGATCCAAAGATTGGCTCGCGTTCAATCGCACACTAAATGAACTTTCCCGTGCACGATATCAGTCCTGGCCGGCTGTACCCGCAGCTCGTCTCCGACATCTGATTCCTGTTGTCTATATGACCGTAGTCCTACGACAGCCAGCTTCCATACTCGAACATAGGATCCTTCTAAAGTCGTTCACAAGACGATGACATGGAAGGTCTCACCGATACTAATGGCGCTTCCGACGGCAGCGTAGCGTGCTGAGCTCTCTCTCATAATCCATGCTTATTCTAAGGAGCAAAACTATTAATTTGACTGATTGACTCTCTTCCCCTCATCCTGTTACCTTCATGGTGGCTACTATGATTCGCGTCGCCACTCTCAACGATCGGCCCGTCACTGCGGCGTTTTCACGGGGCGTTGTATTTCGTGCCGTCGTACGAATTTTCCCTGTCTTCGAGCGGGGAAAAACCTAAAGATGATGGCCGCCTAGCACAGCACCACCAGAGATTTTCCGGGCCATCATCAAAGCCAAGATGATGGCCACAAGTTTTTTGGGCTGGTTGTCGCAAGCCAAGCTTTCAAAAGCCCGCGAGGAGAACGCAATCGTGACTGCATCTTTGCTTAAGCCCCGTAGCAGCGCACTGACCGACGGCCCGAATCGTGCTGGAGCGCGCTCCATGTTGCGCGCTTGCGGCCTTCGCGATGATGACTTCACCAAGCCTCTCATAGGCGTTGCAAACACGTGGATCGAAATCGGCCCTTGCAACTATCACCTCCGCGAGCTTGCAGTGCATGTCAAGGACGGCATTCGCGCTGCCGGCGGTACTCCGCTCGAATTCAACACTGTTTCCATCTCCGACGGGATCACCATGGGCACGGAGGGCATGCGCGCCTCGCTGATCAGCCGCGAGGTCATCACCGACTCCATCGAACTCGTCACCCGCGGCAATCTTTTCGACGCTCTCGTCGTTCTCGTGGGGTGCGACAAAACCATTCCAGCCGGCATCATGGCCCTTGCCCGACTGAACATCCCGGGCCTTGTTCTCTATGGCGGCTCCATCGCCCCCGGCAAATTTGAAGGTCATTCCGTCACGATCCAGGACGTCTACGAAGCGATCGGCAGTCATTCGCATGGTGGAATGTCTGACGCGCGTTTCAAGGCGCTGGAAGACTCCGCTTGCCCGGGCGCAGGCGCCTGCGGCGGCCAGTTCACCGCCAACACCATGGCGCTCGTCTGTGAGTTTCTTGGGATCGCTCCTATGGGACTCTCGAGCATTCCGGCCACCGATGCGGGAAAAGCTCACGCGGGCCATCGCGCCGGCGAATTGGTTATGGATCTTCTGCGGAAAGCTGTTACTCCGTCCAAAATTATCACCAGGACCGCAATCGAAAATGCCATCGCCGGCGTCGCTGCCACAGGCGGCTCCACAAACTCCGTCCTGCACTTGCTGGCGATTGCCAACGAAGCGAACATTCCGCTGACCATCGACGATTTCGACCGCATCAGTGCGCGCGTTCCCATCATTGCCGACCTCAAACCCGCCGGGCGTTTCGTCGCCACCGATTTATATGCGGCTGGAGGCACTCCTCTCGTCGCCAAGCGCCTGATTGACGCAAAGCTCATCCGCGGCGAAGCGCTAACCGTCACCGGGCGCACGCTCGCGGAGGAAGCAGCCACAGCAAAGGAAACTCCCAATCAAGAAGTCGTGCGAAAGATCGACGCGCCTCTCAAGTCCACCGGTGGCCTGGTCATTCTGAAAGGCAATCTAGCGCCTGAAGGCTGCGTCATAAAAGTAGCGGGTCACAATATTCAACACTTCCGTGGGCCCGCGCGAGTTTTCGATAACGAAGAAGTTGCTTTCGCCGCGATTGAGAAAAATCAGATTCACGCCGGCGATGTCGTGGTGGTCCGCTACGAAGGCCCAAAAGGCGGACCTGGTATGAGGGAGATGCTAGCCGTCACCGCCGCGCTGGTTGGCGCAGGTCTCGGCGATTCCGTTGCACTTCTCACCGATGGCCGTTTTTCAGGCGCAACGCACGGCTTCATGGTCGGCCACGTTGCACCCGAAGCCGCCAAAGGCGGCCCTATCGCTGCCGTCGCCGATGGCGACATAGTTGTCTTCGACATCCCGAGCCGCAAACTCGATGTCGAGCTCACCGACGCTGAAATTCAGAAGCGCCTCGCCTCCTGGCAGCCTCCCGCACCTCGCTTTGTTCGGGGCGTGATGGCCAAGTATGCTTTGCTCGTTTCCTCTGCCTCGATCGGCGCGGTCACGGCCGTGCCCGCCTCTTTTGCATCATCAGCTCAGCCTCAATCAGTTGCGCCGAATCCTTCGGGATCGCAATTGGGAAGGAGCCTATGAAACTCACCGGCGCAGAAATTCTCTGCGAATCGCTCACCAAACTGGGCGTGCAGCACATTTTCGGGTATCCGGGCGGCGCGATTCTTCCCGTCTACGACGCTCTTGGCAAATCCAAGCTCCATCACATTCTTGTCCGCCACGAACAGGGTGCCACGCACATGGCTGACGGCTATGCTCGCGCCACTGGCGGCGTCGGCGTGGCCATGGCGACCTCCGGCCCTGGCGCAACGAACATGGTCACCGGCATCGCCACCGCCATGCTCGACTCCTCTCCCGTCGTTTGCATCACCGGCCAGGTCAGCAGCAAGCTGCTAGGTTCCGACGCCTTTCAGGAAATCGACATCACTGGCATCACCATGCCGATCACCAAGCACAATGTCGTCGTCACTCGCGCCGAAGATATCGCGCGCACCGTCCGCGAGGCTTTCATCATTGCAAACTCCGGACGTCCCGGCCCCGTTCTTGTCGACATCACCAAGGACGCGCAACAGGCTTCTTGCGAATTCAACTGGGAGGCGTCCGTGCCAAAGCTTCCCGCGAAGCGCGTGCGCGATAATCACGACCAGGCCGAATTTGACCGCGCCGTCGAAATGCTTAACACCGCAAAACGCCCGGTGATTCTGGCGGGCCGCGGAATCATTCTTTCCGGCGCGATGCGCGCTTTCGAGCAATTCGTCCGCACTTGCAACATTCCCGTTGCCATGACTCTGCTCGGCATCGGCTGCTTCCCTGCCTCCGATCCCATGAATCTCGGCATGATGGGTATGCACGGCGAAGCCTGGGTCAATCACGCCATTCAAGAGTCCGACCTGCTCATCGCCGTCGGCATGCGCTTTGATGACCGCGTCACCGGCGATCTGCGCACTTACGCGAAGGGCGCGCGCAAGATTCACATCGAAATCGACCGAGCGGAAATTAACAAAAACGTCCAAGTAGATGCCGCTCTTATCGGCGATGCTCGCGAAACTCTCGAAAAGCTGATCCCGCATATTGTGAATCCCGACCGCGGCCCTTGGCTCACTCATATCAAAGAGCTAAAGGGCGATTCCGCCGTGCGAGATATTCAAAGCCTTCCCGACAACGGCCATCTCTACGCTGCTCACGTCATCAACGATCTCTGGAAAGAAACCCGCGGCGAAGCCATCGTCGTCACCGACGTAGGTCAGCACCAGATGTGGGAAGCGCAGTATTACCACCACAACCAGCCGCGCACGCTCATTACTTCCGGCGGTCTCGGTACGATGGGTTTCGCATTGCCAGCGGCCATCGGCGCCAAATTCGCCAAGCCCGATTCCGAAGTTTGGGTCGTCGTGGGCGACGGCGGCTTTCAAATGACCATGTGCGAGCTCGCCACCATCGTTCAGGAAAAAATCAACATCAAGATCGCCATCATCAACAACGGCTTTCTCGGCATGGTCCGCCAGTGGCAGGAATTTTTCTACGACAAACGCTACGTCGCCACGCCGCTCGTCGCTCCCGATTTTGCCGCGCTGGCAAATGCCTTCGGCATACGGGGCGAGCGCATCACCTCGCGCGCAGATGTCCTGCCCACGATTCGCTCGGCGCGCGAATCCAAGGAAACCGTTCTCATCGACTTCCGCGTCGAACAGGAAGATTCCGTCTACCCGATGGTTCCTGCTGGGGCTTCGCTCCACGAAATGATTCGCCGCCCGGGAAATCCGCTCGTTGAAACCGCATCGGAGCCATGAACAAATCCGAGCCATGAGCAAAGAGGAAAACATGCAAACACTCGTCGCTTACGTTGAAAACAAACCGGGCGTGCTCAACCGCGTCTCCTCGTTGGCGCGGCGGCTGGCCATCAACATCGACTCGCTCACCGTTGGTCCCACGGAGAACCCCGAGATCGCCCGCATGACCATCGTCGCTCACACCGATGAAAAAGGCGGCCACCGTCTCGAGGCCAGTCTCGAAAAACTTGTCGATGTACTCCTGGCCGAGAATATTTCCGAGCGCGCTCTTCTCGAGCGAGACTTGGCCCTCATCAAGGTTTTAGCGGACCAGCAGTCCCGTCCGCATTTGATGGAGCTCATCAAAGTCTTTCGCGCCCGCGTTGTGGACGTTGCCCCCGAATCGCTGATCATCGAGATCTCCGGAACCGTCGACAAGATTGACGGCCTTCTGGAAGTCCTCCGCCCGTTCGGCGTCCTCGAAATGGCTCGCAGCGGCCGCATTTCCATGACTCGCGGCGGAGACTTGCTCCGATCACCGGAGCCGACGCCCCCGCCTGCACAGACCTTGGTGACGAGGTAGCGCGTGACCGGCGCCACAGCCAGGATAACCCTTTTAGAATCAACAGCTACGCCTCACGCCGTAAGTGTTGAATCCAAAGGACTTGTACGAACGCTAACTCCTTTATCAGCAACACTTACAAAAAAGCGGGGGAGGGGTTGCAGATACCATCGCAGGAATTCGGGCGATTCTCTCGGCTCATGACTGCCAGAAGCACAGGTTTGAAAGATTCTAAATCCCGGCCGTAACCCGGCCCAAGAGGAAAAAATGGCAAATCTCTACTACGACGATTCCGCGGATCTCGCTCTTATTCAGTCCAAAAAAGTCGCCATCATCGGCTACGGCTCGCAAGGCCACGCGCATTCGCTCAACCTTCGTGACAGCGGCGTAAGCGTTCGCGTCGGTCTTCCCGAAGGCAGCGCCTCTCGCGCTAAAGCCGAAAAAGAAGGCCTTACGGTCAACACTCCCTCTCAAGCCGCCGAGTGGGGCGACGTCATCATGATTCTCGCGCCGGACACTAAGCAGCCCAAGCTTTATCGCGACGCCATCGAACCGCACCTCACAAAGGGCAAGACACTTATGTTCGCCCACGGTTTCAACATCCGCTTCGGCGCCATCAAGCCTCCCGCGAGCGTTGACGTCTCCATGATCGCGCCCAAAGCCCCCGGCCATCGCGTCCGCGAAGTCTTCACCGAAGGCGGCGGCACCCCGGCCCTTATCGCTATTGAACAGGACGCCAGTGGCCACGCCAAAGCCCTCGCGCTCTCTTACGCCAAAGCGCTTGGCTGCACCCGCGCCGGCGTTCTCGAAACCACGTTCACCGAGGAAACCGAGACCGATCTCTTCGGCGAACAAGCCGTCCTCTGTGGAGGCGTGAGCGAGCTGATCAAAGCAGGCTTTGACACCCTCGTCGCGGCCGGTTATCAGCCCGAGGTCGCCTACTTCGAATGTATGCACGAACTCAAGCTCATCGTCGATCTCATTTATCGAGGCGGCCTAAGCTACATGCGCTATTCCGTCAGCGACACCGCCGAACACGGCGACTACACCGCGGGCCCGCGCATAATCACCCAGAAAACACGCGAAGAAATGCGCCAAATCCTCGCCGAGATTCGCGATGGTAGCTTCGCAAAAAAATGGATTGCGGAAAATGAAGCGGGTTGCCCGAACTTCCTCGCTACTCGCAAGCGCGAGCAAAGCCACCCCGTCGAGCAACTTGGCCCCAAGCTTCGCGCCATGATGCCTTTTTTGCAGCCAGTCATCGCACCGGGCCTCGAAGAAAAGGCCGCAGCTTCAAAGAAATGACGTAGAAGTTCGTTCGATTGGCGGGATGAATGCAAACTCTGTCCTTGCCCGGGGTTTACACGAGTCACCAATCACGTAATGCTTGTGCAGTTGACATGCTCTTCATTTTGGGCAATTCTCTGGCGCAATGAAACGACGACAGATTCCGCCTCAAGCTTCGGCTCCCTCTCTAGCGGAGCGCATCGAGCTCCTCAGCGCCAAACGCCAGGAGATCATCCGCCCCATCCTGGAGCACCCCCGCGATTACGTTCTCCTCAGCGTGCGCGCTATGGCCATGCGCCTTCACACCGACCCCGCTACCGTCGTTCGCATCGTCCGCGGCCTCGGTTTCGCCAGCTACCGCGATTTTCAGCGCCATCTCCACGACCTTTCCATCGCCTTCGCCACTTCGCTCGACACCATGCAATCCGGCGGCCGCGTTACCAGCATGCCTGCCTATGTTCGTGACGCTCTCGAGCAGGATCTCAAGAATTTGCACGGTCTCAAGAACAGCCTGGATGCGCCGCGCCTCGTCTCCCTCGCCAAGCGCTTCTACGACGCCCGCCGCATCGTCCTTCTCGCCGGCGATCTCGCCGCCATCCTCGCCGATTATCTCGAGTACCAAATCACCTTGCTCGGCTTGCCCGTCTTCACGGCCACCTCCGCAGGGCGTATCGCCCACCTCGTCCGCACCGTGAATAAGCGCGACCTCGTCCTTGCTATCAGCTTCCGCCGCGGCCTGCGCCAAACCGTCGAAGGCGTCCATTCGGCTCACGCGCGGAATGCCTATTGCGTCGGCATCACGGACACCTACGTTTCCCCGCTGGCCCGCGAATGCGACGAAGTCTTTCTCGCCTCTGTCGAGTCCACGTCTTATGGCGCCTCGTACGCCGCTCCCGTTGCTCTGGTCAATGCCATCCTGGCTGCTTGCGGGCAGTATCGCCGGCCTCAGACCATGGCGATTCTCAAGGAGATCGTGGAAGAACAACGCAAAGGCTTCCGCTGGTACACCGTCTGAACGGCCTTTTGGCGCAGTGCAACAAACGTTTCTCTCTCCAACCCGCACAAGTTCTGCTTGAATTGACATTTCATTGCCTCTTTGGCGCTTAACACTTCCCGGCAACTTTGGTCAGTGCCAGTACGGCAACATTTGTATCTCGCGCGGATTCTCATTCTCGGCTATCATGTCTCGCGCCTTGTGACAGACGTTTTGATCGACAATTGACATCCGAACGTTGCCCCACACACTGATTGCAATGATGAGCACATCCCCAAAATCGACACTCAAGTTTCCCTTCCGACTGTTGCCCTTGCTCCTTGCTGCGCTTTTGATCTGGGCCCCTGGCATCCTCACCGGGCAGTCCTCCTCGTCTCTTGCTCTCGGACCGAAACCTCCCGATGTCCCGCAAGCCTGGAAGCCGTGGATCGGCGAATACGGGCCTGACGGGCCTTTGCTGAATACCCTGGCTGAGAAAGATGGCCAGTTGATTCTGTTTGGCAAGCAGCTAGGAGACTGCACCGTCAAAGAGAAATCGGCTTCCGAGCTGACAGCGTCCTGCCCCTCGAAATCAAATGTGAGACTCGTGGAAGAATCTTTTGGCGCTATTTTTCTGCGCACGGACGACTGGACTTTCGAGCGTCGTAACTTCGGTGTCGATGCTAGCCAAGTTGCCCGCATACAGCCCCTGCGGCCCGTCGCTGAATTGCGCAAAGAGGCTCTCGCGGCCTCTCCGCCACAAGAAACCGGCAAGTTTCGTCAGGCCGAACTTGTCGAACTGACAACTCTCGATCTCGCAATTCATCTCGACATTCGCTACGCCACCGCGAATGATTTTCTCGGCACGCCCGTCTACACGCAGGCTCGCGCGTTCATGCAGCGCCCCGCCGCCGAAGCTCTCGTCCGCGCCCTCCACAAACTACAGCCACTCGGCTACGGACTTCTCATCCACGACGCCTATCGTCCCTGGTACGTCACCAAAATCTTCTGGGACGCCACTCCCCCCGAAGGCAAAATCTTCGTCGCCGACCCCAAGGAAGGCTCGCGCCACAACCGCGGCTGTGCCGCCGACCTCACGCTCTACGATCTCGCCACTGGCAAGCCCATCGAAATGCCCGGCACGTACGACGAAATGTCTCCTCGCTCTTTCCCCGATTATCCGGGAGGCACTTCTCTCCAGCGCTGGCACCGCGACCTGCTCCGCCGCGCCATGGAGTCCGAGGGCTTCACCGTCTATGAGCATGAATGGTGGCACTTCGATTACAAAGACTGGCGTGAATATCCGATCTTGAACATCAAGTTTGAAGATTTGCATTCCGGCCAGGGACTCGCCAGCGCGAATTAGCGCACTCGAGTCTC
>JBGPLB010000138.1:0-13370 GCA_041486245.1 Candidatus Acidiferrum sp.
ACGTACTGATCCCCGCGGGCGCCGCTGCGTGCACTGGGCACGCCCTTTTCCTTCAGGCGCAGAGTTTTGCCGCTGTTTGTTCCGGGAGGAATGCGCACAAGCGAGCGACCGTCAATCGTAGGCACTTCGACCTTCGCGCCGAGCGTAGCTTCGGTCACCGTCACCGGGACTTTGGTATACAAATCATCGCCGCGACGCTCGAAGAAGGAATGCGGCCTCACGTCCACTCGCAAGTACAAATCGCCCGGAGGCGCGCCCATCGTTCCCGCGTTGCCCTTACCGGGCACGCGCACGCGCGAGCCGCTGGCCACGCCCGCGGGAATACGCACTTCAATGGTTTCCGTGCGGCGCAGGCGCCCTTCGCCGCTGCACGTCGGGCAGACTTTGCGGATCTTGCCCGTGCCGCCGCACCGCGTGCAGGGCACGTTGAACTTCATCTTGCCCGCGGCTTGCTGGATCGTTCCAGAGCCGTGACAGGTGGGGCAAGTCTGCGCGGAGCCGATGGCGCCCGTGCCATGGCACGTGTCGCACGTATCGAGGCGCGTGAAGGTAAGTTTCTTGACCGCGCCGCGCACGGCATCCCAAAAGTCGATCTCGATCTGATATTCGAGGTCGCCGCCGGGTTCATGCTCGGGCTCACCGCCCGCGCCGCGGCCGCCGCGAAAGAATTGACTGAAGAGATCGCGGAAACTCGCTCCACCGCCCTGCGCGCCCGACCCGCCACCAAAATCAAAGCCCCCAAAATCGAAATTGACGCCTTCGCCGTCCTGCTGCGGCCCACCGCCCGGTCCTCCAGGCGGAATGTTGTCGCTGTAAAAGCCGTACTGGTCATACATCTGCCGCTTTTTTGAATCGGAAAGAATATCGTAGGCTTCCTGCAACTGCTTGAATTTTTCTTCGGAGGATTTGTCACCGGGATTCAGGTCTGGGTGGTATTTGCGCGCGAGTTTGCGAAAAGCGGTGCGAATGTCCTTCGCGCTGGCTTTGCGCGGAACCCCGAGCAGGTCGTAATAGTCTTGTTTGGTCGTCGTTGCCATGATTGCTTTTGTTGCCGCAACAAAAGTTGCAGGGGCACGATATATCGTGCCCCTGCGGTTGGTGTGTTAGTTAGGGCGCTTGGTTTCGTCGACGTCGACGTATTCGGCGTCGATCACATCGCCGGGCTTTTTCTCTTGCGGGGCGCTACTCGAACTTGAGCCCGCACCACCGGCCGCTCCAGCTCCAGCGCTTGCAGCGCCGGCCTGCTGAGCCCCTGCAGCCTCATTGGCTTTGTAGAGCACCTCGGCGATCTTGTGCAAAGACTTCTCGAGGTTTTCCGTGGCAGAACGCAAGCGAGCCGTTCCGCCTTCGGCGATCGCTTTCTTCGCATCCTCGATCGCCTCTTCGGCAGACTTGACGTCCGACTCCGCAATCTTCTCGCGGTTTTCGCGGACCATCTTTTCTGCTTGATAGAGGATGCCGTCGAGGCGGTTGCGCGATTCGACTTCCTCCATGCGGCGGCGGTCGTCTTCGGAGTGCGATTCGGCCTCGGCGCGCATCTTTTCGGCCTCTTCCTTCGTCAGGCCGCTCGAAGCAGTGATGGTGATCTTCTGCTCCTTGTTCGTGGCCTTGTCCTTCGCGCTAACGTTCAAGATTCCGTTCGCGTCGATATCAAAGGTCACTTCAATTTGCGGCGTGCCGCGCGGCGCGGGCGGAATTCCGTCCAGCTTGAACTTGCCAAGCGAACGGTTGTCCGAAGCGAACTTGCGCTCGCCTTGCAGCACTTGGATTTCCACGCCGGGCTGATTGTCCGCAGCGGTCGAGTATGTCTCCACTTTTCGCGTCGGAATCGTGGTGTTGCGCGGGATCTGCACGGTCATCACGCCGCCGAGAGTCTCGACACCGAGTGAAAGCGGCGTGACGTCGAGCAACAGGATGTCCTTTACTTCGCCTGCGAGCACCGCGCCTTGAATCGCAGCGCCTACGGCCACGACTTCGTCCGGGTTCACGCCCTTGTGCAGCTCTTTCTCGCCGAAGAACGTGCGGACGATCGATTGCACTTTGGGGATACGCGTCGAGCCGCCAACCATCACGACTTCCTGGATGTCGTTCGGCGACATCTTCGCGTCTTCGAGAGCCTGCTTGACGGGCTTCATGGAACGTTCGAGCAAATCGTTCATTAACTGCTCGAGGCGCGTCCGCGTCAGTTTCTGCTGCATGTGGATAGGGCCGCTTGCGCCCGCCGTGATGAAGGGCAGATTGATCTCCGTCTCCATCATTTGCGAGAGCTCGATCTTGGCCTTTTCCGCGGCTTCCTTCAGGCGCTGCAGAGCCATGCGGTCTTTGCCGAGGTCGATGCTGTTCTCTTTCTTGAACTCGTCAATCAGCCAGTCCACGATGCGCTGGTCGATGTCGTCGCCGCCGAGGTGAGTGTCACCGTTGGTGGACTTCACTTCGACGACGCCGCTGCCAACTTCGAGCACGGAAATATCGAACGTGCCGCCGCCAAGGTCATACACAGCGATGGTTTCGTCGCTCTTCTTGTCCAAGCCGTAGGCCAGCGCAGCCGCCGTGGGCTCGTTGATGATTCGTACGACTTCCAGGCCGGCGATTTCGCCTGCCTGCTTGGTCGCCTGGCGCTGCGCGTCATTGAAATACGCGGGCACCGTGATAACAGCTTTCCCAACCTTTTCGCCGAGAAAATCTTCCGCGGCGGACTTTAACTTGCCGAGGATCATCGCGGAAATTTGCGGCGGACTGTAAACCTTGCCGAAGATGTCCACGCGGGCATCGTCGTGCTCACCTTTGACGACTTTGTAGGGGATGCGCTTCATCTCTTCGCCAACCTCGTCGTAGCGGCGGCCCATAAAGCGCTTGATCGAATACACGGTGTTCTCGGGATTCGTCACCGCCTGGCGCTTCGCTACTTGTCCCACGAGGCGCTCTCCGCCTTTGGTGATGGCGACAACCGAAGGGGTGGTTCGCGCACCTTCCTGGTTGGGGATCACAACCGGTTCGCCGCCTTGCATGACGGCGACTACCGAGTTCGTGGTCCCCAGGTCAATTCCTATAATCTTGCTCATCTTGGTTATTCCTTTCGGGCCTTTTCTTTGGAAGCGATACCTTCCGGAAGCCGTCTACATCACTGGCCGCCCGTGAGCTGAAGATTGCGGGGCGGACCGAGGTCAATGGCGTGCTCCTGGTCCAATTCGAGGGGCAGTATACAACTTGAGTGTATCCTTGTCAAGTTTTCTAATAACAATAATAAGTGTATTTATTTCAACGTCTTACATGCTAAAATGTTCTCCGCTGGCCGCTGGCCTATCCCACGTCATGTTGCCGCCGTTTGCTTACTTTTAGAACCCTGCCCAAGCATGGTCAGACTAAACAGAAGAAACCTGTGATAATCTGAGCCGGAAACTGCATCTCACCAATTGAAGGTAATTGCAGGAGGGTGGCGTGAGTCGTCGCATTGCGTTTGCAGCAGCACTAGTCCTCGCCTTGATAGGCGTAGGTAGTCTAATCAGCCGGGGCATGCACCCCGTTTCCGCAGCCCGCTCCAGCGCAGAGTCGGCGGCATTCCCTGCCCCTGAGGTGAACCCCGCTGCGGCTGCAACCGAGGCCAGCGCCGCTCCGGCGGCTGCCCCCGAAAGAGCACGCAGCGAGGCGACAACTCCGCGAACATCTGAGAATACAAGCGAACCGCGCCACGCCGTGCCGCCACCTGCAGCCGCTGACTCCGTCGCTGGCGTGAAAGACATCGATCCACACAAAGCCTTTGGTTCCAAGAGCGCTCCGGTCGTGATGGAAGTCTTCAGCGATTACCAGTGCCCAGCGTGCAAGACACTCTTCCTGACAACCAACCGGCAGCTCATGGAGAGTTACGTGAGCACCGGCAAGGTTTTCTTGATTCATCGCGATTTTCCGTTGCCCATGCACGCGTATTCGCGAGTGGCGGCGCGTTACGCGCGCGCTGCTGCGGAGATCGGAAAGACTGAGCCGGTGGAGAAGTCGCTGTTCGAGAATCAGGAGAAATGGGAACAGACTGGGGATGTGGATGGCACGGTCGCCGCCGCGCTCACCTCGGCGGAAATGTCCAAGGTGCGCGCCTTGGTCAAGGGCGGAACGCTCGAGCCTCTCATTGACAAGGATTATTCGCTCGGACAGATGTACCGCGTAAGTCAGACGCCGACTTCGGTATTCCATTCCAAAGGGCAGACGTATCCTTACTCTGGCGTGATGAGCTACGAAATCCTGCGCCAGTTTCTGGATCAGCTGCTGAGCCAGAAATAACAAGATTTCTCGACCCGCCTTAGGAACATCATTTCATGATGCAATCCAGCCCGCTCAACCTCCGTCGCGCCATCATTTGGATCGGCCGTCTGGTTCTCGGCTGCATCTTCATTTATGCAGGCTATTCAAAGGCGTTTCTGCCGAACACGAATCTGTGGCCTTTTTTCATTCTGAAATTTTCCGTATCCATGAACCTCTCGAACTTCGCTCTCCAGGTGGCAGCGTTCAAGATGCTGCCAGACTGGGGGGTACAATTCGTCGCCCACACGCTGCCCTTTGCTGAAATCATCCTGGGGCTCCTGCTTCTGATTGGCTGGCGCCTGCGCATCTGGGCTTCGCTGCTTACGCTCCTCATGCTCGGCTTTTTCGTTGCAGTTTTGCGCGCATACGCCCTGCACATGGACATCAATTGCGGTTGCTTTGCTACTCCCGAGCCGATCAATCTCAGGAAAGTGTTGGAGGACGCCGCGCTCTCGGGACTTGCGCTGCTGATGACCATTTTCGCTTTTATGGAAGGTCGCCAGCCTCACCCGTGGACAGCCGCAGAAAAGGCTTAGGTTCGCTTCACGCCTAAGGACTGCGTAGACTGGGAAACAGTACCTTTCATGAAGACTCTTTCCGAATATCTGGAGTTGGCAGCGGTGGCGCACGGGCATCTCTGTGCCGGGCAGGTTCTTGGAGTGCGGCTGGCGATGCTCGGGCTGCGCGAGCTCGGCATTGATGACCCGATCGCGGAGCGGAAGCGCATCGTCACCTACGTCGAGATCGACCGCTGCGTGACGGACGCTGTCGCGCTCGTGGCCAATTGCAGGCTGGGAAAGCGGGCGCTGAAATTCCGCGACTGGGGGAAAGTGGCCGCCACGTTCGTGGATCTTCAGACGGGCCGGGCGGTGCGCATTGCCGCGAAGGAATCGTCGAAGCAAGTTGCCCGCGAGATGTTCCCGGAAATGGCTAAGGATGCAGGGCAGCAGAAAGCCTACGCCGCTCTCTCCGACGGCGTGCTTTTCGATAAGCAGTGGGTAAAAGTCGAGGTCCAGCCCGAGGACTTACCTGGGTTTAAAGGTCCGCGCGTGGTATGCGCCGAATGCGGCGAAGGCATCAATTTTAAGCGCGAGGTCCTCGTCAACGGCCGCACCCTCTGCCGCGCCTGCGCCGGCGACCGCTACTATGAGCCGGCCTCTGATTCCTGAAAGGCGACTTATTTCCTGCGAAATCCATTACCGCAAATCGTTCTGCGATAGAATTGAATTTCGATGCTGAGCCTGCCACCGATCACGTTGCGACTGCGAGGCTGGAAACTGATTGACCGCGTCGCGATCGCATTTCTTC
Source organism: Candidatus Acidiferrum sp. (assembly GCA_041486245.1). Lineage (GTDB taxonomy): Bacteria > Acidobacteriota > Terriglobia > Acidiferrales > UBA7541 > Acidiferrum. The sequence continues at coordinate 5,602 of JBGPLB010000138.1, forward strand.
TGCTTTGTTCGATTGCGCTGGGGGCGGCTTGCGGGTTGCTCTTTGTTTACGCGAGCGACTTGCCGGAAATTCACGCGCTCGAAACGTATCGTCCAACGGTTGTCACCGAGGTCTATGCCGACGACGGGCAACTCGTCGGCAGTTTTGCGCTGCAGCGGCGCATTCTGATGACCTACGAGCAGTGCCCCAAGGTGCTCTACAACGCGGTGACAGCCATCGAAGATCAGCACTTCGAGGAGCATTGGGGCATTGACTTCCCGCGCGTCGCCGGCGCCGCGTGGCGCAAACTTTTGAAGGGCGGCAGGGCGCAAGGCGCAAGCACTATCACCATGCAGCTCGCCGGCAACCTCTTCCTCGACCGCAGCGAAATCAGCCTCCGGCGCAAAATGCAGGAGATTCTGCTGGCGCTGCAAATCGAGCGGCGTTACACGAAACCGCAAATATTCACCATGTACGCCAACCAGGTATATCTGGCCCACGGCAACTATGGCTTCGCTGCGGCCGCGCAATTTTATTTTGGCAAGTCCGTCACCGACCTGAAGCTGCAGGAAGCCGCGCTGCTCGCGGGGATGATCCGCGGGCCGATCTACTCGCCTTTGGCCGATCCTGCACGCGCCCTGGCACGCCGGAATTTGGTTATCCACCGCATGGAAGAGGAAGGGAAAATCACTCCCGCGGAAGAAGAAGCTGCCAAGAAAACGCCGCTTGGTTTGCACCTTCAATATCCTCGAAACGACCTGGCTCCTTATTTCTTCGAGGACATTCGCAAGTATCTGGAATCGACCTACGGCACGGAAGCGGTGCACGAGCGCGGGCTGCGCGTCTACACGACTCTAAACGTGAAAATGCAGCGAGCCGCCAATCTGGCCTTGCGCGACGGTTTACACGGTTACGACCGGCGCCACGGCTGGCGCGGCGATCCTCCGAATATCCTGCGCGACAATCTCGGCAAGCTTGATACCTACGAAGACGAAGACTGGCGGCATCCGATTGAAAAAGGCTCGTACGTGACCGGGCTGGTGCTTTCCGCAGACGACCGCTTCGCCACAATTAAGATCGGCCCTTACCGCGCGATTCTTTCCCCGCCGGATTTCGCATGGACTGGCCGAAAGAAGCCTAGCGAGCTGCTGAAAGTCGGCGACCTGGCGCAATTCTCGATTCAAGAGCTTCACGAAGCCACGGCTCGCGTGCAACTCGAACAACAGCCCGCTCCGCAAGCCGCGATTTTGGCCATCGACAATGCCACGGGCGAAATCAAGGCCATGGTCGGCGGCTATAGTTTTGAGGATTCGAAATTCAATCGCGCCACGCAGGCCTACCGGCAGGTGGGCAGCTCGTTCAAGGTGTATCTCTACGCTGACGCCGTTGAAAAAGGCGCCTCGCCGTTCGACACCATCGTTGACACTCCATTCACGACCATCAGCGGCGGGCAGCCGTATTCGCCGCGCAATTACGATGAGAAATTCGAAGGCACGATTACGCTGCGCCGCGCGCTTGCCGGCTCGCGCAACGTACCCGCCGTCAAGCTTGCGGAGAAAGTCGGCATCAATTCTGTCGTCGATATGACGCGGCGATTCGGCATCACCACTTCGCTTCCGCCCTATCTGCCGCTCGTGCTTGGAGCGGCGGACATGAAACTCGTCGAGCACGTCTCCGCGTTCACGGTCTTTCCGAATGACGGCATCCGCATCGACCCGCACATGATTCGCCGCGTAACAACCTACGACGGCGCGCTGCTCGAGGAAGCGCATCCAGAAGTGCATGACGTTATTTCACCCGAAGTCGCGCGGACGATGACAGCCATGCTGGAGGAAGTCATTCAGTTCGGAACTGGAGTTCAAGCAAAGGTCCTTGGCCGCCCTGCTGGGGGAAAAACCGGCACGACGCAGGATTACACCGATGCCTGGTTTATGGGCTTCACGCCGCAGCTCACTTGTGGAGTGTGGGTGGGCTTCGATGACAAGCAGATTTCGCTGGGAAAAAAGGAAACTGGCGCGCGCGCGGCGCTCCCGATCTGGCTGGACTTTATGAAAGCCGCCCTCGAAGGCCAGCCCGCGCTTGATTTCGCGAACGTGGTTCCGCTCGAGAAGCAGGCGCTCGATCACAAGGTCAATGTAGACACGCCCGACACTGCGCCCGAGGAAGAAGAACCAGCCGCGCCCAAGGTGAAACCCCCCGTGGCAACGCCGCCAATCAAAACATCGACGGCGCCCTCCACTTCCGGCGTTTCTCCACGGTTATAGCCGGGGCGGCGCGGTGCGTCGTGCTTCGCTACATTTTTTGAACGACTACGTTGAGCGCCGAGCTCTGCACCCCGCCGAGATTCACCAGGGCGGGATTCATCCCCACACTCATGTGCCAGAGGACATGCCCAGAGGTATCCGTCAAGCTCAGGTCTACTTGGAATTGCGCGCTGATTCCCATGGCGCTGGGGTTCGCAAAAAGCTCGGATTGTGTGTTGCCGTTTACGAGCGCTTGGCTCCCTTGAAAGCTCAGGAGAGAAGACGAAACAGTGTAGTTGAGAGCACCTATCACGGGCGTGCCGTCCGGATATGAGAAGTGAAACGTCATCACAGGACCGGTCGTCACGCCACTGGCCGGCAGGATCTCAATCGCGCTAATTTCGGGATCCAAACCCACAACCCGAGTGAAGCCGATAGTGAGAGCTCCATTCGTAACGGAAACGTTAGCCGATTTGATGAGGGCGGCATTAGCGCCAGCAGCGGCAAAAATGTCCAATTCGGGAAAAACCACGTTGCCTTGCACGCTGACGTTGAAAACGCGTCCAGTAATTTTCTCCGCCCTAGGAATCGCTTCATCGAAATAAAGGTTCAATTGATACTGCCCATTGGGAACCTGGAAGGAATAGCTTGCGGGATTCTTCCGAAAGTCTTCGTAAAGGACAGGGTCGGACGTTCCGGCAACCGAGCTTGTTACGGACCCTGCAGTGCCTCCGCTATAGCCGAAGTCCGCCTGCCAGACTTGACCTTTCGTATCGGTGTAATTAGGACCGCCGCAATTCACTCGAATGGGCGTTTGCGCCGCTGCGGGCAAACACGCCGACAAAGCCACCGCCAACAGACAGAAAAAATTCTTCACGATCCCTCCTCAGGGCGACTTTCAGGATTTTCTTGCAAATCAAGCGAGGAGGGCCGGGAGAAGCAGGGGTCCCGCTTACATTTCGAGCGTCAAGTTAGAAGGTTTGTGGCCTGGTAGCAATTGTTCGAAGGAACGGAATTGGGTCAGCTAAAGAGACAGGTTTTTATGTGGCCAGAGGACTGCCCCGTTCCGAACCAACGAAAGCTTGGTCGGCCATTTCTTGACCACCAACGAAAGACTTCATATTGAGCTGCGCGAGCAGAACCGTTCCTTATCGAGGATTTTGGAAAGGATCCCATCCACGGTTCGGAAGTGGCAAACCCTGCCCAGCCTTATTGATGAGGAGCAAGGCTCGTTTCTTCGTGATTTCGCCAATCTCGGTGATGAGGGTTCCATGGAAAGAACGGGGAATGTCTTTCAACTTTTTTCGGGGCACGGTAAAGAGCAATTCATAGTCGTCGCCTCCATGCAGGGCCAATGTCAGAGGATTCGCTCCACCGGTCCCCCGCCGGCTTGGGACTCGAACTGCGGGAATCCGCGGTGCGTGGACATGAGCCCCGACTCCGCTTGCTGCACACAGCCGCGGCAGATCGGCGGAAAGCCCGTCGGAGAGATCCATCATGGCCGAGGCTAAACGTTTTTCGGACAACCAGCGGCCCAAGGCCAGACGTGGTTCAGGGTAGAGGTGCTTCCTAAGGAAGGGATCGCGGCTGTTGAGTCGCCGTTTGTTCCTGCGGATCAGCCGGAGCCCCAGCTCCGCCTCGCCGAGCCGCCCGCTCACAAATAAAATGTCCCCCGGCCGCGCTTGAGACCTCAGTACCGCTTTACCCGTCCGTACTTCACCCACCACCATCACATTGATAAGGATGTCTCGACTCCGGGTCGTGTCGCCGCCGGCCAGCGCGCACTCAAATCGCCTTGCCGCGCGTCCCAATCCGCGAAGAAATTGATCGAGCCAGAAACCTGTGTGTGAGGAGGGCAGAGCCAGACTTAACAAGAAGCAACGCGGTACGCCTCCCATCGCCGCGACATCGCTCACGGCCCGCGCAAGGCATTTCCACCCCACGGCATCGGCCGGATGCTTATCCCGCAGAAAGTGCGTGCCTGCGAGGAACCAGTCGCAAGTCAGAATCGTCTCGTACCCTCTTTTCGGGCTCCACAATGCTGCGTCGTCGCCTATTCCCACCAGTAAACTGGCTCGGCCAGTTTCCGTCTGAGCGGCGGTCCTTTCTATTCGCTCAAGAATGGCGGCTTCCGACTGTGCCACATGCTTGGCAAATTTCCGCTTTATCTTCCTCATGGCTGGAGTTGAGTATAGCTCCCGGTTCTCGTTTCGAGGCTCAGCCTGACGCAAATCGTGAGCCCGCAATTTCGTTTCTTAGGTTAGGCGGCTGTCCACCTGTCCTTTCGGACAGGTGGACGGTTTTTCACCACCTGTTCTTCAAACACCAAAATACAGGGTTGACGGGCCCCTCTACAGAAATTAGTATATGCAAGGTCGCGGACCGAGGCTCACGGTTCAGATTTAGTTTCAAAGTGGTTCTCTTGCGCGGGTGCCAGGGCATAAAACCCGCTTTTATGTAGTTCCAAGGCCTGAGGGGCCAAGCAAGTGATTACGAGCAAGAACTATACGTTCTACATCGCGACGACGCCGGGTAAGCTCAAAAAGCTTATCGTGCCTGCGTACGTTCTGCACGGGATCGCTGTTCTCGCCCTGATCGGCGCGATCACCGTCACCGTCGCGCTGGGTTCTTACTCCCGGATGCTCTGGAAGGTCGGCAACTACAACGCCCTCCGCCACGATCAGGAAACTCTTAAGAAGCAGTATCAGCAGCTCCAAAGTACAGTTACGGACACCAACCAGCGCCTCGATTCTCTCCAGTCTCTGGCCACCGAAGTAGCCATGACGTACGGCGTACTTCGTTATCACCCCGCGGCCTTTGATACGACCGATGGCGAAGCCACGCCGGAAGATGCTTTCGATCGGTCCATTGAACAGTACACTTTCTTGAAAAGGAACGCGGCGGTTATCGCCGTGTCCTCAAACGGTTTGCGACTGATGCCTGCGATGAGCTTTGCCGACTCCAGCTATACACCCGCGATCTGGCCGGTGATGGGACACATTACGGACAGTTTCGGAGAGCGGCTGGATCCATTCAGCGGTGAGGGTGCGTTCCACACCGGTGTGGATGTGGCCTCGGACTACGGCGCGCCGGTGCACGCTACAGCAGACGGTATCGTGACGATTGCTGAGAACCACGCGGGCTACGGGCGTCTGGTGGTGCTCGATCATGGTTTCGGCATTACCACATGGTATGCGCACCTCTCTTCATTTTCAGCGGTGCCGGGAACGCGCATCAAGCGAGGCGAAGTGATTGGCTACACGGGCATCAGCGGCCGCTCCACCGGCCCGCATGTGCATTACGAAGTACGCGTGAACAATGCACCCGTCAATCCTTGGCGCTATATGAAGGGGAGTACCGTAGGCGACTAATCCGACCGCTATCTTGCTTAGTCCCTCGTGCCCTATCTTTTTCGGGGCATTTTTTATTGAGCTAAATTAATTTCGGATGGTGCTTTTGTTCGGGAAGGGCTTTCTCTGAGGAACCGCGGGGGCGGCTGGCATCGCGGTGCGCGCTGCTTCGAGAAACTTTGGCGTCAGGTCAAAGATCAGCCGGACTGATTTTGTCTCGCCGCGGTCAATTTGCAAGACATCCGCACTCTTCAACATTTCCAGGTAGGCTTCACGCACATCGGGTTGGAGTTGCTCCCGCATTTTCTGATCACTGAGTCCTGCCTGGGCCAGCACCAGCAGGCCGTTGATTACGTCGGATAGTTGCCGCGTGGGCGCCTCCGCACCGCTCTCTCCCTCCAGCACGACGCGAAGGCGATCGGCTTCCGGCTTTCCCGCGACGGTGATCCACTGGAGTTGATCGATCAGCGCCGACAGCTGCGGTGATTGCCATCCCCTGGGGGCTTGCGTGCTTAGCGCCGCGCCTGCACCGGCGTCCTGCCGCACGACGGCAAATACTGGCGAACCGGCCAGCCGGCGGAATCGCTCGCGCCACGCCTGCGCGTCCGAATCCGCGGGACGCTGAGACAACGACGCTTCGAGATTTGTCCCGTTTGTGAGCGCGATGCGGTCGTTGCGCAAAAACGTGAAAGTGATGCGACGAGTGCCGCCACTGGGCAGCACTGAGAAAATCTCTCTGCCGCTGTGGTTTTCGCGGGTTCCCGTTTGTGATGCGTAAGCGGAGATCTTTTTTCGGTCGAACCGTCCTTCGGCCACTGCAAAGAGTGTGGTGGTTTCGCCTTGCTTCAAGAACGCGATGCTCACGCGGTGCAGATCCGTCTCGTAGTTGAATCCGGTGGATTGCAGGAATTGCGCGTAATCCGCGTCCGCCTTGGCTTGTGGCGCCCACTTGTAGAGTTCGCCGAGAAACGGTGATTGCCTCAGTCCATCCAAGTCGATATACAAAATGGCGCTGGACTCCGCGGGCATCTGTGCGAGCACATCGTTGCGCGGGTCGTACCCGGAACCTCTCCAGCGTTCGTAGCCGAACACGAGAGTCATGGCAACCACAACTACTGCCACGATTGTTCCAACGAGCCTGTGCTTCCTCATCTGCTGAACACCAATTTCCGGGACTTCAGATAATTGACTCTGGACAGCTTTTTATCAGGCAAAAACCAACCCTGATGCCACCAAATTTCAGTGAGAAAATGCCGTCCTTAAGTGCCGTCCTGGGTCCTTTGCCGGGAAACCCGGATTTCATGCTAAACTATAGTAGAATTGAAAGATAGAGCAGCTAGGAGTGCGACACAGGGAAACCGCTTTTCCACAGGCCTGGCCCCCGACGTGCTCCGAATTAGATTCTCCCCCTTGCAATTTCCATGCCCCTTCTGCTATTATTACCCGGTTTGAGCGACGCTGGCGTAGCTCAGCTGGTAGAGCATCTGATTTGTAATCAGAGGGTCGGGGGTTCAATTCCCTCCGCCAGCTCCACCAGGAATTAGCAGGGGAGTGAGGCGGAGCAAATCCTTGCTGGAAAAATAAACGGGCTGGTGTCTTTTGACACGAGTCCTTTTTGTGTTTTTGTCTGTGCAGCGAGGATATTGCACCGAAAAGTTTTTGGGGGACAAGAAGTTAGCGTCCTTTTCGTTTTCGCGGGACGGGTGGGTGAGTGGCTAAAACCAGCAGACTGTAAATCTGCCGCTCCTTGCGGGCTACGAAGGTTCGAATCCTTCCCCGTCCACCAGTCGCTCGCTGTTCGATTCGGCCGGTCACGCGGTGATCGTCCGGTATCTGGTAACCGCAGGGCAATCGCATCTAGCGATGTTCGAGCGCGGTCCAATTCGCGGCAAAGGCGCTGCTCAGGAAGAGTGCGCCAAGAACGGCTGATTTTTGAGGGGAACGGGTTAGGCCTGGGTAGCTCAGTTGGTAGAGCGCGTCCTTGGTAAGGACGAGGTCACCGGTTCAATCCCGGTCCCAGGCTCCAGGATTAGAAAGTCGCAGTGGGCGGAAAATTTGCAGGAAAGGGCGGGGGTAACTCAACGGTAGAGTCTCACTCTTCCAAGGTGATGGTTGCGGGTTCAAATCCCGTCCCCCGCTCCAGATTCTGAAGTAGCGTTTGAATGGGCCGGATTTGCGCAGAAGACGAAGACTTGAC
>JBGPLB010000139.1:0-13150 GCA_041486245.1 Candidatus Acidiferrum sp.
AGCGAACCGGAGCTACCACCGAACCACGGCGCGAGCTGACGCGCACTTTCTCTCCTTCGCGAAGGTTGTAGCGCGTTCCATCTTCGGGGGAAAGATCGAGAGCTTCATCGCGGCGAAGCGGGGAAGAATAGCGCGACGTCTGAACACCAGTGTTGTAGGAATCGAGGCGGCGGCCGGTGGTAAGGCGGATCGGATATTGTTCGTCCAACTGATCCACGGGCGGTTCGAATTCCGCGGGGAGGAACGGTGCGCGCGGGCCGAGCACCGGCCTCTGCCACAAGCGACTGTGGAGATACATTTCTCCCGGATGGGATTCGTCATAGCAAGGCCACTGGATTCCACCGAGTTTCTCGAGGCGGGAGTAACTCATGCCGGCGTGCATGGGGCTTAGGGATCGAAGCTCGTTCCAGATTAGTTCTGACTCCGGTTTGCCCCAGTCGTGACCGAGCCGGCGTGCAAGTTCGAACAGAATTTCCGTGTCATCTCGGGTGCCTGGAGGAGGCGGCACGGCTCGCCGCACACGCTGAACGCGGCGCTCGCTGCTCGTGACGGTGCCTTCGCTCTCACACCAACCGGCTGCTCCCGGCAGGACTACGTCCGCTAGTTCGGCTGTATGGGTATAGAAAAGATCCTGGACTACCATGAATTTTAGGCCGCCGAGAAGTTTGAGAGCGCGGTGACGATCCGCTTCCGAGTCCGCGGGGTTTTCTCCTAGAACGTAGAGCGCGGTCAGGTCGCCGCGCTCCATTGCCTGCAGCATGTCACTCACGTGCCAGCCGCGCTTGGGAGGGATTTTGCAGCCCCAGACGCTTTCGAACTTCCCGCGCAAATCGTCGTTTTCCACGTGTTGGAAGCCGGGCAAACGATCGGGAATCGCGCCCATGTCGCCGCCGCCTTGAACGTTATTTTGTCCGCGAAGGGGATTGATGCCGCTGCCGTAGCGGCCGACATGGCCAGCGAGAAGAGCAAGATTAATGAGCGCAAGAACGTTATCCACTGCGTTGTGATGTTCCGTAATGCCCAGCGTCCAGCAAAGCTCCGCGCGCGGTGCTTTGGCGTAAGTGTGGGCCACCTGGCGAATAGCTTCGGCAGGAACACCGGTCTCTCGCTCGGCGCGTTCCAACGTGTATTTCTCGACGCACGCTTTGTACGCTTCAAAGCCACTTGTCACATTCTCGATAAACTCATTGTTCGCGAGGCCAGCGGCAATAATTTCGCGGCCCATCGCATTGGCTAGTGAAATGTCCGAACCTACGTCCAGCCCCAGCCACACATCGGCCCACTGCGCGGAGCTGGTGCGGCGCGGATCGATCACAAAAAGCTTGGCGCCGCGGCGCACCGCTTTCAGAACGTGATGGAAAAAGATGGGATGAGTTTCCCGGGCGTTTGAGCCCCAAAGCAGAATCACGTCCGTCTCTTCCGCCTCGCGATAGGAACTTGTTCCGCCTCCCGCACCGAAAACCGCCGCCAGACCGGCGACGCTGGGGGCGTGTCAAGTCCGGTTGCAGCTATCAATGTTGTTGCAACCGATGACCGAGCGAACAAATTTCTGGGCGATGTAGTTGAGCTCGTTGGTGGTCTTTGAACAGCTGAACATGCCAAAGGCATGAGGCCCGCGCTTCGCAACTTCGCTACGAAAACCATCGGCGACGCGATCGAGAGCTTCCTCCCACGTGGCAGGACGATGCTTCTCGTTTTCGCGAATTAGGGGAGTGGTAAGCCGCCCGCTTGGAGTTTGTCCCACGGTTTCACCTCGCATGGAGGAACGAAGCCAATCCAGAAATCGGAGTGACTTCCTGGACGATGCAGTTTCAAATCTGACTATGACTGCGTTTCAATGTTAACGCCGATTGGCTAGGCACTCCAGCATGAGGTGGATATATTTGACGGCTTCGGCGCGCGCGAAGAAGTGAAATTCAATACAAGAAGGAACAAAAGGGAAGCAGCTGATTTTAAGAAACAATTTGCAGAAGATTCGCAGCAAAGTTTGACAGAAAAAGGAAGATACTAAAGGCTGGCGTTTGCAGGCGGCGGCTGGAATCAGCGAGGAGTGAAAAGGATAAGGTCTTCATGAGAATTGGAATTGCAACTACTTTGGCTTTTTCTGTTGCGGTTTTCTCGGGATGCCAGCAGCACGGCAATTCCAAGCCGGGAACTCCTGCCGTCGCGTCAGCGGATACCAGCCCGAATGCTGCTATCCAAACGGCCATCCAGGCGCATCTTGCCCACAACAGTAATCTAAGGCTTGACTCCTTCGATATGGAAGTGAAACAGGTCGCATTTGATGGAGAGCACGCCCAGGCGCAGGTGGAATTCCATGCGAAGAGCGGTGGGGGAACGATGCAGCTGACCTATGCGCTTGTGAAACGGGATGGCGCATGGTCCGTAGTCGAATCGACTCCCGGCGGTGGTAATCTCTCCCACCCGGGACTCGACAAAACGCAAGGAACCGGGACTGGCGGAAAGGTGGCAAGCGACTCAGATGTTTTCCAGGTATTGGACAAATTGCATGATGGAGCAGTTGCCCCAAAGCAGAAGCTCCCGCCGGGGCATCCGCCGGTTGCTCCATCGCCAAAGAACAAACAACCATGAATGCCAACGTTGTCCTGCTTTAACACCGGTCCGCTACGACAGGGAGCCGCGAGTTCATCAATAGGGAGTGGGAGCATCAATCCAAGTAAAAGACTTCCTTCATCATGGCAAATTTCTCGCCAGGTTTCAGGCCTGGGACCGGATCGAAGAGTAATGCCATTTCTTGCTGCCATTTGAAGTTCGTTGGATCTCGATCGAGCGCGCGCCATGCGGCGTCGAAATCATCGACGTGCATGAAGAGGAATAGATCCTGCTCTCTTCTGAAGATAGAATATTTTGAAATTCCGACCTCCTTCAGTTTGGTGAGCAACGCGGGCCACACTTTCCTGTGCGCAGAGTCGTATTCATCCTCCTTGCCAGGTCTTATTCGCAAGCGAAACGCCATTCGAGGCATTTGGACCTCCAAATTTTCTGGATGTGAAGCTATCGGTTCGCGGACGAGCTTGCCGCCGGGTTTACAACTCCCAAGTAATTCCCATAACCCACGACAATCGTCGATGACACCAGCACAAGAAGGCTTAGGCCGACCAACCACTTGGTACGGCGGCCGGTTCCTTTCCATTCCTTCAAGGCGATTCCCCAGAGCGTGCTGAAGATAATGATGCTGGCCATGTGGAGAGTCCAACTGGAGAATTTGTAGCGGCCCATCTGGGTCTCGCCCATTGTGTAGAAAAAGAACTGGAAGTACCAAGTAGTTCCGGCCAGAGCGGAAAAGAAATAGTTCGAGAGCATGGGGGCATTCGAGAGAACTGGCGCTTTAGGTTTTGCAAGTTTGGCCATTTCTTCAGCGGGAGCGTCGATTACGTTCTCGAGGATCGGCTCGTCACTTCGCGAAGGAACCGGCCCGCGGGTTTGCGAACTGAAGTATTGATATCCGGTGCGGTTGCGGACATTCAGGATCGCGCACCAGATAAAGTTTGTGGTGAATCCGCCGAGCAAAACCACGACCAACACGGGAAGACCTTGCCACAAGACGGGAGTGCCGTGACGAAGTGAAATCGCTTTGATCGGATCGCCTGCAGCCAGCCCATAGGCAAAACAAGCGCTCATTACGCCCGAAAACGTAGCCACCAATAAGCCTTTTTTCAAGCTGAATTCCTTAATGGAGGCACGTTTTTGCACCTCGGACAATTCCTTCTCCTTGGACATTCCCGCCATGCCGGCAAACACAATTCCCATCATGCAAATGGCGACTCCCACCAAAATTGTCCGGCCTGAAGTGGTCGCGAGAACTTCTGTTGCGAACTGCCCGCGAAAAATGGGAGGCATCAACGTACCGAATGCAGCGGTATAACCAAGGGCCACGGCCATTCCCAAGGACATGCCGAGGTAGCGCATTGTCAGGCCGAACGTGAGCCCGCCAAGGCCCCAAAGTACGCCAAAGGTGTAAATCCAAAATAGGCTGGGGCTTGGAGCCTCCTTAAGAACACGGATCAGGTCACTGGTCATCCAAAGCGCCAGGATCCAGGGCACGATGATCCAACTAAAAAATCCACCGACGAGCCAGTAGGTCTCCCAGGCCCAAACCTTCACGCGACGGAACGGAACGTAAAAACTTCCGGAAGCAAGTCCGCCCAGCCAGTGAAAGAAAACGCCGAGCAAGGGGTTTGGTACCAAGTGGAGTCCTTTCCAGAACAGGATCGAAAGTCAATCGAACAATCGTTCCGGGGTGGCCGTGAAGCGGGCCGTCGGGCACGGGGAGCGACTTTAGATTTGATGGGCCAAAGGGTCAACACAAAACCGGTGGATCTATGGAAATGACGGGCCTATTGCAGGGATGGTACGGTTGCAGTATGTTTTCGAGGCTTCGCCCCGCCATTTCCGCAGTCAAACATCCGGCGGACTTTTGTGTTATAGCCAGGGACTCCTGATGAAGCTCCAAGAAAAGCTGCGCTATTTGGAAGATCGGTGGGATGAGCGCGCCGCAAGCGCGCTGGATGAGGCCGAACTGCTTCGATACCGCTCTAACCTTTTGGGCTCCGACCTTCGCATCACGAATTTTGGCGGGGGAAATACCAGCTCGAAGATTATCGATGCCGACCCACTCGATGGATTGCCAAAGAATGTGCTGTGGATCAAGGGGAGCGGCGGGGACATCGGCAGCATGCAGAGGAAGGACTTTGCCACGCTTTATTTGGAGAAGCTGCACGCTCTTGCCGGACGTTATCGCGGGGCCGATACCGAAGATGAGATGGTTGGCTTGTATCCCCTGTGCGTTTTCGGCACGAATGCGGTTGCCGCCTCGATTGACACTCCTCTGCACGCGTTTCTTCCTTTTAAACATATCGATCATTTGCACCCGGACTGGGGAATCGCTCTCGCCGCTGCGGCGAATGGCCGCGACAAAATGGAAGAGTTCAATCGAACGTACTCTCACAAGCTGATTTGGCTGCCCTGGCAGCGGCCTGGTTTTGAGCTGGCCATGATGTTGCGTGAAGCGGTGAATGCAGCACCTCATTGCGACGGAGTCCTTCTCGGAGGTCACGGGCTCTTCACATGGGGAGAAACGCAGCGCGATTGCTACTTGAACACGATCACAATCATTGACCAACTCGGACAATTCATATCGGAGCATTTGGAACGGCGGGGAACGAAGTTGTTTGGGGGAAGCCGCCCGGCAGCGCAGGAGAATCATCTCGCACTCGCTCAAGAGATCTTTCCGTTTATTCGCGGACGGGTATCGGCCAGGAATCGTCTGATCGGCAATTTCAACAGGCTTCCCGAGGTTCTTCGATTTGTGAACTCGGCGGAGGCGCGGGAGCTTGCGCACCTCGGAACGAGCTGCCCCGACCATTTCATCCGGACGAAAATACGGCCGCTTTTTGTGCCGTGGAATCCTCAGCCGGGCTTGGCTGGATTGCGTGAGGCGATTGACGGCGCTCTTGCGAAGTATCGCGAGGAGTATGTGGCCTACTACGCATCATTCGCACAGGCCGACTCTCCGAAGATGCGGGATGCAAATCCCACGGTTGTGCTCATCCCGGGCATAGGTATGTTTAGTTTCGGCAAAAACAAAACGGAAGCACGGATCACAGGGGAATTTTATACGAACGCCATTCACGTGATGGAAGGCGCGACGGCATTGGACTTGGAGGCAAAGCCGGCGGTTTTGCCGCAAGCTGGTCCGGCGGCGAAAACCGAATCGTTCGGAGTCTTCTCCAATTATGTGGCCCTGCCGCCGTCCGAAGCATTTCGAATCGAATACTGGCAGCTGGAGGAAGCAAAAATCCGGCGTGAGCCGCCGGAAAAGGAACTGAGTCGCCAGATTTGTTTGGTAGTCGGGGGAGGGAACGGAGTAGGGCGAGAGACCGTGCTTCTCGCCGCGCATCGCGGAGCGCATGTCGCTGTGGCTGACAAGGACTTTGAAGCTGCCAAGGGAGTCGCGATAGAAGCTCAAAAAATTGCAGGCAAGGAGAGCACCATCGCGATTGGCATCGACATCCGGGACCGGGAATCCATCCGGCAAGCGCTTTGCGACACTGTTGCCGCATACGGCGGCGTGGATATCATCGTGAACACCGCTGCGATATTTCCTTCTTCACCGGACGGACGAATCAATGACGCACAGTGGGGACTAACTTTAGACGTCAATGTGACGGCCAATCATCGTCTGCTCGAAGAGGCGTCGAAAATAATGTGTGAACAGGATTTAACCACAAGCGTCGTCTTGGTCAGTTCGGCAAACGCTGTCGTGCCGAAATCTGGAAGCGAGGCCTACGACGTGAGTAAAGCAGCGGTAAGCCATCTGGTTCGTGAGTTCGCGATTTCGCTGGCACCGAAAGTCCGAGTGAATGGAATCAGTCCTGCAACTGTCGTCAAAGGCTCGACGATGTTCCCCCGCGATCGAGTGATCGCCTCGCTCAAGAAGTATTTGGTGCTCTTCGACGAGGCGGCTTCGGACGAACAGCTGCGTTCTCTTCTTTCGGAGTTTTACGCAAAGCGTACGCTGACTCACCAGCCGATTGAACCCCAGGATTGCGCAGCGGCCATTCTGTTTCTCGCCGGACCGCAGTCGCGCTGCACAACCGGTCATTTACTCCCCGTGGATGGGGGGTTAACGGAAGCTTTTCTGCGATAAGCCCCATCCCTTGTTCGAAGCGGGGAACCGCCGAAGAAATGATTGGATTCTTGAGGGTGTATGAAGTCAGCGGCAAATCAGAAGGCGCTGGTTGCGGTCGATCTGGGCGCACAAAGTTGCCGCGTAGCCCTCCTCCGTTGGCGCCGAAGCGAACCCGAGATCGAAATCATTCATCGTTTCTCGAACGCGCCCGTTATGGCGAACAACGGACTACACTGGGATGTCGAGACCATCCTCGATGGCGTCATGTTCGGTTTGCGTTCTTGCGCGGCCCACGCCCCTGAAGGAATTGCTTCCGTGGCGATAGATGGTTGGGCCATCGATTATGTGCGGCTGGACGAAGGCGGCAATCCTGTCGCTCCTCCTTTCTGTTATCGAGATGCTCGGACGGAGGAGGCGGAGAAGGAAGTACACGCCATCTTATCTGCTTCGCGTCTTTATTCGTTGACCGGGATTCAAATCCTTCGATTAAATACTCTTTACCAGTTATATGCCGACAAACTCGCCGGCTTCGATCCGCGCATACCATGGGTGAATTTGCCTGAGTTTATTACCTACCGCCTCTGCGGACGGCGCGTGAGCGAGTACACGAATGCAACCCATACGGGACTTGTCCAGATGGGAACTCAGCGCTGGTGCGACGAGATCTTTCAAGAGCTTGGTTTGGATGTGACGGCGGCTCCTGAAATTGTACCTAGCGGTTCGGTCCTCGGGCCGATTTCCACGGAACTCGCCAGCCTCTCTGCGTTCCGTGAAATGCAAGTCATCGTCCCGGCCTGCCACGACACGGCTTCGGCCATCGCCGCGATTCCGGTGATCGGCGACGACTGGGCATTTATTAGTTCCGGAACATGGTCTTTGGTCGGAACGGTTCTCGATGCTCCTTGCGTTACCGATGATGCGCGATCCTTGAACTTTACAAACCTCGGCGGCGTGGGCGGAAAAATCTGCTTTTTGAAAAACGTAAACGGCATGTGGCTGCTCCGCCAATGCATGGACGACTGGGAACAGCAAGGCGTTTGCTGGACGCTTGAGGATCTGATCTCGGGCTGCGCCTCTCTGCCTGCGCCTGCAGTCCCGATCGACGTGGATGATCCGCAATTGATAATTCCCGGACATATAATCGACAAGATCAACGCGCAACTCGAACGCCTTGGCCAGCCGCGGCTTCTCCTGGACGGTTCCGGGCCTCTTGCTCTCGCCAATACCATCTTCCACAGCATGGCTGGGCGCTACGCCGAAGTGCTTGCCCGGATCGGAGAGATCACAGGGAAAAAGCTCAAACGACTCTTCATCGTCGGTGGTGGAAGTCAGAACGCAGTGCTCAATCGCATCACCGCTGAGCGCACGGGCCTCGAAGTTATTCTCGGGTCCAAAGAAAGCGCGACTATCGGGAATTTCGCGGTTCAGCTGGCGACGTTAGAGGACGACTGGAGTCCGTCCACGGGCGTGACCGCAAGTTCGGTCGCCAAGTGGGCTGAGCGGATGTCAGCTAACTCCTTGGCGCAGTTCAGCGATCGCTAAGCCAACTCATGCCTGGTATCAACAGTGAGGCCAACATCTCGAACGGAGGTTTCGCAATGAAAGACGCGGCGATTGAAGTCGTATGGAAAGCCCTCGACAAGTTCCATATCGAGCTCCCCTCCTGGGGTTTTGCCAATACGGGCACTCGCTTCGGAAAGTTCATTCAGCCTGCCGCCGCAACAAACATTGAAGAGAAATTCAGCGACGCCGCGCAAGTTCACTCTCTCACCGGAGCATGCCCGACCCTGGCGCTTCACGTTCAGTGGGATTTGCCGAATGGCTTGAAGGATGTTTCTGAAATCGACAAGCTGGCAAAGCATTTTTCCATCCGGCCTGGTTCGATCAACCCTAACGTCTTTCAAAACCAGGAGTATAAATATGGCTCGATCGGCAATCCGGATTCCTCAATTCGCCGGATGGCTCTGCGCCACATACTCGAATGCGTAACAATCGCCGGCGCCCTTCGCTCCCGAGACATCGCTCCCTGGTTTGCTGATGGTTCCAACTATCCCGGCACACAGAATATTCGCAAGCGAATCGGCTATTTTGAGGAAGCCCTTAGAGAAATTCACGGCGCGCTGAAACCCGGCCAGCGATTGCTACTCGAATACAAACCATTCGAACCCGCCTTCTATCATACGGACATCGCCGATTGGGGTATGGCATTTCTCCTCGCAAAGGAGGCCGGGCCCCAAGCCATGGTGTTAGTCGACACTGGGCATCACTACCAGGGACAAAACATCGAGCAGGTTGTTGCGTGGCTCCTTCAGAAGAAAATGATGGGCGGATTCCATTTCAACGATCGGCGATACGCCGACGACGATCTGACACTCGGCTCCATCGATCCCTATCAGATTTTCCGAATCTTTCACGAGATTCGAATGTTCGAGTGGGAAACGAAGACGACTGCCGACATCGCCTATATGGTCGACCAGAGCCACAACCTTAAGGGGAAAATCGAGGCAATGATCCAAACCGTTTGCACGGCTCAGGAACTTTACGCCCGCGCTGCTCTTGTGGACCACGCGGCCCTCGCGAAGCTCCAGGAAGAGTGCTCGCTTGTCGATGCGGAGGAAACACTGCGCGGGTCGTTCTGGCTTGACGTACGGCCCGCAATCCGGGAATGGAGAAAATCGCGTGGCCTTCCGGAAGATCCATTGCGGGAGTTCCGCATCAGTGGATACCTGGAACGTATCACACGTGAGCGGAGCGAGAAGAATCGCGGCGCCTCCGCTAGCTACGCCTAGAGCGATCAAAATGTCCCACGAAGGGTTCCCCTTTAAGAAAGCAAGGGCCAGGATTTCGGAGTTTGCGAACGATTGAAAATGCTCTAAAATCAGTAGCAGTTCCCGCTGTGGGCGTGTAGCTCAGCTGGGAGAGCACCTGCTTTGCAAGCAGGGGGTCGCAGGTTCGAACCCTGTCACGTCCACCAAAACCTTCGAAGAAGCGTCGGCGTTGACCATGCACGGCTGCAACACTCACGCATTTAGTTTATCGACGTGCGCAACTGACAAAAGTAAATTTCCAACAATCTAAGTTCCTTCGCAGGCCGGCTCCAACGAACTTCAGAGTTGTCTAGATTACTTGAGATCTTGCAGCAGGCTCCCATGCGGTGTTCAGCACAGTCTTCTTGAAGCTGTTCCAAAACGGGACCGTCGGTCCGCGATGGCACTCGAGCAGTCGGAACTCCTCCGAGCCTCTTGCTTGAGCAACCAATATATCGACTGAGATTTCAATACATTACGTGCGGACGAGACGACGGAGATTGGGCGGTGCATGGATATGTTCTTGCAAGTGCAGGTAGAAGGGATTAGCGCTCCACGTAAGACGCCGGACTCAGTTACCAAAAGATTGAGGGCCTGCGCGAAAGCGTGGACTTCGCTCGGTGATCGTTGCCATCAAATCAATCAAAGACTGTCGATAAGGGGCGCCTTGCGCAATCGAATGACCCCCGCGCGAACTTCCGGCGAATTGAGAGGCGGGAACTGTGGCTGTGGATGGCAGCCGGAATCATCACCCTGCTGCTCACCATTGGCCTAGCCTCATTTCTGCTGCCTAACGCAAGTCA
This sequence comes from Candidatus Acidiferrum sp., assembly GCA_041486245.1. GTDB lineage: Bacteria > Acidobacteriota > Terriglobia > Acidiferrales > UBA7541 > Acidiferrum. The sequence goes on from JBGPLB010000139.1 coordinate 10,263, forward strand.
GCATCAAGACTTCTATTCTCAGAATGTGCTGCCTCAGGCCATGCGGGGCCTGGTGGGCTTGGTATTCCTGTTCGACCTTTACACAATTTATCAACATCTGCTGATCCACCGGATCCGCAAACAAATGGTGGAACGGGAAGAGCTGTTCCACCTGATCAGCGAGAATGCCGCCGACCTGATTGCGGTGGTGGACATGGAGGGGCAACGACTTTTCAACAGTCTCTCCTATCAGAGGGTCTTGGGTTATTCCCCCGAGGAACTGCAAGCGTCTCCCAGTTTTGAACAGATTCACCCGGATGATCGTGCACGCGTCAAAAAAGCGGCGGACGATGCGCGGAGCTCGGGAATCGGAAAAACTATGGAGTACCGTCTTCGCCATAAGAATGGCGCGTGGTTGGTACTCGAATCCACCTCGAGCGTTATCCGAAATGACAAAGGCGAGCCAGAAAAGCTGATCATCGTGAACCGCGACGTCTCCGAGCGTAAGCGGGCGGAAGTAGCTCTGCGCAGGTCGGAAGTGGGTTTTCGGTCTGTGGTGGAAGATGCACCCTACGGGATTTATCGCGCGAGCCCGGCCGGCCGGTTGCTCCAGGTAAATCCCGCGCTCCAGAAAATGCTCGGTTACGAGTTGAAGGAGGAACTTCTCCGAAGAGACATGCCGAGCGAAATATTCCGGCACCCTGGCGAATATCAGCGATTCGCCGAACTGCTTGCCCGCACGGTAGAAAGTAAGGATGTCGAAATGGAATGGAAGCGGCAGGACGGCACGCCGATCACAGTTCATTGTTCGGGCCGTCGCGTCAACGATGAAAATGGCTCTCCAGCTTACTTTGAAGTGTTTGCAGAGGATGTCACGGAAAAAAGAGTCCTCGAAAAACAGTTGCGCATGGCGCAAAAGATGGAAGCGATTGGGCGGCTCTCGGGAGGCATCGCCCATGACTTTAACAACCTCCTCGGAGTAATCATTGGCTATAGCAGAGTGTTAAAGCGGGAGCTGGGGACAAACAGCGCCCTCTGTGAGCACGCGCTGGAAATCGAAAAGGCGGGTCAGCGAGCGGCGTCCCTAACCAAACAGTTGTTAGCGTTCAGCCGGCAGCAGGTCTTGACGCCGGCCATTCTAAATCTCAACACGCTTGCTGCTGATATGGAAAAAATGCTTCCCCAACTCCTCGGCGAAGACATCGAGGTGTCCATGGTGTTGAACCCGGAGCTTGGCAATGTCAAAGCGGACCAGAGCCAGATTGAACAAGTCATCATGAATTTGGCTGTTAACGCGCGTGACGCCATGCCGACGGGCGGCAAATTGAAAATCGAAACCACGAACGCGGAGTTAGACCAAGCTTACGTATGGGACCACCCGGGCTCCAAAGTTGGCTCCTACGTGCTCTTAACGGTAACCGACACCGGCACGGGCATGGACGCAGCAACCCTCACGCACATATTTGAACCTTTCTTCACCACAAAGGAACTAGGCAAAGGCACTGGACTCGGACTCGCCACCGTTTACGGCATCGTTAAACAAAGCAACGGATATATCAGCCTCGACAGCGCTCCGGGGCGCGGCACGTCCTTTCAGGTTTACCTGCCCCGTTATGCCGGCCCGCCTGCAGTCGACGAGCTGAAACCTGATTCCGCGGGTAATTTGCGCGGTACCGAAACCATTCTGCTGGTGGAAGACTCTGAGCCCCTCAGAAAGCTCGCCAAGACTTATCTTGAATCCAGCGGATTTCACGTTCTTTCCGCGGAGAGCGGCGAAGACGCTCTGGAAGTCGCGAGGCGCTTTGCCGGGACCTTTGATCTTCTTCTGACGGATGTTGTCATGCCTGGCATGAACGGCCGTGTCCTGGCCGAGCATATGTTGCTGCGACAGCCGGAGATGAAGGTGCTCTACATGTCCGGCTATACCGACAGCTTCATCGCGGGTCACGGTGTTCTGGATCCTGGAACCCACCTTCTGCACAAGCCCTTCATCGAAGAGGTTCTCATCCGAAAAGTTCGCGACGTGCTTGATGGTGGCAAGAAGCCCGCGGCCCGTGCAACCCCAGTGACCGAATTTGTTGATAGCCACATTCCCTCGGCCTGATAGGAGAAGCTCCGCGATGGATAGACTGTTGGTTGTGGATGATGACGAGGCCTTGCGGCGCTTGATTCGTGTTGAATTGAGCGACACCTTCGAAATCATCGACTCAGGTGTGCCGGAAGAGGCTCTAGCTCTGGCTCTTGAAAACAAGCCGGACGCCATCCTGCTCGACCTGCGGATGCCCAAGTATTCAGGCTATGAGCTGCTTCAAACATTTACAGCCTTCAGCCACACCCAGAAGATCCCGGTAATCATCGTCAGCGGCGAGGCTGGCGGACAAACAAAAGAACATTGCAAGCAACTCGGGGCTTTCTCCTATTTCGAAAAACCCATAGATTTCGATGCATTGCGAACCTGCCTTACACAACTCACGAAAGTTCGCCGTTTTATCCCTCGAGCTGAAGTGCGCGTGCGTTTACATGTTCCCCTTAAATTGCGCGCTATGGACAACCACGGGAAGCAGATTGACCACGAGACGACGACCGAGGATGTTAGTCTGAGCGGCTTTCGGTGCGGCTGCTCGGCCGCGTTGCCTGTCGGCTCCATAGTAGAGGTATATCTCATGAATTCCGGAACGCAGTACGTCGGAAAGGCCGAGATAGTTCACTCGGAGCGAGCGGCTTCTCCCCTTCGGCAGTTCGGATTCCGCTTCATCGAAAAAACCGGGCCGTGGGTGCTGAGCTAGGGTTGTAGGTGAACCCTTTTCATGTCAAATGCTGAAGTCCCCCTTTCTCCACAAGTCGAAGCCATCTCGGGTGCGACTGCCCTAGGTCGGCTCTCTGTTGTCCGCGTGCTCGCCGTCGACGAT
>JBGPLB010000140.1:0-13128 GCA_041486245.1 Candidatus Acidiferrum sp.
CACGAGTAAGCTTGCGGCGGCGTTCAGAACGAAAAAGGAGGCAAAGCAAAGGCAGAGCAGCCGGAGTGCATACGGGAGAATCATGGCTGCCCCTGGCGAGAGAGTTCCTTCCGCCTGCTGCGGATCTTCTTTTCGAGCTCATCGAGGAGTGCAGCGTCGTTCTGACCCACCTCATCCAGCAAGCAAGAGAGGAGCACCTCGCGAGACGAACGCGGACCAGCCAGAAAACCCGCAACAAGATTACCGGCTCGCTTTCGCTCCCAGTCTCGGCGGGAAAATAACGGGGAGTAGACGAAGGCGCGATCGGATTTGCGGCGGCCGAGCAGACCTTTTTTGAAAAGACGATCAAGAGTGGTCATTACGGTGGTGTATGCCAGGGGACGACTGAGCTTCGGGACAACGTCGCGGACACTGCATTCTCCGCACGACCACAGAATTTCCATTAATTCGGATTCGAGACTGCCGAGCGCCAAGGACTTAGCGGCGTCGCTGTCGCGAGCGAGGCGGTTTTTGAGGAATCGAATCAAGGCTAGGAGCTCATCGGGCCGAAACCGGAGTCTGGAGAGATTGTAAGTCCCCAACCGAAAAGTGGAAAGGGAAATCCGACATTCGGCCCGATGTGAAGGGTGTTTTTCTGAAAATTTCGGCCAACACCCGTATTTTACACATGGGACGTGCTGCAACAGCGGGAAGTTACAGAAATTTGCGGTGGAAATCAAAAGCCGATTACGTTTTGATGGTTTGCAACTTAGGTGTGCCTGGGCGCAGGATAGATTGCGCTGAAAATCGCTGGCGCGTCAGGAGATTTGTGTACCACAAGGCGCGGCTACTTGCGCATGGTTGACTGGCCGGAACGAACCGCGTCTGCTCAGAAACTCATGAGTTAACCGCCCGACTCCGCATGGCGGCTCTGAATGTGGTTTGACTATGATCTTGCGAAACATAGCAATTGCTGCGCTGGCAGGGGTTCTTCTACAAGCGTCATCTGCACAGGATGTGCAGAACATACAGGACAAGATTGGCGCGAGAGGTAATCCGCCAGGGCTTTCGTTTGAGCTGAGGACAAAGAACGGCCTGAGAAAACCCTTCCGTTTGGGCGAGATGATTGAGATTGAAGAGGACTACTCCTCGAGCCTTCCGGGGCGGTACTCGCTGCTGCAGAATCCGAAGAAATTAGAGGGGGGATCGTTCGTAGCACTCGAAATCCTGCCTGCCAAAGGAGTTATCGACCGCGTGCACCAGACCGGGTGGGTCAGTGCTGCTGCGATCCTACATGCCCGTTGCGCGGGCGAAGGCATTGGGGGCGCCGTAGGCGGGGGCTGCGGAGACTGTGACGGGGTCTATAAACTGGGGATTGAGCCAATCCGCTTTCCATATGTTTTGAACTATCGATTTGCGATCGCCGTGCCGGGGCGCTACACGGTTCAAGCGAGAGGGGCGAATGTTGTGGCGGCGACGGATGTAAGCAAACCCATCCTTATCACTTCCAATAAACTAGAAATCGAAATTGTGCGGGACGACACGTGGGCTGATGACCAACTGCAAATGGCGGTCAGGCGTTACGAGGAGGCGCAACGAAGATATCTGCAGAATGGCTGGGACAAGAAGAATCCGGCGACGGCGCAAGTTCCCCAGCAATGGGAGACAGCACAAGAGATGGTTAACGCATCGGAGATCATCCGGTTTCTCGATACGGAAGAGTCGTTGCGGGAGGCGGTGCGGCTGTACGACGGCTCGCCGAGAATCGTGACGTACGAGAATTCATTTTTAAAAGCGATACTTGAATCGAGCCATAGAGACTTAGCCGTGCGTCTTTTGAAGAAGCGGATGGTGGAGGGAGACTTTCTGGCGTCCGAGGATTTGATCGATCTGCTGACGGCGATGACGATTCAAGTGGAAGAACCCGTCGTTTTTGGACGCGAAGATCTGCCCTCGCTGCGACAGCTGAATCCCAGAACGCTGGAGATCTTGCGGGAGGATGTTCTCGCGCTCGGGGAGAGCCTCCCTGCAAAACATGGTGAGGCGCGTGAACTTGGAACTGCGACTTTCGAGAAATATGCCTCAAGGGATTACTGCGCGGTCGGGCCGCTGATTGAAAAGGGCGAGGCTCAGCAGATTCTCTTGAAGGCGCGACCGAACTAGAGATTGATCGATTGCCGCAGCGCTTCAGTACGGTCACCGTGATCTGCGACCGGTATTGTTTGGAGTGATGGACTGCGTTGTGAGCGACGACTCCCTTGGATTCATCGTAGTTGTTGCCGCCGGTGTTTAAATTGCGGTCGGTTCCATACTGTTTACAGCGAACCAGGCCAGCGTGCGCCGCCTCTTTTGATTATTGTTTCCGGCCAATGCCAAACTGATCTCCCGCGCGAACAGGTTTTCCATTGGCGAAGTCGACTTCCAATAATTTTTCGCTCTGAACATGGCTTCCTGTTTCATCTTCGAGAGTGGCGACGATGCGTTTGGTGCTGGTGTCGATGACATCCCCTGTGGAGGGAAAAGCGAGCCGGCCGTCGATGCTAAAGGTAATCCAGCCGGGCTGGTCACGCAGCGTAATGCTCAGCTTCTGTTTTGGCGGCATGACGGTGGCGTCAAAGATGTGAATGCTGCTGTTGGCGCTGTCGTCGAGCCACACTTCCCTTTCGTCGGGAGTAAGAGCGATGCCGTGGCTGGGGCAGCCATGCCTCTTGGTGGGACCTTTCTGAAAGCCCGTTACTTCAACGCGGTACAACATTTTTCCTGTTTTGTTGTCTCCCATTTCAAAACCAAGCAAATCGTTGACGTTGACGAAACTAAGCGTTTGGCTGCCATTGATGGTGAAGGGGCGAATGGAATTGCTGAACGGGCCGATCTTGTTGATAACCGAGTGGGATTTGGCGTCCACCACGGCAAGGAGGGGCGACCGCAAACCGGCGAGATAGACGCGGGAACCGTCGGGGCCATAAATGGTATTGTGCGCGCCGGTGCCGAGAGTGATTTTTGCGATGACATCGCCGGTGAGGGCGTTCACAACGAGCCAGTCGGGGCCTTCGAGGGAAGGCACGTAGAGTAGTTCGCCGTTTGGGGAGATGGCGAGGCGATCGGCGCCGCCATCGTAGGCCTTCTCCCAAACTTTCTTTTCGGTGATGAGATCGAAACAAGCAACGCGCTTGATAGTGCTGACGTAGAGTTTGCCGGTTTTCGCGCTAGCGGCGATGCCTTTTACGTTCTCGGCGGGCTGGCCTTGAGGAACGTCCCAAGTCGGAATGCGTTTTATGAATTTGTAGCCGGCATCCATGTCGAAGACCAGAATGCCCACTCCGCCGTATTGGAGGTCATTGCGAATACCGGGGACGGCAACGTAGAGGCGATGCGTTTCGTGCTGCGCGGGAGTGAGCGGGCCTTGTTGGGCGCGAAGTGTGGCAACGATGAACGCACTAGCGAGCGTAGCAGCCAAGAAAACGCGGACGGTTGATTTCTTCATAGGATGATCCCTCCTCGAAAGGAAATGGAGAGCGATTATGCCGCATCCGGGGTGTCGCGTGAAGATTTCGCGAAGTACCGACATGAGAAGGGAGTTTGGAGGCAGGGAGTCATTTCAGGTGGGCGTCGAACCAGGCCAGGGTGCGCTCGACTACATCGCGGCGATGCTTGGGGCTGGCGAACATGTGACCCTCGTGTTCGTAAACGACGAATTGAGTTTCGACGCCGAGCGTTTTGAGGGCGTGCCAGAATTCGTAAGATTGCGGAGCGGGAACTTCGCCGTCGCTGTCGCCGACCAATATGAGCGTGGGCGTTTTAGCTTTTTTGATGAAATTGATAGGCGAGCTTTTGGCGTAGACGTCGGGATCGTCGTAGACGGACTTGCCGAAGAACGGGATCATCCACTGATCGATTAGATTCTGGCCGTAGTAGCTTTGCCAGTTGGAAAGGCCGGCGCCGGCCATAGCGGCCTTGAAGCGATTTGTTTGGGTGACGGCCCACATGGTCATGTAGCCACCGTAGCTCCAGCCACAGATACCGAGGCGATTGGGATCGATGGGGGCGACGCGAATGGCTTCGTCAACGCCCGCCATGATGTCCTTGAAATCTCCGTAGCCGAAATCCTTGACGTTGGCGCGGGTGAAGGCCTCGCCCTGGCCGAAGCTGCCGCGAGGATTGGGTTGCAAAACAAAATAGCCGGCGCCGGCAAGAGGCGAATAGTAATCGGAAGAGCTTGGCCATTCGGAGAGGACGGCGGCTCCGGGCCCACCGTGCACGCGGACAACGAGTGGATATTTTTTGTTGGGATCGAAATCGCGGGGGTAAAGGAGCCAGCCCTGGACATTGAAACCGCCGTTTTTCCAGTGGAGGCTTTTGGCTTCGCCCCAGCCGGGCTTTACGCCCTTGTTGCGTTGTGTGATTTGCGTCCAATTGGCAGTGGGACCGGCCCAAACTTCGGGCGGGGCGCTGAAGGAGCTGCGAATGACGGCGGAATTTTTGGCGTCGCGGGATAGAGAGAGATTGATGCCCCACGCGCCTGCGGTTAGTTGGCCTGCATCGCGAAAGAGTTCGGTCTTGGTTCCGTCCGCGGGATTGATGGTGGCGAGGCCGGAGTCGCCTTCGAGATATTCACCGAAAATAATATTTCCTTGCGACGTCCACGCAAGCCAGCTTGCGGAGGCTTTCATTTCCGGAGTGATATTTGTGGCGTCGCCACCGATTGCAGCGATTGTGAAGATGTCGCCGCCGACGCTCGGCTCGTCGCTCATGAGGCCGCCGATGAAGGCGATGCGCTGGCCGTCCGGGGACCAAGCGGGATTGGCGATCTGGAGGGGCGGCTTGTAAATGGATTTCATCAAGCCAGTGGCCGCGTCGAGCGTGAAGAGCTCGGCGATGTACCAGTTGTTGTCGCCATTGCCGAGAGCGGCGGTTACGGCAAAGTGGAGACCGTCGGGGGACCAGTCGTATTCGTAGACGTAAGTGTCGGCGGGAGAAATTTGGCGAAGCTTGGCGGTGGCGACGTCAACGAGGGCAAGGCGCTGCTCAAAGAAGGAGTCTTTGATTTCGCCGGTTTGGGGAGTTTCGGCGACGAGCGGGCCCGCGGCGCGGGTAGCGTTTTCGGTGAAGAGAAGAGCGATGGTTTTGCCATCCGGCGACCAGCCGGGAGTGGAGAGGAAGCCTTTCACTTGCGTGAGTTTTCGCGCGGAGCCTGCTGGGCCTGCGGCGTCCATCACATAGAGTTGAAGCTGGCCTGCTTTTGTGGCGTCCGAAAGAAAGGCGATTTTTTTGCTGTCGGGTGACCAGGCGACGCTGCCTTCTGCGTGGATGGCGCCGGAGACTCCTGCGCTGATGCGCTTGGGCGGAGTTTTGACCCCAATATCAGCGACGAAAATCACCGTGTCGCCAGTGGAGACCCCACGTTTTGTCATGACGTCCTCGACCCAGGCGACTTTCTTGCCGTCGGGAGAAATAGCGGCTTGTTCGAAGCGATGCGTGGCGGAAAGCGTCTTGATGACGTCCTCGGCTGCGCCGGACGCTTTGGGCTTCGCGCCGGCTGCGAGACGCGCCTCGGCGGATTTTTGGGTGCCGCTGGTTTCTTGCGCGGGACTCTCTTGAGCGAAAGATCTATGCGCGCCGCAAAGAATTAGCAGCGAGGCCGCGGCGATGGTGAGCCGGGGTCGAAAAGAAGTCATGTGTCCGTCCTTGAGGGCTGAGGCTATGGGCGCGAGTACCTTAATCTGACTGACGTTGGGCCGCAAGAGTTGGTTCGAAGATTTTAGAGCCAAGATTTGGTTGCTGGAATTTTGCTGCCGGGATTTCGAGAAGATGTGTTGTTAGGTTGCGGACTGGCGAGTAGAATCCGCGCAGATTGCACTGGGGAGGAAATGATGATCGATCGCCGTGGATTTCTTTCGTCGCTTGCGGGAGCTGCCGGAGTGGCAGGCACGCTGAGCTTATCGCCAGCGTGGCCGAAGTTGCTGGAACAGGCGCCTGCGCAACTGCCGGACCATGCGCTGCTTGATTCGAACGAAGAAGCTTACTGGACGGAGATGCGCAAGCAGTTTCTCATTCCGGCAGACGAGGTGTACTTGAACAACGGGACGGTGGGTTCTTCACCGGCGCCGGTGCTGCGCGCGATTTTTGATGCGTACAACGACACGGAGAAGATGGCGCAAAACGATCCGGAAGATTATCCGATCTGGGGTTACGCGTCGTGGAACGAATTCCGGGACCCGCTAGCCGCGTTTGTGGGATGCACGCGCGATGAGATCGCTTTGGTGCGAAACTCGACGGAGGCCAACAGTTACATCTGCAACGGGCTGGACTTCAGCGCGGGCGACGAAGTGGTGATGACAGATCAGGAACATCCTGGGGGCGAGCAAGCATTTAACTTGCGCGCGAAACGGCATGGCATTGTAGTGAAGAAAGTGACGCTGCCGAAGCCGGTGCCAAACGCCGCTGCGGCGCTGAATCTATTCAACGATGCGATCACGCCGCGGACGAAACTGATTTTCTTCAGTCACATTACGACGGCGACAGGCGTGGTGCTGCCGGTGAAAGAGATCTGCGCCCTGGCGCGTTCAAAGGGAATTTTAAGCGCGGTAGACGGAGCGCACGTGATTGGGATGATGAAGCTGAACGTGCACGATTTGGGCTGCGACATGTACTCGTCGAGCCCGCACAAGTGGCTACAAGGGCCGAAAGGGACTGGATTTCTGTATGTGCGCGACGAGGTGATGGACCGCGTGTGGAACACCATCGTGACCGCCGGATGGGACGAGCCGAAGCTGCGGGCGGAACGATTCCAACGAATTGGGAGTTCGAACGTGCCGACGCTGTATGGTTTGCGCGCGGCGGTGCAACTCGCGAATTCGATTGGGATGGAGCGGATCGAGCGGCGGCATCGGATGATGGCGGACTACATTTTGAAAGAGATGGTGAAGCGGGGGGCGGAGTCCTGGACTTCGCCGGATCCGGCGTTGCGATGCGCGATTGCCTCGGTGAACGTGCCGCCCATACAAATTGGAGAGCTTGAGACATGGATGTGGAAGGAAAAGAAGATCCGGATTCGGGGCGGCGGGCCGTCGAAAATACGGCTATCGACACCGTATTATTTGTTGCGGAAGGATGTGGACAGGTACCTGGCGGCGTATGACGAGTACAAACACGTCAAGAACACTGCCTAGGGCTGCGTCGCGAGGTAGAGGGTCTAGCCTTTCTTCCCTTTGGGTTTATCGAGTTTCTTTAGTTCTTTCGCAGTGTGTTTCAACCCCTTACGCACATCTTTGATGTCGCTGGTTAATGGAAGAAGTTCCGGGCGCGTCCCGGTGTTATCGATCATGATGTTTCGAACTTTACGCCCGACCTGGAAGGCCACGTTTTCGGCAGGTCTTTGTCCCTGGATTTTTTCTTGCTTGAGTCTGGCTTCAGTCTCGGTCAACCGAAATAAGTTGCCAGCCAACTCCCGCTTACCCATGAAATCGAGCAAAGATCTCGAACGGTCGCGTAACCCCTTCATTTCCTTCAGTTTGCCCAAGTCAACGTTATACATCCCTCGGTAGCCTGCATTTTGGAAGTATCCATACTCTGATACGCCAGCTCTTTTGGCAGTGCTGCTCAAGCCTCGTTCTCTGTCAGAGACTTCGTCGCGGATCTGAACTCTTTCGACGTCTTGAACTGACTGGATGTATTCTTGAGCTGCTTGGGCGAGAGTGGCAAAGTATGCTTGAGCTTGTGCGACTGGGGCCTTTCGAACGTCGCCATTCATGGCGACCAGATAACAAGCAAATCTTGAAAGCTTATAATCGGAAACCACTTCACCGTTCATTTCCCGTGAACATTGCTCGAAGTTCTCGATCACGGGGATTCCAAGAGTCGTGCAGGTTCCGACTGCTCGATTTATGGCCTGCTCGAAGGATTGCATGGTTTCGTAGCCGAGCATCTCCATAAAGTCTCTGGCAAACCAAAACCGCCCTCCGTTCGAGAATCCGCGGTCTTCGAAGAGTTGACCATCACCTGCAAAATAGAGCACTAAATCGGACAAGAAGTGTCTCCCTACGAAGCTTTACGTGAGTCTAGCAATTCTGCAATTTTCCGTCATTTGAATTCCGAACGGAGCCGCCCGCCGCCTTCGCGCGAAACAGGAAGCGCATTTCTTGACCCTGCGAGCGAGGGTCGACTACACTAATAAATTCGATACCTGTCGCTTGAGCGGCTTGACGGTCGCTTTGTGTTTACAGGAAGAACCGGCCGCATCTTGGTAAGTCTGGGCCGCGGAACTAAAGGGGGATTGCTTTGCCAAAGCGCACATTTCAACCGCGGAAACGACGCCGCGCAAAGACGCACGGATTCCGCTCGCGCATGAAGACAGTCGGCGGCCGGAAAGTTCTGGCGGCACGCCGCAAGAAGGGACGTCATCGCCTCACGCCCGAATAGTCCCGGGCGGATGGAATTTCCGCGCGAGGCGAGGCTGGTGCGGCGCGGCGACTTCGATGCCGTGTACCGCGCCGGGAAGCGCCGTTCCAGTTCCCATTTCACAGTTTTTTTTCGCGCCAACCAACTGCCGGTGAGCCGCTTCGGTTTCAGCATTAAGAAGGCGCTGGGCGGAGCGGTGGTGCGCAATCGCATCCGGCGGCGAATGCGAGAGATGGTGCGGTGCCATCGCATGGAGATACCCGTGGGATGGGACATCGTAATTCATCCGAAGAGCAGCGTGGGGAGGGCGGAGTTTGCGGGGCTGACGGCGGATTTGCTGCGGTTGATGAAGAGCGTGTGAATTTGACGATGAATATTAAAGGCGGAAGCGAAGAAGAAAGAGACAGACTTAAGTCTGTCCCACCTGCGGCGGAGAAGCAGTCCGTGGCGGTGAAAGCCGCGCTGGCGGCGTTGCGTATTTATAAGGTGTACTTGTCCTTTTTGTTCGCTGGCAGCTGCCGGTTCGAACCGACGTGCTCGAAGTATGCGTATGAAGCGATCGAGCGATTTGGCGTGATGCGAGGGTCGTGGCTGGGATTGAAGCGGCTGCTGCGGTGCCATCCGCTGTCGCGAAAGTTTGGATATGACCCGGTCCCGGAGAAAACAGAGGGTGAAGCTTTGATGAACGGCGGGGCTGAGCAAGAGGCAGGCGGATCGCGCGTTACTCCCAGAGAGGTCCATTCGTGAGCGCGCCGGAAAAGAAAAAAGAACTTTCGTCAGAGTTGCGCATACTGATTGCGTCGATACTATCGATGGCGGTGATTTTGCTGTGGGCCAAGTTTTTCGCGCCGAAGCCACCAGCCAACTTGCCGCAAGCGAACACACCGGCGGTTACGGCGCCAGCCTCGACGAATACGGGGACGACATCGCCAACCCCCACTCCCACTTCGCCCTCTTCCACGAAGTCCGGTGCGCCGTTGCCTGACGGGAATGCGACTGCGATTTCACCCCCAAGCGCCGCAGCGATGCCACCAAAGGCCGACACGCAAGAGCGAACGATTGTTGTGGAGAATGCGCTTTATCGCGTGGAGATTTCGAATCGCGGCGGAGTGGTGAAGAGCTGGCAGTTGAAAAAGTACAAGGATGATGCGAAGCCCCAACGCGTGCTGGACGTGGTACACCCGGAGGCGGCTGCGGAGGTTAGAGGATGGCCCTTCGCGCTGGTGTTCGACGATCAGCAACTCGAATCAGCGGCTAATTCCGCGTTGTACGTGGCTGGCGTCGCAGAGCAAGACGGTCATATAGGCGCCACCGCGCACTATGCAGCTCTTAGCGGAAATTCCCTGGAGGCTCCAGCGGAATTGCAGCTCACCTGGAGCGATGGGCATCTGGAAGTCACAAAACGTTTTCGTTTCGATCACTCTTATGTGGTGCGCGTGGAAACTTCCGTTAAGTTGAACGGCACGCCCATGCGGGCGGGTCTGGCGTGGCTGGGAGGGTTCGGGGATTTGACGGTGCAGAATCCGGCCCCAGTGGAGACGGTAACGACGTTTTACAGCGAAAGCGAAAAGCTGACGGACCTGCCTTACAAGAAGCTCGAAGGCCCAGATAAATGGGGCCCGGGAGTTTGGATGGGAGGCAAGGACTACACGGGAATCGCAGACCGCTACTTTGTGGCAGCGTTTCTGTCCGCGAACGGCGCGGCTTCCGGTTCGCTGGAGACCCGTTACTGGAAGGTTTCGCGCACGGTGAAAGTCGAAGGGAAAGATGTGCAGGAACCCGTGGTGCAAGTGGCCACGGCGACCGCCTCGCAACCGCTGGCGCTGCGAGTCTACGTGGGACCGAAAGACTACGACGAACTGAAGAGCATGAACCCGCCACTGAAAGCGCTGGTGAATTTTGGATGGCTGGAGATCATCGCCGACCCGCTATTCCACGGGCTCAAGTGGATTCACAAGTACGTGCCCAATTGGGGCTGGTCGATTGTTATCCTCACGCTCGTCATCAATATGCTGCTCTTCCCTCTGCGCGTTTCGGGGTACAAGACAACGCTGAAAATGCAGCGCGTGGCCCCGGAAGTCAAGCAGATTCAGGACAAGTACAAGAAATATAAGATGAACGATCCGCGCAAAGCGGAGATGAACAAAGAAGTGATGGCAATCTACAGCCGCGAAGGAATTAACCCTGTCGGCGGCTGCGTTCCGCAGCTTTTACAGATGCCGATTTGGTTCGGGCTGTATCGGGCGTTGCAAGGGACGATCGAACTGCGGCACGCACCTTGGTTTGGCTGGATCACGGACCTGTCCGCGAAAGATCCTTACTACATTCTGCCGGTTTTGATGGGTGTGTCGATGTACCTCGCGTCGAAAATGACGCCAATGACGGCGACGGACCCGCAACAGCAGGCGATGATGAAGTTTATGCCGATTGGAATGGCGGGAATGTTTATGATCATTCCGTATCCGAGCGGCCTGGCGGTGTATATTCTCACCAGCGGTGTGGTGGGGGTCGTGCAGCAGTGGTACCTGAATCGCAAACATCCGCTAACGCCGCCGGGAAAAGCGCTGTTGAGCAAAAAACAAGCAGATCGAAGTAAAGCGTGACCAGTCTGGAGCGGGGTTTGGAGGCTCATGGGACAGGACCTTATCCGGGAAGGCCAACTGGATCGGCAAGCGGCAGCCGCGGCTTTGCGGAAATTTTTGGAAGATATCGTGCGCGTCTCCGGGCTGGACTTGAAGGTGAAGGTGCAGCCGGTCGAAGCGCCTGCGGCAGATGCATCGGGTGACGCGGAAGTGATTGCTGATCTCGATGGGCGGGATAAAGAGATTTTGCTGGAGCGCAACGGAGAAGTTTTGAAGGCGATCGAGCACCTGGCGTTCCGCGCGTTGCGTCTCGAACCTACCTACCATGAAAAAATCCATTTGGACAGCGGCGGATATCGCGCGCTGCGATTTGAAGAGTTGCGCATGACGGCGCGCGTGGCGGCCGAGCGCGTGCAGACTTCTCACCAACCGTTCCGGCTCAATCCGATGTCCTCGCGCGAGCGGCGCATTGTGCACCTGGCGCTAAAGGAAATGCCCGGCGTGCGCACCGAAAGCGTGGGGATGGGCGAAGAGCGCCAAGTGGTAATCCATCCGGCGAAAGCGAAGTGAAGTACGTACACTCGCCCGCGCCGTAGCAGCGTAGCAAATCTTCCTCACTCCCGTGCCCATCCCGCCGAAATAACCTTGCCGAATTCATCCATTCTTACGCGGTAAGTGAAGCCCGAGTGGCGGTCTCTGCGAATCTGCGGAAATCGCGCGTCGGAAAATTCCACGATGGCGTTGCTGCCTTCCTTGTGAAAACGGGTGACCGGAAAACGTGCGAACCACAAGACTGTTTGCACTTCCGGCAAACGCCTGGCTGCGTCGATGAATTGGTTGGGAATCGCGTCGGGATAATAGCGATGCTCGATGGATGACTGCGGCGCCGGGTCGCCGAGGTCGAGCCGGACTTCGTAGACGCCGTGCGGCGTGTTCACGAGGCCGTCCCAATGCCATAACGATGGAGGAAAAGGGAGCGCCCCGAGGGATTCTACTTTGAGTTGGAAGAGCGAGGCGAACTGCTCGACGCGAGCCAGCGCGATGCGATGAGCGAAGAACGCCGCAGCAATGTAGATGACGGCCGCAGCAAGACCTGCGCGATTCCACGCGGCGTAACGAACGCGCAGGCCTTTGCCGCGAGTCGCGGGAAGCAAAAAAAATACCGCCAACAGCATGATGATGGCGACGGCGGTTTGCGCAGAAATCGGCGCGCCGACATTTTTCAATAAGGCGGCCACACCCAATGAAGCCAGTGAGAGTACCGACCAAGTGATGATGGCGCGGTTTTTCAGGCCTTCCGGCTGGCGATAGACCAAGGCGAGCAGTTGCGGGCAGAGGAGAAGCGCGGTGAACGTGAAGTCGATGATGAAGATCAGGTCCCAGGCGGGGCGGGACCACTGGAGCGGCGACCAAGCCATCGTGCCGAAGCTGGTAACGAGATCTAGAAGAATGTGGCTGAGAATGCCAATGGCGTAAATTCCCGTCAAAGCGCCGAAAGACGGAGCGTCCCATTTCCGCCAGCGTACGAACCAGCGCGTGAGTGCCGCCAGGGCCAGCGCAAAGAACGGCATGCAAACCACCGAGTGTGTGACGCCGCGATGCCACGTCAGGATGAGCAGTTGGTTGCTTGAGAGGAAGTCGCGAAACATGTCCGAATCGGGAAAAATCGCGCCAAACATCAGGGACCAAGTGATAATGCGGGCGCGATTTATGGGCTGCGACGCGAACATGTCTTCGCCGCGGAAAACCGCTTTGCTGATCAGTGCGCCGGCGATGCCGTGGGTTATCGTGTCCATTCGTTTAGCTTAAACGACGCCATGCCTATGAGCTGAGGCGTTCTACTTAATGCTGCGGCGAAAAGGATACAAATTTTCAGAAGACCTTGATCAATGGAGCGGATTTCGAGACGACGCGACCGACGCGGCGGGCAGAAACGCCGTGGCGCGCGAGCGCAGCTAAAGCGGGATCTGCGTGGTCCGGGGCGATGGCCACAAGAAAACCGCCCGAGGTTTGCGGGTCGAAGAGAAGATCTTGATATTCGGACGAAACAGCTGGCTCGAAAACCGCGCATTCGCCAATGAAGGCGCGATTATTTTTTAGGCCACCGGAAAGATGGCCTTCGCGGGCTGCTTCAACCGCACCGGGAAAATAATCGAAGGATGCATGATCG
>JBGPLB010000141.1:0-13059 GCA_041486245.1 Candidatus Acidiferrum sp.
CTGCGGTGGCTGTACCGCGAGAGGCGATTGGAGAGCAGCGAACTGAAGGAGCGGCTGCGAGCGCTGGAGAAGCTGGCGTCCGGCAAGCTGCGGCCTGCGGTGAATGGCAAAGACGGGGCGCTCTAGAGCGACGCCCCTACATTGGGGTGCACTGGGACGTGGAGGCTACTGCGCAGTTAGCTCTTCTTCAACTCGATACCGCCGTTCGTTGTGGCGACCTTCAATTCGCGCCCTCCGCCGCCCACTGTGCCGGAGAGAGACTTGGGGCCAAACTTCCCCTGTACCGTAATTGGAAAGTCCGTGCGAATGCCGCCGTTGGTGGTGGCCGCATCCACCTGAAATTCCGCGGAGGCCGGCAGCGTGACGTCCACACTGCCGTTGGTGGTCTCCAGCTCCAGCTCGCCGCTCCACTTGGCGTTGCCCATGGACACGCGCACTCCGCCGTTGGTGGTCTTGGCGGAGGCCCACTCGCTGGTCGAGACTTCCACGTCGCCGTTGGTCGTTGCCGCGTGCACGACGCTGTCCAAATGCAGGCAATGGACCCTTCCGTTGGTGGTCAACGCGTTCAGCCGCACGCCCCGCGGCACTTGCACGTCAAAGTTGATCTTCGCGCGACGCCCGTGCCACCAGTTGCCGGACTCCGACGTCACTCCGCCGCGATGGCACCGGCCCGGCGCCCTATCCCTGGCGTAGACGGCGCAAACCGTGACGCCATCCGCGTACTCGACGACCTCGATAAACAGTTCGTGGTCCTCGTCGCTCCCCCCGCGCGCGCCTGCGACACGCGCCGCATCCCCGGAAGCGCGGTTCGCGGCAATCTCTCCGTTAGTATTGATCACTTCCAGAGTCTGCCCGGCCTTCAAGGATCCCTGCCAATGAAAATCGTCCGGCGCGAAAACTGAGCGCTTCTCGCCCTGCGCCCGCGCAGGCACACCAGCCACCAGGCAAATCACCGCCGCACAAACCGCACCCGCTACGCAGCCTCGTAGCAAACTCTTGCTCATCTTCATGACGTCCGCCTCCCTGACGGTTGTCTGACGCTTGAACCGGCACACCCGTCTTATGGTGTAATACGGAACCCGACCCACTTTGGTTCCGAAGAAGAAGACGCGCCCATGCCGCCCTCGCCCTATTGCCGAAAAGGGGGTGGCGCACCCGCGAATCACTCCGCCGCCGTTGTCGCGCGTCCCGGCGAGGCTGGATGATTACGCTTCATCTCTAGCAATCTTGCCGGATGCAGTCTCGTTCGGATAGTTGAAGAAGAGCTGATTGCCGTCGGGATCATCGACCACCAGAAGCCGGTAGCCCCACGAACCGTCCTTGACCGGAACACCCTTGGCCTCGAGTTCCGCCCGCAGCGCGTCCAACGCGGCGACCGCGGCCTCGCGCGTCTGCGGCTCGACGTTCAGGGAAATGAACATCAGCCCCTTGCCAATCTTCTCCGGCCACGTGTCGGCCAGGATAAGCGCGCAGCCCTGCCGGTCGACCTGTGCGACATACGCTCTACCGTCCTCGTCGTAGCGCCAGGGGCTCGTGAAGCCGAGCCGGTTAACGTAAAAGCGGAGCGAGGCCTCAACGTCGGTCACGTGTAGGACGGGGCGTGCGAACCAGTCTGTCATAAGCGATGTATCCTCGAAGGAAGACTACTTCTTCCAAGATCAGGTTCAAAGACGAGGTGTCACCGTTCTGACTTGGGCAGCGTTTTGAACGGCAGTCAGCCAGTCTCCGGCAGTCGCGCTAATTCGGCTCCGATGAAGTGGCAAATCCTCGGAATGAACGTAAATGTCTCGCAAGTATCGCACACGATGGAATAAACGTGGGGCAAACCAGGGCGTAAAAAACGAGTGTGAAAAATGGGGCCAGAAAAAAAAAGCAGCCGGGGCGCTCCGCTGAGGGGCCGAGGTACCCCGGCTTATCCTGCCCGCCTCCGCAGTGAGCGAGCAAGAAACCTGTAAGAAATTCGGTTTTGAATGGCGGGCTGCGGCGGCCGCCGAAAGCAGCTATTTCATTTCTTCGTCGCCGCGGAGGAATTCGTACCGCTCGATGGCGGCGACGACGCCAATGGCGCCTTCGTCGCGCGGCTCGGTCCGCTGGACGCGGCCGAGACAGCGCACGCGCACGGGACCGGCCAAGGTGATTTCGTTCGGCAGGGTCAGAAGAATTTCGACGGGCGAGCCTTCGTGAACGTCTTTGGACAGAAAAAAGTAGACACCGCGGGAACTGACGTCGCGGGATTCGGTGCTGGTCTCGCCAACCGCGGCGCCCGTAGTCCAACGGACGGTGAGCGGCAGCCGCATTTGGAAGCGCTGGGTAGTGCGGCGTTCGGAACCGGTCAAGGCATACCTCCTGATTGAAGAGAGAGTGTATCTGGGAGCGGTCCAGGTAACAATAGGACTGCGGGTACAAAATCGATTCAATTCTGGGAGGTACGCCTGTACTAGGACGTTTGTGGAAAACGCGGCGTGGGGCTCATCGAAGGCTGTTCGTGAGTTCGTCACACGTGGCTTACGAGTTGTGGCGCGTGCGGGAGAAGAAGCCCGGCAATCCAAGGGATTGCGAACCTCCTCAGACGGAAAGGTGGATCCCAACCTATGCCGCCTGTGGTTTCCGCAAAGTGCGTGGAGATAGCTGAAAATGCGGGAGTTAGCGTTCTTCGGGTGAGAAAAGAGTTCGTAGGCGCATGAAAGCAAAGGAAGCGTAAGTGCCACGAAATGATATTGATGCGGACTCTTTCTGGGAATGGCAGGGAAAAGACTTAGCGGAATCGAAGCTGAGATCCTTCGACTCCGTGCATGCGAAGCTGGGGCTCCGGTGAAGCCGCGGCCATCCGCATCCGACCGATAACTAGGCGCTGAACGTACAAACTAGCGGGAGCACCTCGGAGCTGACCCTATCTCTTAGGCAAACTTTCGCCAAGGAGCTGTAGCCTGCTGCTAGCCCCGAACTTTACCAACAAAGAGCTCACGTGAAATTTGACTGTTCGTTCGGAAAGGTTCAGCTCGCAGGCTATTTCTTTATTGGCAAGATTCCGGTTTATGCCCTCCAATACTTGCCATTCTCGCTTGGTAAGTTTTTTATCCACACCAACCGTATTGAGGAGCTCCATCGCCCGAGCCGCAGCTTTGTCGCGAACAAGACCATCAACTTCCGTGAAAATAATTAAATCTTTAATCTCAAACCTGTTTCTGGCAGAGAACAGAGCCAGAGTCATTCCTAAATCTGTCTCTGAACAATAGATGCTGGTCTGTTCGGGATGGATGAACAAGTACTTGCGCTTCTCAGAGACTAGAACATGAACCTTCGCGTTTGCTCCTTGGTTCATGGTGTCAGGCTCACGCTAGTAGACTTCTCCACTGCCAGGAGAGACTTCATAAACAACGACTTGAACAGAACTTCTTTGATTGTAAATCCTGTCGAGCCTTGCTGAAATTTCACAAGAGGCATGGTTTGCTGGCCGAGGTTGGCGAGGCCGGGGAGGCTGAATTGAAAGGATACATTCCCGTTAGCGTCCGCATAGGTCGGATTGATGGTAAACGTTCCAGTTAGCAAACCATCGGCATCGCAAGTTACGGTTCCGGTTGAAATCCAGGTCGTGCCGTTCAATTGCTGAGGAATAATTGCGCCGACATAGACTGCCGTTCCATCATCGAAAATGAGGGAGCTGATGTTAGGGCTAGAAGTGTTGATGGTCAGAGTAATTGGGAGCGGTGGAGGAGAAAGAACAGTAGGCTTGAGAGAAATCGCGGTGAGGACCCAGTCGGAAGACACATCGAAAGAACTCGACACACTCGAGATGGAGGATTTTTGCCAAGCCACCAAATTGCTGTTGAAAGATGAAAGCGATATCCAACCCGGAGATAACGAACACGATCCTGTTATACAGAACGCCACCACGATATCTCCAGACGCGGCTGGAACTGTTACCAGCGCCGGAGTTCCAGCCCCGTTACCCTGAGCCTCCCCATCGACTGACATGTCCCCGGTCAACTCTACAATGTAAATCTCACCGAAGCTCGTTCCGGTAGGGGCTGCTGGACATTTTACTGTACGGGACGATACGGAAGTTAACGCAGCAGATATAGAAACGAATTGTGAGAAAGCTGAGCTGGTATTAACAGGACCAATGGAAGTATAAACAGTGCCGATAGAATCGGAAATTGCCGAGCTGTGGGGTGGTGGACCGACATAGTCGCATTGCACGAGCAGAGTGTTTCCTACCGCCTTTGGAATGATGGTTTGAGAACGAACAGAATTTGCAGCCGTTTGAGCGATTTGTGCGTGCGCAGAACTGATCAAAGCAAAGAATAGAACGATACCTGGCAATAGTCTTTTCATATCACGATCCTTTTGAGTTACACCAGCAACGAACGATAGGTACACTTCTGCCCGCACTTCGGAAAAAAGTGAGTGCCGGCGAGACGGCAGTGATCACGTTTCTTGAAATCGGCGTGTGAGGCGACGGTTTTGCCAGTGCCGTGGTAAAAGATTGGCGCTAGAACCGAGACGAATGACGGAGCTCTTGAGGAATGTGGATGTTGAAGCAAGCGTCTCGCGAACATGGCCTGGTTGTCTCCTCTGCGCGTGCGACTTCGACACGTCCATATCGAGAGGGAACAATCGCGGGCCGCGGTGTCCGGTCCGGGTAGCCGGTATATCGCGTTTGCCGACGGACTGAGTGGTTCACCAAGAGCCGTGCAGCTGCCGCTTCAACTTCTTGTCACAATTGTGTATAGGCTGGGAGGGCCCGGTCGAGGGAAAGAGCAATGAGCAGAGAAAGGGTCGAACTTTAAAAATTTAGAGCAGTAATCAACGTGGGTCAACACAATAACTTTTGTTTTCCGCAAGGGCGTGTCGTAGTGGGCACTCTCGCGGCCTTTCCGATCAGAACTTCCGCTACGAGTGAAAGCGGTTTCTGCCGAGGAAATTTCCTGACATTTCGCGTTATACGGCGGGCAGCAGATCCCAAACGCGCCAGAATTCCTTCATTTGGGCAGGCGTGCCGAAAGAGACGCGGACGAAGGTGTTCATGGAGGGAAAGAGGCGGGCGATTTCGATGTTGTTTTTCCTGAAGTGCGTGATGACGTCGAGAGCAGGGCGGGCGGTTTGCACCATGGCGAAATTCGTATAAGAAGCGATTCCCTGAACTTTTCGGGGTTTGGCCTGGTTGAAGAACTCCTGACGATCGGCGGCATTACGCTTTGCGCTCATTTGGACATGGTCGAGATCGTCGTAGGCTACGAGGGCGGAGTGGGCGCCGACGGCGTTGAGGCCTTCGGGCAGACGGCGTGCGGCGAGAGCTTTGATTTTCTCGGGAGCGCCAACAGCGTAGCCGACGCGAATTCCTGCGAGGCCGTAAACTTTGGAGAAGGTGCGGGCGACGATGACCCGGTCGTCGTTCATCGGATTGTCGATGAAAGAGGTGTAATCCGGTGTTGCTCCGACGAAGTGATGGTAAGCCTCGTCGATGAGAACCGTAGTAGTGGTGGGAAGCTTGCGAATGAATTCTTCGAGGTCCTTGCGAGGGGTCAGGCTGCCGGTGGGATTGTTTGGGTTGCAAATGTAGAGCAAACCCGTGGTTGCGCCAGCTTTTGCGAGCATGGCCGGCAAATCGTGTGAGTAATTTTTGGCGAGAGGTATTTCGACGACTTCCGCGCCCACAGTTTTGGCACAACGTCCGATGGCCTCGAAGGTCGGTAAACCGGTCATTAGCTGTTTGCCGGGGCCAACAAAGGCGGAAGCCGCGATGCTTAGAATTTCTCCAGAGCCGCAGCCGAGCACTAGTTGTTCTGGTTTGATGGAATGGGATCGAGCGATTCTTTCGTGAAGAGCTTTCACCGCGGGATCGGGGTAGCGATTTGCAAATTGAAGGGCGCCTTGCATGGCGGCGATTACTTTTTGCGACGGGCCATAAGCGTTTTCATTGCGGCTTAGAATAATCGGGCCGCCGGGCTCACTTGCGCGGGATCCGGGAATGAGTTCACTGAAGGCGAGATCATCTAGCGTGGGGAGAGCCGCAGCGGCGACCGCGCCGGCGGCAACATTGTGAAAGAATTTTCGTCGTGTGATAGGCATAGGTTCCTCGTTGTTAGGCTTTTCGGCTTCCGTTGATAGCAGAGAAAGGTGTGGCGGGTCAATCAAAGGCTCTTCTTGAAGAATGCCGGAGCCGGGAGGCGATCCGGTACTCATGGCGAAATCATCCACGAGTAGGGAATGATTCGAGGAACGCTAGGACTCCCGGGACACAGAAGACTTGTGCCGTTGACTGAGCGCTAGTCCTGGTCGTAAGCCTGCTTCAAGCGTTGGATGTCCATTTTATTCATTTGAAGCATGGCATTCCGGACGCGTGTTGATTTTGCAGCGTCTTTGTCTTGCAACATCTTGCCCAGAACCGAGGGAATGATTTGCCAGGACAGACTGTACTTGTCCTTGAGCCAGCCGCATCTTCCCTTTTCGCCGCCTTCGGAAAGCTTTTCCCACAGTTCATCAACTTCCTCCTGCGTCTCGCAATTGACAAAGAGCGAAATGGCGGGAGTGAAGGTGAAGTGCGGGCCGCCGTTGAATGCGAAAAATTCTTGACCGTCGAGCTGAAAAGCCAAAGGGCTGAGAATCTTTCAGTTCTTGAAAATAGAAACATAAAACTTCATGGCTTCTTCGGCTTTGCCGTCAAACCACAAAAATGGGGTGATTTTTTGCATTTTGTTCTCCATGCTGCGTATTAAGTAGAGTTCCCGCTTCAGCCATCGGCTCGCGTCCCACCTTGGGCGAGGCGGAGTTTGCCGCCGAGCCAAGCGGTGGGAAGCGCGAGAACAATGAGAGCGACGGGATACCAGTGTGGCCCAAAGGCTGGACCTTTGTTCCAGGTTACGACAGCCCCGAGAATGCTGACGGCGAAACCGATCGTGCCGAGTACCATGGCATGCAGCATGGGCCGATGAGGAGCGAGGCGCGCGGCGATGTAACTGCTCAGAACACCGTAGAGCGTGCGGTAGATCGTGGCGAGAAGCAGCGGCCCATCGTAGCCGGTCATGGACGCGCCCAACGGGGGAAAGACGTGGGCCATGTGCAGCACGAGGTCCGTGCCAAGCGAGAGGACAATTCCCACGATCATGCCGGCGAGTACAGCGACGATGCTTCGACCAATACGTCGCTGAGGGCCCTTTTCGCTGATGACCCCTTCGCCCATCGCTCGTTCGCTCATGATTTGCCTACTCCTTTTTCCATGCCGGCAGTTCCTGGCGAAGCCAACAGTTGTGCCAGACGATCATAGCTCGCCGCCACGCCGCTCTCCATGCCGCTTTTGAGGATCCCATCGCGGGCTTCCCGTGATTGGTAGAGTACCGTCTGCGTGACGGTGGTCTTTCCGCCCCGCTCTGCTAGGACGAGCGTGCCCACCGCCTCGCCGGGGTACCAGGGCTTGTCGAAAACTTCCGTGCTGACGATTCGTTCTTGCAGCACGATCTCGCGATAGACACCGCCCATCCCCATTTCGCTTCCGTCGGAGTCCCGCCGCCACACGTAGCGGTAGGCGCCGCCCACCTTTAGATCGATTTCGCAGACCGGCATGGACCAGCCAGGCGGCCCGAGCAGCCACTGCTTTACCAGTTCGGGCTTTGTGAATGCGTCAAAGACCAGGCGGCGAGGCGCGTTGAAGTCGCGCGTCATCACGATCTCCCGGTCGCCCTTCGTCGTCACTTTCAGCGTTTCAAGATTCGCCATCGGTGATCTCCTTTAACGTAACGTTTTGAAGGCCCCCGCTTCTTTTCTTTGGCCTTTGACTCGTTGACCTTGAGCTGATCGAGCAGGGCGTCAAGGCGCTGGAAGTTGCCGGCCCAAATGCGGCGGTATTTCTCGAGCCATTCGCTGGCCTCGGAGAATGGTTTGGCTTCGAGCCGGCGCGGGCGACGCTGTGCATCGCGGCCACGCGAGACAAGGCCGGCGCGCTCGAGCACCTTGAGGTGTTTGGAGATGGCGGGCTGAGTCATGGCGAAGGGTTCGGCCAGTTCCATGACCGAGGCTTCACCGGTAGCGAGGCGTGCGAGGATGGCGCGACGTGTGGGGTCAGCGAGAGCGTGGAAAGTGGCATCGAGGCGATCGGAAGAGGTCATTGCATAACCTACAGGTTGTACAACCATCTGGTTATATACGAGAGAGAACGAAAGGTCAAGCCCCAGAATTGGAGGAAGTCCCGTTACTTCGGCAGCGAGACAGCGGTTATTCCTCGCGAGGGCTGAAGTGTCGCGGATGGACTGGAGCTTTCGGACAATCCTGGATCCAATTTAAGTTTGGCGGACCTTCGGAAAAAGCGGCAATCGTTTTCGGCGCATCGAAAACGGCCGGACAGAGAGATTGGCGAGAAATGCTTCGAATCATCCGCGCGTATTCGATCTACGGGTCCGGCCGCTCCGACACCATGGACAACGAAACGGCATTGTGGGTTTCCCGGGATGAAGGGTAATGAGGAGAACATAGAGCCGTCCCAGCCCGGGCCCTTCGAAATTTCGAAGGGTACCAGCTCCGTGCTCTCCTTCCCCGTCCACGATCAGGGATAGAGGTTTTCTTGTCTATCCCCTGAATGCCGTAGAAGCACATAGAAATTACCCTTAGTGGGGAACGGGATGATGGCTCGATTAGACGAGCGTAAATAGCGTCCTGGCTGGAGCCGGAACACGGCTACGACTGATCGATCAGGCGGTGGTGGATAGCGTAAAGCGCTAGTTCGAGGCGGTCGGAAACGCCAAGTTTGTCGAAGATGTTGTGCAAGTGATTCTTAACAGTCTGCTCGCTGATGAAGAGTTTTTCGCCGATTTCCTTGTTGCGGAAGCCCTGGGCGACGAGCTGAACGATTTCTTTTTCGCGGTCGCTGAGGAGAGGTTTTTCGCGCCGAGGACCGGATTCAGAAGATTTCGAGAACGCCTTCATGACCTCCGCGGTCATGCGGTTATCGAGCCAGATTTCTCCGGCGTGAACGCGGTGGATGCTTTTTACGAGCAGGTCCGTTGCGGACTGCTTGAGAACGACGCCCCGAGCGCCGAGGCGCATGGCGCGGACGACGTCGCGATCATCTTCAGCGGCAGTGAGAACGATGACTCGGGTGGGCAGGGTATCGAAATTGACTTCCTCGAGGACGGCGAGGCCATCTTTATCGGGCATGCGGAGATCGAGCAAAAGGATTTCCGGCTTGAGCTTGGCGAGGAGTTTGATGCACTCCGCGCCGTTCTGGGCTTCGCCAACGATGGTGATGTCTTCGTCGGAATCGAGGAGTTTGCGGAGGCCATCGCGAAAGATCGCGTGGTCGTCCGCTAGAAGGACACGAATTTGCTGTTTAGTTTTGGCCATGTCAACCGAGCGGGACTTCGATGGTCAGTCGCGCTCCATGGCCGGGGTTTGACTCAACGGTCAAATCGCCTCCCACAGTACGCGTACGCTCCTTGATGGAAATCGGACCCAGCCGCAGGCGGTCGAGCTCATCCCCGGTAAAGCGGCCTGCAAAGCTAAAACCCTCGCCATTGTCGTCAACCACGAGGACGATGCGGCTGTCATCCTGCGACAGTTTTACCACGACATGGGAAGCCTTCGCATGCTTTTTTATGTTGTTAAGTGCTTCACGGTAAATCTGGAAAATCTCGCGGCAGACGCGGTCGGGAGCGTGCAGGTCGGCGGATTCAATCATAACGTCCAGGGCCAGGGTGGATTCGTTGCGGAAACGTTCAGCGAATCCGTGCATCAGGTCGACGAGGTCGGCGCTCTGGACGCGCAGGGGGCGCAGGTCGGTGACCATGCGGCGAAGCTCGGCGGACTCGTTTTTGACGGTTTGCTGGAGGTTGCCAAGGCTGGCGACGGCCTGCTCCGGAGAGGCAGCGACTTTGCGGCGGAGGACGTCGAGCTGGATTTCGATACTTAGGAGGGTCTGCAGAATGCCGTCATGGAGGTCCCGGGAGATGCGGCTGCGCTCGCCTTCAATGGCGCGGGCGCGAAGATGGCGAAGGAGGAAGACGTTTTCTAACGAGGGACCGATGTGGCGGGAGATGCGCTCGAGCCAGGCGAGGTCGGGGTGTTCGAAGGGTTTGCGGCCATTGAGCACGAAGAGGCGGCCGGCGGGTTGGCCGCTCTGGTCAAACGCAACGGAGAGCATGGAGCGGAGGTTGAGCTCTTGCTGGGTGGGGCCAGGCAAGCGCGGGAGAGTGTGGAGCCTGCGGCCATCGCGGCGGTCCCAGCCAAAACCGCTGCCGGCGCCTTCGAGGCTGTTCCAGCAAACGCTGGCGTCCATGTCGTCGAGCAGGAAGCCGTCGGCGCGAGCGATGGAGTAACTCTCGGGGGTGAGGCGCTCACTTTCGCCGGCCCTGAGGCGCCAGATGTAGATGCGCTCGAGATCCGTGTCGCGATAGGCGAGCAGGGCAACTTCGACTTCGAAAGCGCGGGCGAGTTCGTCGAGGAGGAGGCGCAAGGATTCGGCGAGTCCCTGATCAACTTGAAGAGTTGCAGTGACGTGTGAGAAGAAGTCGTTTTGCGAGGCGAAATGGCGGCTGCGGTCGGCCAGGAAAGCCAATGCGGCCCCGCCGGCAAAGGTGCCGCCAACGAGGCCCATCCAGGCCACCACGCGGATCCAGCCAATTTCGCCTTTGACGGCGGTGAGCAGAACGAGGATAAGCGCGAGCGCGCCTGCGAGCGGGATTGTGGGGCGGAGTCCCCAGCGCATGCCAGCGACCCAGCAGACAAAAAGATAGGGAAACCAAACGGGGACAGACAGCGGGCTGACGTACATGAAAAAGCCGAGAGCCAGCAAATCGCAGGCAATTGGCAAGTGCCAGGCTCGTTTGCGAAGGAAACGCTCGACAGGAATGAGCGCGAGAGAAACAATTAGATAGGCAATCAGGAATGAGATGGAGCGCTTGGCGTCCGCGGGATTCGGCTGCTGGAGCAGCGCAAGCAGAGAAAGCAAAACGATAATTGGGCGCGCGTAGACGATTTGCCGCTCGAGATGGCGGCGATCCGTTTCGTGGGGGCTCATGCGCGGGGACGCGATTCCTCTCGAATAGTCTAGCAAGTCGCAGAGGGGGAGTGAGGCGGCGTATCCAGCTTGCAACGGCTTAGGCAACGCGGACTTAGATAAGGAGGGGCGCGCAACGGGTGCGACTTCGTGATATTGCGCTGCACGGGTTTGGAGCGATTCCCTTGCTGGCAACGGAGGCCGTAGACTTGGAGTGTGATTTTGCGCGGGCGATGCTTCGCGTCCGGTTGTAGCGGTACGCTACTTTCACGCATCAAAATTGTTGTTATGGGAATCAAGAAGATCGAACCGGAAGTATTTGCGTGCACGACGTCGGCCGCGCGGCCGTTTGGTTGCATGGAGCTTTGGGCTGGAAATGAGAGGGCGCATCGTTCGCTTGAACTGGCCGGGCTGGAGGCGGATGTAATTGCTCTGCCGTCTGGCGCGGAGCGGGGAGGAGACCTCTCGGCAGTGTTTTCCTGCAGCGATAATATTGCGCGAGTGGTGCTGGCGGATTGTGTGGGGCATGGGTATGTGGCTAGCGGGGTGGCCCGACACGTCCATCACCTGTTGCACAAGCATCAGGATATTCGCAACACCGCGACGCTTTTGTCCGCGCTGAATGACGAATTTACTTTGGATTCCGAAAAGTCAAGAGGAGCATTGCGTTTGACAACGGTGGTAACGGGAACATTTGACGGCACAACGGGAGAGTTCAATTTTGCGTACGCGGCTCATCCGCGGATGCTCCTCTGGCGGTCGCGCGAAGGCAAGTTTTTTGAGATTGGTGATGGGCTGGAAAACCTGCCCATCGGTTTTGTGACGGGAGAAATGTACAGCGAGCAAAGCGTATGCTTGCAACCGGGAGATATGATTCTGGCGTTTTCGGATGGCGCCACCGAAGTGCAGTCACCCGGGGGCGAGCAACTGACGCCGCGCGGATTCCTGCGATTAGCGGAATCAACGCTGGCAAAATTGCCCGGGCCGGTCCGGCTGCCGGACTTTTCCGCGGCGCTGCTGGAGGGTGTGCAAGCTCACCGGGGAAGCCCGGAGCTTGAAGACGACGTTACGCTGCTGATGCTGCGGCGAACCGGCTGAGAATGCCTCAGCAAGGTCTGGAAATTCTCGTAAGAAGCTAGGGTGCAGTCTGCGAGGGCTGCGCCGGCGGATGGGCCGCAAAGTATTGGTCCAGGCTAGCGCGGCATTCGGCAATGCCCTGCTGGACGTTTTTGTCCAAGGCTGCAACGACAGCGCTGACGTCTTTTCCGCTTGCGGGCTCGTCATGCGTGTAGAAGTGGGCCCACACCGTTGTGCCAGCCTTGATGTTGCGCAGCTCCAATTCCATGGTGACACGGGCGGCCTCCGAACTTCCCGAGACTTCCTTGAAGTCGTAGAGGCGCCCGTGCAGTAGGAAATCTCCGTGGACGTCGCTTCGCAGAGTGTAAACTCCGCGATACTGGCCGGATGCGCGAAGCTGGCGCAACAAAATTTCCGCGATCATTTCCGTGGGCGGTTCAGCCCAGCGGTGATACTCGTAGGTTCCCATGCTCTGGCCGCCAGAGCTATAGACGATTTGGTCTTCGCGGTAGAGAGCGGAGCCGGTCATGCGGCCAACCAGCAAAGTGATGGGAAGAGGATTTGGATTCGCCGCGGGCGCCAGGTCTCCGGGAACGGTGAGTTGATAGTATTTGCTCGGCCGGGCAGCGCCGCACCCGGCGGTCAAGCCCGCTGCCAGCATAAGCATGCAGAAAGCAATTCTCACGGGCGTCAGAAAGACCCGGCTTTTACAGCCGCAGGGGGCCTTTTGCACGGACAATCCAGTCCGTCCGGTCATGCGTTGGTGATTTTCTCGATTCATTGCTGCTCACCCGGTTTGTGTTCGCGCGGATTCGTGGCGCGAATCAGAGTGTAAGGACGCTTCTTGATAGTGTCCGTGAATTCCTTCAGATTTTGCGAGACGCGGCGGAAATTATCGAGAAGCTCGTCGATATTTGCCGTGTTTACGTCGAGCGTTTGATCCAGCCTCCCGGTAATATCAGTCAAGGTCGTCAGGGACTTGCGAAGCTCGACCA
>JBGPLB010000142.1:0-12990 GCA_041486245.1 Candidatus Acidiferrum sp.
CGCGGAATTCGTTGACCAAAGTTGGGGAGAAGGTGTGGATGAAGGAAACCGCTTGGACCTGATTGAAGGGCTGAATGTTCAGGTCTCCCTGGGGGCGGCTGCGGCCGGCGGCATCGGCGGTCGTGCCGTTAAAGAGCGAGAAATAAGAGCTGTAGGAAAGTTGGTTGTTTCCCCTGATGTAATCGACGCGTCCGTTGAATTGGTTTCCGCTGCTGCTACCCGGCAGCGCCAGCGTAACGAATTGAATGTCGGGAATGCCATCGAATCCCCCGCCGATCTGCGCGCCACCGACCAAATTCGCGTTTGGACCAGTGAAAGGCAAGTATTGTCCCGTCGTTCCCGACGGAGAACCAATGTCCAATCCTCCAGAAACGGGCTGGCATTGCGAGGCAGAAAGCCCCGCGAGCAGGCAAGTGGGAGCAAGTACAGACTGAATGCGGGGGGCAATGCCGGCGGAACTGAGAATTTTCGCCGCGATGGTGCCCGGCCGGTCGGTTACGATCAACTGTCGGAACTGGGAGGTTTCGACCCACGTGGGGCTAGAGACATTCTGGGTGTGGCTCCGGAGACCTTCGTAAGAGAAGAAGATGAAGAGCCTGCCCTTGCGAATGGGACCGCCGAGGCTGCCGCCAAACTGCCGATAATTGTTGTTCACACGAGTTGTCGGCGCATTGTCCGGCCCGCCATACTTGTTGAATGCGTTCCAGTTGGGGTCCTGATATTTGAAGAAGCCGCTGCCATGGTATTGGTCTGTGCCGCCTTTTGTGACGACTTTAATCTGTGCGCCGCTGCCGCGACCGTCTTCAGCGGAATAGGAACTCGAGAGCACATTAATTTCCTGGACGGACTCTTGGTTGGGAGTAATCACCGCTGCGCCGCCAAACTGCAAGCTGTTTACGCTGACCCCGTCAATTGTGAAGTTGTTTGTATCCTGACGCTGGCCATTGGCGACGGCCTGGACCGAGTTCTCAATCTGGAAGATGGAGGTATTTGAGCCTCCGGGGCCGGTCGAGTTAGGAAGATTGTTTGCGCCGCCATTGCCACCGCGGGATCCGTCTCCAAAGACGCCGGGCGTCAGACGAAGGAGTTCATAAGGGTCGCGCCCTACCGCAGGCAGGCGGGTGATTTCCTCCGACGAAATGTTATTGCCCACATTGGCGTTTTCCGTATGCAAGGGCTCGGAAGGAGCGGTGACGATCACCTGCTCGGAAACGACGCCGACTTGAACTTTAATGTCGAAGCCCCGTGGTTCCTCGGCTCTCACTTCGACGTCCCTTGAAATGGAGGTCTTGAATCCAGAGGCTTCGACGGTGACGGTGTACCTGCCCGGAGATAGTTCGGAGATGCGGTAAAAGCCTTCGTCCGACGTAACGGTGTCACGGGCCGCGCCGGTGTCCTGATTCGTAGCGGTTACCTTGGCACCAGCGATGGTCGCACCGGTAGGATCCAAGACCGTGCCCTGGATACTGGCTTTGAATTGAGCATTTGCCACGCAAACACAGAGGCACAGGGAGACCAGCAGCAGAAGCGTTCGAAGCGATAGCTTGGGCAGAGTCATCTTAATTCCTTCCCTCAAAAGAATCTCCGAATTGCTCTGCACCGGGAGCTAAATCGGTTAAGTAATCGTATTCGGGAGTATAGTTATGCCATTTTTGGATGTCAACGATTGTTAATCTCGATGAGGGGCTCTGAGAAAGTTTGTTTCGCGAGGCATTTCAGGGAGTTGATGTTAGTCGCGGCCTGCGCGCCATGAAAATGGAATTCACTTCCTGGGAGAACTCCAGGCAACCGAAGTGGCACGGAACTGCAATGCGGGGTTAAGCGGGCGCGTCAGGTTTTCAGGAAGGGCGTCCAGACTTCCATCGACGTGGCCTGGCGGTTTGACCACGCATAATAGGGAATAAAAGTGAGCGGGACTCGGCGGGTTTTGAGCGGCTCGGGGCTGTAGGTGGAATACAGAGCATCGCGCGACCTGTCTCTCTGGTAGAGGACACCGGGTGAATGGAGCACAACTGTTCCGCCGAATAGATCGCTTTTGAATTCATCGCGAAATTGCGCCGGCGAGGACCCGGTCAAATCCACGGCGACATCCGTTAAGACCGTGCCCGAGGGCTGATCGATTTCTTCGAGGCAGTAAACGAGCGGGCCGCGCTGAATGGCCACGCGGCCAAGGTCGTCAACCACGTGAGGATTGGCCTCGAGCACTTGCGGCGTCATGTCAAAGATCGCTCGGATCGTGTCGCCCGGACTCCAGCGACGATTTATTGCAAGGTACGCGCCCGGTTTTACACCACTCTGCGTTTCGCCGTTCACGGAGACGCTGGCGTGCAGAGCCCAGCCGGGAATGCGAAGATTGAAAGTGAAGTTCGACGGCTGCGCCGGCGTGACCGAGATCTCCGCGCTGCCGTCCCACGGATAGTTCGTCTTCTGAGCGACCTTCAGTCCAATACCGTTTTCGAGATGCCAGTTCAGCTCGGAATTGGCATAGAGGTGCAGATAAATTCCGTCCTTGCTCGTGCTATAGAAATATCCGGGAAGAGAAGCGAAGATGCGCTCGAGATTAGGCGGACAGCAGGTCGTGTCATACCAGGGATTGCGGATTTTTTCGCCAGTGGAAGGATCAAAGGCGAGCGGGTTGCGGTAACAATAAAGCGTGCCGTCGAGCGACATGCCGGAATTGATGCCGTTATAGAGAGCGCGCTCGAGGACGTCGGTGAACTTGGAGTCTCCCGTCGCGGCGAGCATGCGCCAGTTCCACATCATGTTTCCAATCGCTGCGCAGCTTTCGCCATACGCGAGGTAGTTGGGCAGCTCGTAGGCATCACCAAACGCCTCGCCGTCCGAGCGCGAGCCGACTCCGCCGGTGACGTACATTTTGGTTTTCGTCATGTCGTCCCAGAGAGCGTTAAGCGTCTTCCAGTAAGTTGCATCGCCGGTTTCGAGATAGTAGTCGGTGCTACCACAGCAGGCGTACATGGCACGAACGGCGTGGCCTTCGAGCTTGGTTCGAGCGGTAAAGGGCGTACCACTGAACATGTAAATCGTGCGGTAGTATGGCAGCGGAATGCGGTCATCACCGTGGAGAATATAGCCGGCGAGATCAAGCTGCCGCTTGTCTCCGGTGATGCGGTAGAGCTCGATAAGAGCCATTTCGATTTCCGGATGGCCGGAAACGATGGGCTTCTTGGGAGCCGGGCCATAGCCGGGGATCAGGAAGTCGTTGACGAAACGGATGCCAGCGTCGAGCATCTTGGTGTCGCCGGTGGCGCGATAGAAAGCAATCGCGCCCTGTAGAAAGTGACCCATGCAATAGAGTTCATGACCGGTGGTCTGTACCTGGAGGAGCATTCGTTGTGAAGCGCGGTCGCCGACATAATAGGTGTTGAGGTAGCCGTCACTCTGCTGAGCCGCTACAACTTCGCTGATGACTTTCTCGACTATCGAGCGAAGGTCCGGGTGGTCTCCGGATTGAAGAGCGAAACCCGCTGCTTCGGTCCACTTGTACACATCGGAATCCGAATAGACGGGCCCACGCTGAGGATCCTTGCTTTTTCCGGAGAGGCGGCGGAAATTGTTCATGCGCCCTTTGGCCTCGAGCAGATCGTGCATGCTCGGGATGCTTTTCGTGACGTTGACCTCGCGTCGCCAAGCCCAAAAGCCGCTTTGAATGGTTACGGCGTGCACGGGAATATTTCGAAGTTTCGCGAATGGCGACTTGGAAAGATTCTCGACACCCTGCTCTTTCCAGTCCGCCCCACTGCCCACCGGAGAAGTATGGGAATCCATCGCACGCGCTTCGCGACTTTCGCGGAGCATCACGCCGGGAAATTTTGAAATAGGAAGGCAAGAAACCGCCGCCGCCGACGCTCCAGCTGAAACGAATTGCCTGCGGGAGATTCCTTTTTTGCCGGCCATTTGATTCTCCTCTAAACGCCGATGCGGCAGATTTTCCGCAGAGCGCGGTTATCCACTGGTGCCCAAAAACTAATATCACTATCCGCCTCCTCACGGACAGAACTTTTTAGGCGGCGAACAGCCGGCAACACCGAGATGGGCTGATCAGGAAGAGGAAAAACTTGTCATAATTGTTCCATCAGAAAGTTTCGTTAGCCTTTCGCAGCCTTCAATGCTACTTCACGGTGACACTGACGGTTGTCGCGTGAGAGATAGTTCCAGACTGGGCGGTGACGCTGAGCGAAGCGGTGCCACGGTTTGGCTGCGGGCTGCTGCCGTATCCTCCGCAACCGCCGATTGCGAGTCCGAGCGCGACAATCGCCAACGCTGCCGCTGCGGGCAGCAGCGAAGCTCGAGCGTTTCGAAGTTTCCCGCCGCGCCACGCCACAAAGTTGAACAAGGCCAGGGCGACGAGAAGAGCGCAAGGGCCAAGCTGGTGCATGATCAGGAGCCCGTAACGCGAAACGCTGGCGGAGGTGGTTACCGTTAAGTTGGTGCTCGCGGTCCCGTTAGACGGAGACACCGTCGGAGGGTTAAAGGTGCAAGTGATGCCCGAAACGGGCGAGCAGGAGAACGTGACGTTGTCTGCGAAGCCGCCGGCAGGCGTAATCGTGAGCATGAATTGCGTCGATTGGCCGGCCATGACCGTAGCGTTCCTAGGAGTTGCACCAAGTGAGAAATCGGCGTTGGCGATGGTGATGGTTACTGCCGCGGACGTGCTGCTGCCAAATTTCCCATCTCCGCCATAGGACGCCGTAAGAGTATGGGCACCAGGGGTCAGAGTGGCGATCCTCAGAATGGCAATATCAGCGGCGTTTAGCGGAGCTGTCCCCAAAACCGTATTTCCGTCTAGAAACGTAATTTGCCCCGTGGGTACTCCTCCCACTGAGTTAACGGTGGCGGTCAATGTCACCGCTGAGCCGGGGGCGGCGTCTGCCGGCGCCAAGAGAGTCACCACTGTCGCAAGCTCGGTGACTTGCAGGGGTATCCTTTCGCTGCTTGGCAAGAAAACGCCATCTCCGCTGTACTGTGCAGTGATGGCATGGATTCCGACGTCAGTGAAAATCGCATCGACAGTGGCTGAACCATTGACCAACGGGCTAGTTCCTAGCCGATTAGAACCGTCCAGGAAGGTGACCGAGCCGGACGGAGCTCCCGTGTTACCAGGGCCAGTTGCGACGTCGGCTGTGATCGTTACGCTTGTGTTGGCTGTAGGGTCTGGAGCGGATACTCTTGTGACGCTTACCAAGCCGGTGGTAATTGCACCGAATAACCCATCGTTTTCGTCGTTGAATTGCGAAGTGAAGTAGAGCGTGTTCCGGTCTCCAAATCCGTCGGCTCGAAAAGCCAGTCCGTGAAGACCGACCTCGGAAATGGGGAAGCCATCGCCGTCTATCAGCTCGCCCACAAAGTTTCCGGTCGTTGGGTCAAACGCGTTGATGGTTCCATCGCCAACGTTGCCAATCAGAATATCGTTGCGGAAAGGGCCGAAGTTGGCGCTGGCCTGTGTGATTCCCCAAGGGGCGTTCAATGCTCCAGCGGTGGCGAATCGCCGCACGAAATTTCCATCCATATCGAAAATACTGACGATCCCGTTTCCTGCCCCAAAGATCGGGTTCTCCTTCGAGGCGTCCTGCAGCGCGTAGGTCACGAAGACTTGCCTTCCAATCACTTGAATTCCGAAAGGGGCGTAACCGGCGGGCAGGGTCGGATCCGTAAATGAACCGGGAAGCGCCACTTGAGAGAATCCGGGAAGGAAAGTGTCGACGAATCCACCGTGGAAATCCGTAACCGCCAGCGCCGGTGCAGTGAGCAAGGAGTCGAGGATCGCCACACCTTTGAAAACGCCCGAGGTCCTCTTCCGCACCAGCGTCGCCTGCTGAGGAAGAGCACCTTGGGCATTAGGTCCCCAAGTGAGAATTGACCCTTGCTCGGTGACCAAAATAAAGGGTTTGACAACCGATGGGCTTCCAAAGGATGAATTCTGATCGGCAACAATTCCGGTTGGAGTTTCAAATCCGGTCCCGTCGGAGTTCGGGACGACGAAAGCTCCCGGCAAGACGCCTAATCCAGTGGCGTCATGTGAGGTGACACGTCCAGTCTTGTTATCAGCGATGAAGAATGGCTGGCCTGAAAGGAAGGCAATCCCCCAGGGATTGACCAATCCTGGCGTGACATGGTTGGCGACGTTCAAAAGGTTCGACGCCAGATTAGTCTGCCGGTACGCGATCGTCTGCGCGGAAGCGCCTGCGACGATAAGAATGAGTACGGCTAGCAGAGCCGAAGAAAAACGAAGAGCAATTTTATGTATCACTTTCCTGCCTCCAGGTAATTTAAGACTCAAGGTGCGCCTGAGAACCAAAGTCCTGATCCGCACCGATATTTAGCAATCCTGCGCTTCGAAGTTACTCGAGCCGGAAAATCGATATGTGACGCGCGGCTGCCTTTTCGGTCCAATTTCCGTGACGGTCGCATCACTTTCCTCGGTGGAGACGCCATCGTGTTCTGCGCGCCTTTCTTCACCGTGGAGCAGTTGTTGCAGCCGTTTACGGGCCTTGTGGACCTGAGACTTTGAGCAGCCAATCGAGCATCCAACGAGCTCCGCAATTTCACCGTGCCTGTACCCTATAACGTCATGGAGCAAGAAGAGCCGTTTGCAGCCGGCCGGCAACTTGCGAATCGCGCGCATCAGATTCAGCCGTTCAATTGCACCTAGCATCGAAGTGTCGCTAGCGCCGATTTCATGAGGAGCGTCGAATTCTG
The DNA here is from genome assembly GCA_041486245.1 of Candidatus Acidiferrum sp. Taxonomy (GTDB): domain Bacteria; phylum Acidobacteriota; class Terriglobia; order Acidiferrales; family UBA7541; genus Acidiferrum. The sequence goes on from JBGPLB010000142.1 coordinate 6,718, forward strand.
TGCCGGCCTCATTTGAGCTGCCGGAATGGATTTCAGTTGGTCTCCTTCGGCGCAGATGCATCAGGACGGAGTTGACGGCCACTCGATGCAGCCAGGTCGAAAAGCCGGAATCGCCGCGAAACGTGCCGATCTTGCGAAATAGCCTCAGAAATATCTGCTGGGTCAGATCCTCTGCATCAGATCTGTTCCTGAGCATTCGCAAGCAGACGCCGTACACGCGCTTGCTGTGCACCTTGTAGAGATATTCAAAAGCCGCGGCATCGCCGTCCTGGGCTCGGCGGATAGCTTCTGATTCAGTCAGTTCATGGTTCGGTTCCTCAGCGAATGTGCGACTCATTCCGACTTACCTTTCTTCAGGTAGGCTTCCCAGCAGTCCCCGGTCCGCAGACGACAATGGAAGAATTGATAGCCTTCCTTGCCGGGGATCTTGAAGCACACGAAGCCGAAGCCTTCTCCCGGGACAATTGGTTCCTGGCATTTGCTGCAATGAACGACGGTTCTAAATTTCATGGGTCAGCTCCTGAGCTTTGTTTGCTTTACCGTGCCGGAGATTGCATATGATGTTCACGGCGACTTTCTTTTGCTGCGGCAGTTCTTCTTCTCGACCGGAGCCTGTTTTGTTTCACACGCTCGGGCCTTGTTGGCCGAAGCCATGGCCAGGTCAAACCGCTGTCCAAAAAATTTCAACAGCTCCTCGCCGGAACGAAATCGCAGCTCCGTACAGGAATCAACTTCCTCAACCCAGCCTTCAAACCGGCCGTCCGCCGGCCTCGTTTCCGGTCCTAGCTGGACTACGAATGCTCCGCGCATAGTGGTGTGAGGATAAGCGACTGAAAAAATGAAGGCGTGACCCGCCGGTGACGTTTTCGGTCCGATTTTGGTGACGCGGGGTCGGCGCAAGAACCGGCATGGATGCCTCTCCGAAGGGCCAGGCAAAGAAAAAGGCGAGGCCCCGTGGCCTCGCCTTTGTGAGCGTAACGAAATGTTTTACTTTTCGTGAGCTTCGATTGTGCAGGTTCAAGAGCGCTGCGCTAGTTGCGCAGGCGCGCCGCTCAGGGCTCGCAAAACGCCCTAACGGAATTCTGCAGCGCTTGAACGCTGGAGAACCCCAGGGCTGAGGCAGCCGCATCAATGCCCCCAAACTGTGCGGCCAGGCCGGAGATGCTCTCGCCGTGGCAGTTCGCCTGCCCAGGCGTTCCGGCTCCGGGAAGAGTGTTACCGGTCAGGGAAAACGTCATATTGAACGTGGGCGGAGGAGTTGTGTTGTTGATGATGTCGGTGCCGATTCGCAGCCAATCCGGCGCCAAATCCGAGTTGCGGATCCACGCTTGCAAATCGCCGGCAATCGCAATCCCAGGCGTAACAATGGGTTTCGGGGCGGACAGGAACAGAAAGTCGCCACCGCCGGTGACGAGGACCTCTGGGCGGAAGAAATAGTGACCCGCTGGCAGAAGAATCGGATTGGTGAACGTGATGCCGATTTCAACCTCCTCGCCGGTCGCTGGTCCCTCGCCGTGCGTGGTGCTGTTGGGCTTCTTAATGATGCCGTTCTCCACGCTGGTAAGGACTGAGGAGTTGGCATTTAGCAGGCGTACGGCAAAGCGGAGAGTCCCCAAGCTGGCATCGCGGGTCGCAGCGTCAATCTCGACGTCCGAAGGTGAGTTGAACCGCGAGGGCACGTTTCCCGCCAGGGGATCGGGATTGGCGGAATCTAGAGGAAAAACGTGATAGAACTCGACCTCGACGTTAGTAATATTTGCGAGGGAGGTTGCCGGGGAGATTAGACCTGTAATGGTGGCTCCGGAGATGACGGTGGTCTGATTCAATACGAAGTCATCAGCCGTTTCCGTTTCTAGCTTCCCACTACTGGGACGGCGTGACAGGGCTCCGAGCTTGCCGTCGGGGTTACCTGTGCTGATGTTGAGCTTGCTGTCTTGCGCCGAGGCGATTCCAGAGAAGAAGAACGCGGTCAACACAACAAGCAATCCGAACAACTTCTGACAGCTATGATTTTGCACTTCATGCTCCTTGTTCTTGACTTAGTTTGAGATACCAGTTCTGGCTTGTAATGGCCTACCGGTTACCAGGGCAGCGTACAACGAGAAAAGAAGGCTGACATGACGTCACGGTGACGATTTCGGTCCAATTTTGGTGACGCTAAGCCATGTGGGGCGCGAGAGAATTCCATAGCCGCACACCAGAAGGAGCTCACTTTCTTGAGAAAGGCTGCGGCTCAATCAGCCATGGTTGCACTAGGGGGCTCTACTCCTCTGCTAAGAGTTCTGTAAGGTCCGCAGACGCGCATTTTTCCCTGGCCATGGCGGTGCGGAGCCTCTGCGCCATCCGGCGCGATTGTGATTCGGCAAAAAGCAGCGTGCACGCTTCGGCACGGGTCAGGTCCTGCTTGCCCCAGTGCGCACGCATGATTCCCCGGATTGAATGTGAGTTAATCCCGAGCAAAAGGTGCCCAATCTCGTGAGCCATGACATGCCCGAGGATAACCGTCGTGTGCACGAGCGATTCCCGGTACGTTCTTTCTATTCCTTCATAAAAGACGTCGGCTTGACACCCGCTTCCCTCAGGCGAAAGAAATGAAACTCCTAGTACAGAAGCTTTCATATTGAGAGAACGGCGCACGATGTGCACGTGGAGATGGTCCGGGAAAGCAGCCTCCGGGCACGCCGCCTCGTGTCCGAGTGCCTCCTCAGCCGGTGAACAATTGACCCACTCAACATGAATTCCCGATTCTTCGAACACTCGAGACGCGATCTCTTCCGCCTGCGTCAGTATCATGGAGGAAATGCCCGCATCGTTGAAAACAGAGATCGCCACGCTTGGGCTTTCTTGCGGCAAGCTCTTGGCCAAAACTGTCCCACTCGAGCAAGTAAGAATCAGTCCTAACGGAATGCATGTACGGAGTATCTCATTGAGATTCACGGCGCTCACCTCCCAGGTGCAGCTGCCCTTCCGCGCTCGAGCCGAATCACCAAAATTCCGCGTAGGACGACTGCAGAGTAGGGGGAAGGAAGAAAAAAGGAATGACGCCCTAGTGACGTTTGCGGTCTATTTATGGTGACGGCTGCAGCCAGGTCTGTGACGAAGTTGGCCTTAGGAGAATCAAAGGGTGGAACGGCTCGGGCTAGCTTCGTGGGTGAAAACTTTGTATTAGTATCGTAGACTCACGGAAATCGCTTCCGTCCGGAGGCGAGTGCCTTTCGTGAACAGCGAAGCGGGCCCCCTAAAATGAAGCAATTTCGTTCCTTCCGGCTCGACGTCGTTAACCACTGTTTGTGGCACGGGGAAGCTCGTGTGTCGCTTACCCCGAAGGCTTTCGACGTATTGCGCTATCTTGTCGAGCACGCGGATCGGCTTGTAACCCAGGATGAGATACTCGGGGCACTCTGGCCGGAAACGTATGTAAATCCCGAAGTCATCAAGAAATATATCCTGGAAATCCGGAAGGCCTTGGGTGATCGCAGCGACAAACCTGAATTTATTGAAACGTTCCCGCGGAGGGGATATCAGTTCGTAGCCTCTGTGAGTGAGGTGAGCACTGGGGCGTCCTCAGACGTGGGAATCCCCGCGGCACGGAAAATGGTCGGGCGCGAAGCCGCTATGGCCCAACTGGACAGCTACCTCGGCCAGGCCCTGAAATCTCGGCGGCAGATCGTCTTCATCACGGGAGAGGCGGGCGTCGGAAAGACGACCCTCATTGATGCATTTCAGCAAATAGCGACCCGCCGCCCGAATCTGCGAATAGTCCGCGGGCAGTGTGTCGAGGGTTTCGGCGGGAAGGAAGCGTACTACCCGGTGCTGGAAGCGCTCGGCCAATTGGTCCGTGATGCGGGCGGCGGCTCCGTGGTCCATACCCTGGCAAGACAAGCCCCCACCTGGCTGATTCAGTTCCCTTCGCTCATAAAGGCCGAACAGCGCGAGGCGCTGCAAAAGGAAATTCTAGGAGCCACGCGCGAGCGAATGGTGCGTGAAATTTGCGAGGCGTTGGAATCATTGACGGTGCAAGACCCGCTCGTGCTTGTCCTGGAAGACCTCCATTGGGTGGATCCGTCCACTCTTGATTTCATCTCCGCGCTGGCCCGCCGCCGTGGGCCGGCGAAGTTGCTGTTGCTAGGAACCTACCGACCCGCGGATGTCATCATTTCGCAGAGTCCCTTGAAAGCACTTAAGCAGGATTTGGTAATCCACAATCTAAGTCACGAACTCGCCCTTGAACGGCTTGAAGAGTCCGATGTCGCCGAATACCTGGCCATCGAGTTTGCTGCCGGGGACTTCCCGAATGGATTTGCGAACCTGCTCTACCGCCACTCTGGCGGCAACGCTCTGTTCATGGTGACCATTCTCCAGGACATGGTGAAGAAGGGACTGATCGCACAGGTCGACGGTAGCTGGAGACTCATGGCGCCCCTTGAAAAAGTTGGCCCGAGTGTCCCAGAAACGCTGCATCAGCTGATAGAGATGGAGTTCCAGCAGTTGAGTGCTGTAGAGCAGGGTATCCTGAGAAGCGCCAGCGTTGCCGGAGAGCGTTTTTCAGTCTGGGCCATAACCACAGAGGCCGAAATCGATCCCGGAAGCATCGAAGACGCTTGCGAGGGACTGGCCGAAAGACAGCAATTTATCAGGGCCGCCGGAATAAACGAGTTGGCGAATGGCCAGATTTCTGCGCACTATGAGTTCCGGCATTCACTGTATCGGGAAGTTCTGTATCGACGGCTTTCCGAGGTCGCTCGTTCGAAACTCCATTTGCAATTGGCACAACGGCTCAAGGCCTTCTGCGATCCGTGCGAACAGGAATTGGCGACCGAACTTGCTTTGCACTTCGAGGGAGGGCACGACTACGAACAGGCAATCCGCTACCTGATATTTGCGGCGGAGAATGCGGCGGGGCGATTCGCCTATCGTGATTCGATTGAGATACTGCACCATGCGCTCGAACTCATTCCGAAGATTGCTTCCGGCAATCGCATCGAACGGGAAATTCAGATTCTCGGGCGAATCGGCGATGCCCACTACGTTTTGGGAAACATGGCCGACTCCGCGCAAGCTTACGAGAAGGCAGCGTCTCAAGCGGCGCAGGGTGCCCTCGGGACGGCTCAAGTGAACGCATTGATTTCTCTTGCGCTCCCGCTGGGGATGATCCATGTGGCTCAGTCCATTGCCGCGGTTGAACAGGCTGCGCGCATCGGCGCGTCCCTCGACGATCCACTGCTCGCGGCGCGCTCCCAAATGCTGGCGGCTTGCGCCCGTCTGTACTTTGACACCTGGCGATCGGAGGACGCGAAGATCTGGGCTTCTGCCCAACTAGCCGTTCGCCGTCTGAGCAGCACCGGTGCTTCGCAATATCCCGATATGCCGTACGCGATCCTTCAGCCGCTTCAGGGTGGTTACAAGGAGACCCTTGAGATAGTTGAAGCCGGCATCTTGAAGGCAAGCGCGACCACCAGTCCGGTTTCTTATCTTCTCGCTCATGGCGCAAAGGCTGTTGCTCTCATGCATTTGGGTCAGTTTGGGGAAGCACTCAAAGTTATTCGCATGGCCAGCGAGAGGGCGGAGAAGAATGGGAACGACCCGTGGGTTCTGAATATCAGGGAAGCCTGGCTGCGCACAATCGCGTTGGATTTCGAAGGAGCTCGGCGGTTGTGCGAAAACATGATTCGTTCGAACTCAGGTTATCCCAAGGGTCAGCCGAAGGCTATTTCCAGGTTCGCCATCGCGAATGCGGCACTCTTGCAGGCGAATTACGACGAGGCACTCCAAAACTTCAGGCAAATCCTCGACAAGGACGTAACCCCGAAGTTTTTCTTGCATTGGTATTGGCGCATGCACGCACAGCTTGGTCTAGGCAGTGCATGGCTGGCCTCGGGACATCTGCTGAATGCTCGTACAGAAGCCGATCGTTTCTTGGAGTCCGCCCTCTCCACCGCTGATCCCAATCTACAGGCGCTCGCGTGGGACCTGAAAGCGCGCGTAGCGATCGCGGAAATGGACTGGGCGGCCGGCGAAAGAGATATCAAAGAGGCCTTAGCGATTTTGGACAGATTTCAGATTCCAACCGTCGCTTGGCGAATTCATGCCACAGCCCGGGAATTGTACCGGCATCTAAAGAAGAATAAGGATGCAGAGATGCATCGGGAACGGGCCGAGGCGCATATCCTCGCACTCGCGAATTCGTTTGCGCCCGATGAGCCGCTGCGCCAATCGTTCCTCGACGCGGCTCCTGTTTGCCGGATCTTGCGTGAAAGAGTCGTGAAGAAGACC
>JBGPLB010000143.1:0-12913 GCA_041486245.1 Candidatus Acidiferrum sp.
CAAGTGACGCAACTCGGCGTGGGCGGAGACTTCCACTACGACAACGTTCAGGCCCGAGTGATGACCCAGTTTGGCTTGTATTCCGAAACGACGCCTCGTAACGACGCCAGCCCGTCGCGCGGCCAGTGGAATCTTGCCGATGCCTATCGCTACCTTTCCGAGGCGTACGGCGGCTATCACTTCAACGCGCTGCACGGGATCAACCTCCAGGCGGGAATTTTCATGTCCTATGTTGGCCTGTTCAGCTACTACAATTTCGACAACTGGGCTTATCAACCGTCGTATGTTTCCTCGAACACGCCCTGGTTCTTCAACGGCGTGCGCGTTCAGATTTTTCCCACCGAGCACCTGAAGATCGAGCCGTGGTTCGTGAACGGCTGGCAAGCGTATGGTCGATTCAATAGCCGGCCCGGATTCGGAATGCAGATTTTGTGGCGGCCGAATGGATGGTTATCCCTTCTTGGGAATCAGTATGCTTTGGGCGAAGATGCGCTAAATACTCCAGGCCGCGTCCGCTACCATACCGACAACAGCATACAAATCAAGTACTACGACAGGCCGGGAGAATGGCTGGACAAGATGGCATTTTCCTTTACCGGCGATCTGGGCTGCGAGCATGGCGGCGGCGTAAGCTGCTATACCAACTCGAAGCAGGGACCGAAGCAGAGCTTCATCGGCTTCATGTTTTACAACCGCATGTGGTTTCGCAACGACAAGTTTGGACTGACCCTGGGTGGCGGCAAGATTAACAATCCCGGCCGCTATTTGGTTTTGCTGCCGCCGATCAATGGCGCGACGGCAACCTCAGGCACGCCATACTTCACCGAAAATCCCGGCGATCCCTTCAAAGCTTGGGATGCTTCCGGCACGTTTGACTACATGCCCAGCCAGTACATTACGTTTCGCTGGGAGTTCGATCACCGCGCCGCGAACGTTCCGTATTTCTCCGGTCCGGGTGGCATAACTCCGCCGGGTGGCAATACTGGGGCTCCTGGTTCGTTGACCTGTCTGAATGGCTTCGCGGTTTGCAATGGATCACCCGCGAATACTTGGTTTCCGGATCTCAAGAAAATTGAGAATCGGATCGACCTTTCCATTCTCGTTAAGTTCTAGCGATTGGCAGACGGCACGGAAGCGTTAGAGGGGCGATAATGGAGAGGCCGGCGCAATTGCCTTTGGGAAGACCAACCGGACACCTCCGGCTGTTTTGGTTTGCGCTGTGACAGTCACGCCGCGGCATACGCCGTCACGATTACATCACATTCGCGAAGATCTCCTTTCTGCGCCATCCATCGCGGATATACCTTATAAAGGTGACCACGGCGTAATTCTGGGGGTCCTTTAGAGGAGGTTTTTCGCAATGCACAAGGCTGCGGCGCTGCTGACAATGTGGATGGCTCTTGCTCCGGCTTGGAGCCCGCAAACGGACCAGATCGCGGACTGCTACAAACGCTGCCGACTGGCGCCCACAGACCCGGATATGCAGAGGCAGGAAATCGTCAACCTGGAGAAAGAAGCCGCGCGCGCCATTCAGTTGAGCGATGGGACCTATTTTCGGCGGGTGTATAGCGACGACTACTCGGGGACTCTTTCTCGGGGCGAGCTGGTCAACAAAACCGCGTTTATCAATGCCGTGCAAGCGACGGGCATCAAGTACGAGGCGTTTATCGCTTCGGATATCAAAGTCCATATCTACCGCGACACGGCAGTAGCCACGTGCTTGTGGTCTTCCCGTGCCATCGTGAAAGGGCAGACCGTCAGCAGCCAGATGCGGGTGATGCACATTTACATAGAAGGGGGAAGCGGTTGGAAAGTGGTCGCCGGCCAGAACAGCCCCCTGCCGCCCTACACCGCGCAGTCATTGTAATTTTTATTTCTAGAAGTGGCGTGTTCAGTGCGCGAACCGTGGAAACTTCCGCGAACATATAACGGCGTCAAATTTGCAGTCGTTTGGGTAATATTTTTAAGACAGGTTAGAAGGGATCATTCGTAACGAAGCGCGACCATTGGATCCACGCGCATGGCTCGCCTCGCGGGGACATAGCAGGCCAGGAGCGCAACGCTCACGAGCAGAAGCGCGACGCCGCCAAAAGTGACGGGGTCTGTGGGCTTCACTCCATACAGCAGACTTGAAATCAGCTTCGTCAACGCAAAGGCTCCCATCAATCCAAGAGCGACCCCGGCCAGCGAGAGTTGCGCACCACGGCCAATCACAAGACGCCAGATGTCACCCGGCTGCGCGCCCAGCGCCATACGAATCCCGATTTCGTTCGTCCGCAAGCTGACGACGTAACTCATCACGCCGTAGATTCCCATCGCGGCCAGGAGCAACGCCAGGCCCGCAAAGACTCCGAGCAGGAATGTCGAGAAGCGCCTGGGCGAGACTGAGTCGGAGAGCAGATTGTCGAGCGTCATCACGTGGGTCACCGGAAGGTTTGGATCGAATCTGTGTACTTCGCCGATCGCAGCCTGCGTTGACGCCGTCGGATCGGACGCCGTTCGAATCACGGCGTACTGCGTCCAACCTCCCGTGTAGTAGACATCCATGGTCGGCGCCGCCTCCAGCCCATATTGGTGCACATTCCCGATCACGCCAACGATCGTCAACCAGCAAGGTTTCGGATCGAGCGAACACAAATTGATGCGCTTTCCGACGGGATCGCTTCCGGGCCAGAATCTCTGCGCAATCGTTTCATTCACCACGATGTTCGACCCAGCATAGTCGTGCGCGTCGAGTGCCCGGCCCAAGCGCAGCGGTATCTCCATCGCTGCAAAATAGCCGGGGCTTACGCCTCGCGTCTCCGCAACCGGCCGCGCTCCGTTTGCAGGCAACGGCTGGCCCTCCACGACAAATCTGGACGCCGATCGCATCTCCGACCCCAGAGGCAACACCGTGATTCCTCCAACGGCCTTAGTCCCAGGCAGTTCCTGAATCCGCTGAACAAGCTCATCGAACTGCATCGATTGCTTCCGAGCCAGGTCAATCTGCTGCTCGCTTGTCAATTTCGCCTGTTCCGCGAGCGGCAATTGCGGCTGGTCCACCTCCATCACCAAAATGTGATCGCGCTGGAAACCGGGATTCACCTCCAGCAGGCGATGAAAGCTCCGAATCAAAAGACCGGCGCCCACCAGCGGAATCAGCGCCAGGGCGATTTCCGAAACTACCAGCACGCTCCGGATTCTTTGCCCTCCCGCTGCCCCTGCGGTTCTCGTTCCTTCCTTCAAAATGCCGTGCAAATCTTGTTTCAAGGTTTGCGCCGCCGGAATGAGACCGCAGACGATTCCCGCAAGGAAACTCACCGCAAGCGTAAAGCTCAGCACCCAACCGTTGAGCCCGGTCTCCCTCACGCTCACCAGATCGGAAGGAACGAAAGCGCCGAGGAAACGAAGCCCGGCCCCGGCAAGAAGAACTCCCAGCGTGCCGCCAAGCAGCGAAAGAAGGATGCTCTCCGTCAGCAGTTGTCTCAACAGCCGCGAGCGGCTTGCGCCCAACGTCACACGCAGCGCGATCTCCTTCTGGCGAACCGCGTTGCGCGCCAAAAGTAAATTCACAATGTTCGCGCAGGCTACAAGGAGCACAAGACCCACAGCTCCAAAGAGCACAAGCAAGGCCACCCGCATTTTTAGGGCGGAGGGATCTTCCATCGGCGTCACCAATACGCCCCAATTCTTGTGCGTGTCCGAAAAGGCCTGCTCTTCCTGACGATTCAACGCCGTCAGCTCCGCTTGTGCTTGCGAGATGCTGACGCCCGGCTTCAGCCGCGCCACGATGTTGAATTCATGATGAAGGTGGCTCGAGAGGTCGTCCCCATATTGACCCGCGGGCATCCAAACGTCTGTGGTGGGCGCCAATCGAAATGCCGCGGGCAAAACGCCAGCCAGGATATAGCCTCTCCCGTCAAGCATTAGTGTCCGTCCAACGATCGCCGGATCCGACCCGAACCGGTTCTGCCACAACCGGTGGCTGATCATGACCGTCGGCGCGTTTCCCGGCTTGTCTTCTTCGGGGGTAAACGCGCGGCCCGCTGCCGGGCGGATTCCGAGCAGCGCAAGAAGTCCCGATGTAGCGAACCTCGACTCAAGCCGTTCCGGTTCGCCCACGCCGGTCAAATTACATCCACGTGGAACGTCGACGTAAGCCGCCATTTGGGAGAAGCTAGTGCTCTGACGGCTAAAATCCAGAAAATCACCGGACGACAACTGAACTTGAGGAAACTGCGGAAGGTAGGCATTCCAGACCTGCACTAGCGATCCGGGATCGCGGTAAGGCAGTGGCTTCAAGAGCACACTTTCCACCACGCTGAAAATCGCCGTATTCGCGCCGATGCCAAGCCCAAGCGTCAGTACGGCCACCGCGGTGAATCCAGGACTCTTCCTCAACGCTCGAAACGCATGCCCCAAATCTTGCCAGAGGGTTTCCATCACATCCCCCGCTCGTTTCACCATTAGACGCCCAGCCTACACCCGCGTTTCCTTTTTCTTCTGTCCAGATCGCGGCGCCTTGAGAGCACCCATCGTTTTTCCATCCGCCGAGGATGCCCAGCATCTATCAGCTAGACAGCATCGAGCGTTGACTTGCCTTCCGGCGCACCCTAAGATGACCGCCAAGGCAGGTCCCGCCCCATGATAGGCCAAACTCTAGGCCACTACCGCATCTTAGAGGAGGTTGGTTCCGGAGGGATGGGCGTCGTCTATCGCGCCCGCGACGACCAACTGGAACGGGATGTGGCACTTAAGGTGCTTCCATCCGGCACTCTGAGCGACGACGGCTCCCGCAGGCAATTCCGGAAAGAGGCGCTCGCCCTCGCCAAATTAAGTCATCCCAACATTGAAACGGTCTACGAGTTTGATACACAAGATGGTATCGACTTCCTCGTTATGGAGTATCTGCCCGGGAAGACGCTTGCAGACCGGCTTGTCAGCGGCGCCCTGCCGGAGAAGGAAGTAATCGCTTTGGGTATGCAGATTGCGGCAGCAATGGATGAGGCACACACGCGCGGGATTGTTCACCGCGATTTGAAACCTAGAAACATCGCTATTACTGAGCGCGGCCAAGCGAAAGTCCTGGACTTTGGTCTGGCAAAGCTTTTGCCACAGGTGAACGAATTGACGTCCGATACCTTGACGGACACGCAAGCAGGCGCGGGTACCTTGCCGTATATGCCGCCGGAACAACTCCAAGGCGAAACCGTAGACGCCCGCGCGGACATTTACACGATCGGCGCAGTGCTCTATGAAATGGCCACAGACATCAGGGCATTCCCGGATGAACTGGCGTCCCGTGTAATTGATGCCATACTTCACCACCCGCCGGTTCCTCCGCGCGCGCTCAATTCCCGGATTTCGCCGGAACTCGAACGTATCATCCTCAAGTGCCTCGACAAAGATCCTGGCAGGCGCTTCCAATCCGCCAAGGAACTATCGGTGGATCTGGGTCGGATCGCTGAACCTGCTAAATCACCGAGCACGCGTTTGCTAATGCCAAGCGAATCCAAGGCCCGTAAACGGGTCGCGGCGGCCGTCGTTCTCGTTCCACTACTCGTAGTCATCGTCGCGGGAGCGGGCTATTGGTTTCGGCAAAAGCAGCAACGCGCACGCGAAATTGCGGCGTTCAAGCTACCTGTCCGGTCGATCGCTATCATTCCCTTCCGCAACGCCGGTCCAGACAAAGGCTATGACTATTTCGGAGTGGGATTGGCCGATGTGCTCAACGCTAAATTGACCAACGCGCGATTCCTCGAAGTGCGCGCCGTCCCGGCTCCAACAAGTCTCGCCGGCTGGAACATCGATCCACTGCAAATGGGACGAAAACTGGGTGCGGACGCGATCCTAAGCGGAAGTTATCAGATCGAAGAAGGAACGCTAAGTTTGCGCTACACCCTGGTGGACCTTCGGCGCGAAGTGCAAGTTGCCGGAAGGGACTTTCAAGTTCCCTTCACCCGTTCAATTGAGGCGGAACATCAACTCGCCGCTGAAATCATGGATTCGCTGCAAGCAACTGTGAGCCGGGAAGACCGCGAGCGGCTTACAGCCGCCTCAACCCAACAGAACGAAGCCTTCCAAGCTTATTTGCGGAGCAGCTATGAGATGGAAGTGTTCTGGAGGCAGCCCAGTTCGGCGCAACTTAACCGAGCCGAACAAGAGCTGGATGAGGCGTTGCGGTTTGACCCCCATTTCATTCTGGCGCTTGTGAGTTTGGCGAAACTGCACTGGCTTGCGGCCTTTTGGGGCTACGCAGACGATCCACGAATTCTTGATGATGCCGAACGAAAGGCTAACCAAGCTATCGAGTTGGAACCCAATTCTGGCGAAGCCTACGCCGCGCGGGCCCTGGTCGAGTTTCAGAAGGGAGAGATTGATACAGCACGAAAAAGCTTGCGCCAAGCCTTCGCACGATCGCCTAACTCGGCCTTGGCCTATTATGCTGCCGGTCTCTACTACATGTATAAAGGCCTCCCGGGAAAGAGCATCCAGGCATTCCTGCGGGCGCAGGAGCTCAACCCGGAACTTATCCGCCGCGAGCTGGGGCTGGCCTATCGTTTTCAGGGAGATTTTGCGAAAGCCCGCGACCAGTTAAGGCAAGACTTGGATTCCCACCCCGCCGACCAAGTGACAGCCGCCGTGTTGGCAGGCGTTCTGGTGGGGCTGGGCGATCTCGAAGGGGCACGCGAGATCGATCGCACGTTGCTACAAAATGCGCCCGGCGACCCCACGGTGCAGTACGCTCAGGCTTTGCTTCGCGTCCGTGAGGGAACGCCATTTTCTATTGACACCTGGCTACTGCCCTATCAGAAGGTCTATTGGGCCGACGCCGGTTATTGTTTCAACGTGGCCGCCGTCTATGCCGTGGCACGACAACCCTCGCCCGCACTTCGCTGGCTCCGCAGGGCACGCGAGCTCGGTGTCACAAACTACCCCTTTGTTTCGCAGAACCCACTCTATGCGAACCTCCGTGGAGATCCTGCGTTTCAGTCCTTCCTGGAGTCTATGCGGCGAGAATGGGAGGCTGAAAATAGACAGGAAGAACAGAATCCGCTTATCTCCTTACAGATCCCGTAATTGTGCTCGGCCCTCGATCCTTCAACAGATTGGGTCCGACGCCTGCGGCGTACAGCACAGTTTCAGTTGCCCCGTTCAAACCGAGGTCTTTTTCCAATTGTTCATCGGCCAATGCTGCCGTGCAAAAAGGCGCCAAGCCCTGCCAAGTCGCAACTAAACAAAATGTCTGACAAAAATGTCCGGCTTCGAGCAACACGACGCGATACGCACGAGAGAAACGATAGCGCCACATTACCCTCGGAAAGACCGCCGTCATCACGAATAAGGCAGAGCAGTGGCGGACCCAATCCTGACCAGCACACAGTTCCACCAAACGCTCTTCAGTGGCCTTGCGGCTCAACCGTTCCAATAAGTGTCGGTCGGCTCGGTAGTGGTAGACCCCGCGCGGCAGTCCGGCCACACGCAGCACGAACAAATAGACTTCTAGAGGGTGGCGCGCACCGCCCGAAGGACTGGTCTTCAGCAAGAGTCGCCCCAATCCTGGCCATCTGAGATATCCCGTGACTCCCCAAGTCAGACGAAGAATCACGGAAACCCGTTCAAGGGGAATAGTTCCTGCCTCGAAATGCCTATGAGTACGCCGTGCTAAGAGAACGCGCCGAAATTCACTGTCGAACCCTAAGCCTTGGTTAGGCAATGGAATTTGACGAGCACGAGGATAGTGTTTCACCAGACTCGGTTGGGGAGGGCCTTTAGGGTGCGCCCGACTAAAGCTAAGCTCCTTCGAGACCGGAGATGAACGAAAGGCATGCTTCGTGGCGAAATGAAAAAATCGAGCCTCTTCTCCCCACACCCTCCAGGATTCAAGCAAAGCTTCCTGCTTCGCTTGCGCCGAGTACTTATACAGGAGCAGCGTGTGTCGACGTAATTTTGCCAGAGTGCGCCGAATCGAGGCAGGGGAGTAACCGCTCAGCAGGCGCTCCACCCTATCAGATTCGCACCAACGCCCGAGCGTGTGCAGTACGGAGACTATGATCGGCGCAGTTACAACTTCGACACCCGAGAGGTAATTCTTGCAACGGAGCTTGCCATCTCGGAAAAAGAAGACAAGACATTCAGAGCGCTTGATGAGTGCCAATCGGACAACTCCATCTTTACCGATTAGGCCCAAACGGCCAAAAGGCCCATGCGCCTTTTGGATGCAGGCCGCATTAGCTCGCCGCTCATCCCTACCAGTTTTTCGGCTTACCTAAGGTAACCATTGGTATGCCAAAAAATCTTCCAAATGCGGCCAGTTCGATGGATTCCTTAACTTTTTCTAGCGGGACCTCAAGATGCTTCAACTTCCTATTGGACCTCATGGCCTTTTTCATTTGCTTGTAAAAACTCCAAAACTGCTTGTCGAGAGCTCGCTTTCTGCGAGCGTCTTGTGCGATAGCCTCAACTAGAGGGTACAGCAGGGTCTGCTTTTTCCCCTTTGCACTCACGAGACACCTCCCAAATTTACGTCCTTGTCCTGATTAGGCGGGATTCCAGATCGAGTTACGCAACGATACCTGCGATGCGGTCGTCAGTCAATACAATTTGACAAGTGACTTACCGGGACTCTTGCGCAATCTAACTGAGTTTGGCGCGAGTCCGTGGGTTAGTGGGATGCCTTTGGGTGGAGCGCGGGGGATTCGAACGCGTGGAATTCAAATTCCAACAAAGCCGGCAGGTGCTCCGCGAAATATGCCCAATTGTGACCGCCGGGATATAGATGAAATTCGTGTGGAATGCGCCGCGACGTGAGGAGTTTGTCCAAAGCGTCCGCGCCCGCGTCAAAGCCGAAATCATCTTCGGAACCGCAATCAAAATAAATTCTCATTCCCGAAAGATTCGCAGCACGCGCTATCGTCACTGGATCATTTCGAGTCCAGAATGCGGCATCGAACGGCGAACCAAACGCACCGCCAAGAACCCGCAGCCGGCCGAGCTGCCGCGAATCCTGTGCGCTGATTTTGGGAAGCGCCTCAAGCAGCGCCGCGCTGTGCGCGCCCACGGCGCCGAAAAACTGCGGATGGCTGAACGCAATGTGCAGCGCGCCATAGCCGCCAATCGAAATTCCGGCAATTCCGCGCGATTTGCGCTGTGCCTGCGCGCGATACCTCTTCTCGATCCCGGGCATAAACTCCTGAAGAAAGAAATCCTCATAGCGGCGCTTGCCATCGCGCGAGTTAATATAGAAACTTGCCGCGCCGTCTGGCGTCACGATCAAGAACTCTCCCAACTGATGCTGCTCCCACAAGTCTTCGACAAGATTCATCCCGCCCGAATGGATAAGCATTTGTTCGTTGTCGCCCAAACCGTGTAGCAGATAGAGGATGGGATAGCGGCGCGTTTTCTCGGCGTCATAACTCGGCGGCAACAATACGCAGTATGGGACTGCGTTCGCAAGGATTTTGCTGGGAAGGGAATTGCATTCAGCGCGACCCGTGGACGCTGTAATAGTCGGTGATAGTACGCAACTCAGCAGCAGCGCCGCAATCGCAGCGGCCCAAGATTTATTCATACCGCAGGGCCTCGACAGGGTTCAGCCGTGCCGCCCGCGTCGCAGGATACAGCCCCGCCGCCAGGCTCACAATCACCGCAAACGCAATCGCTCCCAGCACCAGCCACCACGGCACGGAAAAAACATGTGCCGATGGCAGATTTTGCCGATGCAGATAAATATTTGTGCCCCAAGTCAGCGCTCGACCGATAAACCAGCCAAATCCCACTCCAAGCACTCCGCCGAACAGTCCCATGACTCCCGCTTCCACAAAAAATAGTTGCTTTACGTCACGATCAGCTGCGCCCAGCGCTTTCAAAATTCCAATCTCGCGCCGCCGCTCCAAAATGGCCATCACCAGCGTGTTGATAATGCCCAGCGTTGCCACCGCCAATGCCAGGCTCCCGAAAATCGCCAGCAGCAGATCGAAGATGGTAAAAAACAATCGCAAGTTGCGCGTCGCGTCGAGTAGAGAGAACGTGCCGAATCCCATTCCCTTAATCGCCGTTTCGATTGCTTCAACTTGTGAGGGGCTCTTCGCGCGGACCGTCAAGCTCGCATACGCCGGTTTTCCATTTGTCGCGCGGACTGCGTCGCGCAGATCATTCACCTGCGCCGCGCGCAATGCGGAGGCCACCTCCAGCGGAATCAATAATCGGCCGCTTCCGAATCCGCCAAATCCCGCGGCCGGCTCCGTTTCGATAATCCCAACGATGCGCAGTTTTTTCTCGCGCGGAACGATGGAGAATCCTCCGGCCCCGGCATCCTTGGCATTTCCGCCACTTCCATCGCTCGTTCCGCCCGGCGGCAGGGCCTGCCGCTCCGCATAGCGAACCACCAAATCCTTGCCGATCAGTGTCGCCGTCTGCTCGGACAAATCCTTCGCCAATTCAATTTGCAGAATCGCTTCGTCCGCATTTGGGCCGGAGAAAAAGCTCCCCTGAATTCCATCGTACGCACCATTGCCTCGCGCGGAATCCGGCACTCCCGCCACAATCGTCGAAAAAGGGGTTCCGTTGTAGCGCACTTCCGTGGGAAAGCGAATTTGCGGATAAACTTCGATTACGTTTGGCAGGTGTTCCATCGTCGTTCGCGCGTCATCATCCAGAGCGGGTGCTTCCTTCGGTGGCGCTACATTCGCCGCCGCTCGCCGCATTCCTTGCATATTTCTTCGCGGCATCACGATGACCGTGTCAAACAGTCCGGAATTCGAAAGGCGCCTTGTAGCTAGTTCCTGCAAACCCACGCCAAGAGAAAGCATCGCCACGAGCGAAGCCACGCCCACTGCGACGCCGAGCGTCGTCAGCGAATTGCGCAGAACCGCCTCTCGCAGATTGCGCATCGCGAGCTCGGCGAGGTCCCCCGCCTTCATGATTTCACCGCGTCGCTCAGCAGTTTTCCGTCCGCAAGAGCCACAATGCGGTTGGCAAAGCGCTCCGCAAGTGGCCGCTCGTGCGTTACCATCACAATCGTCATGCCCAGGTTTTGCTGAATTTCTTTCAGAAGCAGCATGATCGATTCTCCGGTCGCGCTGTCCAGATTTCCCGTCGGCTCGTCGGCAAACAGCAACGTGGGCCGGTTCACCAGCGCCCGCGCCAACGCAGCGCGCTGCTGTTCCCCTCCTGACAATTCACTCGGCCGGTGACTCAGCCGCTTTTCGAGCTTCACGCGCTCCAGCGCTTCCTGAACCCGCTTTCCGCGCTCACCACGGTCCACCTCCGCCAATCGCAGTGGCAGCTCGACATTTTCTTCGAGCGTCATTCGCGGCAGCAGATTGAACGATTGAAAGACCATTCCCACGGTCTTGCTTCGGTAACGCGCCAGTTCAAGCGAGTTCAACTCCGACAAATTCCGTCCATTCGCGAAAATCGCGCCCCCTGTGGGACGATCCAGCCCGGCCATCAGATTTAGCAACGTCGATTTTCCCGATCCCGAGCTTCCCAGCAGTGCGACGAATTCTCCCGCGCGCACCTCGAGCGTCACGTCATCCACCGCACGAATTACCACTGCGCCCATCTCATAGTGCCGCGAAACCCGCTCCGCGCGCACAGCCACACCATCGCCAGTCGTCATCATCGCCTCTCGATGGTACTACGCATCCCGCGCGCTTTGGGTTACCGCCTCTCGCCCCTAGCATTGACGGCATTTTCGCTCAATGTTACGCTCGCGCCGCAGTCTGCAATGACGCATGCGCGCCGTCGACCTGATCCGCAAAAAACGCGATTCCGGCGAACACTCCCGCGAGGAGATTGATTTCCTCATCTCCGGGTACACGAGCGGGGAAATTCCCGACTATCAGATGGCCGCCTGGCTCATGGCCGCGTGGCTGCGCGGCCTCAACCGCCCCGAAATCACGGCGCTCACCGAAGCCATGCTCTATTCGGGCGAAGTCGTGAATCTTTCCGATCTTCCCGGGAAAAAGGTGGACAAGCATTCCACCGGCGGCGTCGGCGACAAAACCTCGCTGATCCTTGCGCCCATCGTCGCCGCAGGCGGCCTCACCGTTCCTATGATCAGCGGCCGCGGCCTCGGACATACCGGTGGCACGCTCGATAAACTCGAATCCATCCCCGGCTTCAACGTCAATCTCTCGCTCGAGGAATTTCGCCGTGTCCTTCGCGAATGCGGCATGGCTCTGATCGGGCAAACCGCGGAAATCGCCCCTGCCGACAAAAAAATATACGCGCTCCGCGATGCCACATCGACCGTCGAAAATATTGGCCTTATCTGCGCGTCCATTATGAGCAAGAAACTGGCTGAAGGGATTGACGCTCTCGTGCTCGACGTCAAAACCGGTTCCGGCGCGTTCATGAAGCGCGAAGAAGATTCCGTGCGCCTCGCCGAAGTCATGGTGGAAACCGGCCAGCGCATGGGCAAGAAAGTGGTCGCGCTTATCACCGATATGGACCAGCCGCTCGGCCGCATGGCTGGTCATTCGAACGAAGTCATCGAGTGCATGGAAGTACTCAGCGGCGGCGGCCCCGCCGATCTGCGCGAACTGAGCATCGAGCTTTCCGGCTGGATGTTTTTTCTTGGCGAACGCACGACCACTCTGGACGAAGGCCGCCGCCTCGCCCAAGCCATGCTCTCGAGCGGCCAAGCTAAAGAAAAATTCAAGCAGGGGATTCGACTGCAGGGCGGTGACGAACGCATCGTCGACAACCCGCAACTACTCCCGCAAGCTCGCAGCCACGCCGTCGTCCCCAGCCCTTCCGCGGGCTTTATCTGCGCAACAAATTGCGAGCAGCTAGGGACCGCTCTTGCGACCCTCGGCGGCGGCCGGGAAAAAAAGGAAGACACCATCGACCACGCTGTCGGCCTCGAATTTCACAAACGCATCGGGGACCCTGTAGAAAAAGGCGAGCCTCTGGCCACAATTCATTA
>JBGPLB010000144.1:0-12902 GCA_041486245.1 Candidatus Acidiferrum sp.
AATCTCGGATTGCTTCGCGAGGCTCAGGGCCTCTACGTGGACGCTGAGCTGCATTTCCGACGCGTGCTTGACTTGCGCATGCAGGCTCTCGGTCCGAATCATCCTGACTTGGCGACGCCGTTGAACAATATGGCCGAACTGAACGCCCGGCAAGGACGTTATTCCGAGGCCGAGAAACTGTACAAACGCACGCTGGACATACGCGAGAAGGCCTACGGTCCGGAACATCCCGACGTTGCGGCCAGCCTCGTGAACCTGGCGCAACTCAAGCAAGTCCGAAAAAAATACGGAGAGGCAATCGAGCTCCAGCAACGCGCTCTGACGATTCGCCAGAAAGTGTTTGGACCGGCGCATCCGGCGGTGGCGTCGAGCTTGAACAATCTCGGAGAGCTGAATTTTGCTCGCAAGGATTATGCGGCGGCCGGCGAGTTTTATCGACAGGCGCTGGCCATCCGAGAAAAAGCGCTGGGGCCCGAGCATCGCGCCGTGGCGCTCTCGCTGCACGATCTGGCGGAGTTGTATCGCATCGAGGGAAGATATCCCGACGCCGAACCGCTCTACCAACGCGCGCTCGCGATCCGCGAAAAAATTCTCGGAAAGGATCACCCGGATGTCGCGGCAGTGCTGGAGAGCTATGCCAAATTGCTGCGCGAAACGGGACGGCCAGCGAAGGCCGAGGATCTGGAACAACGCGCGAAGCAAATTCGAGTTGCAGCTCCGAAAACAACGCCGAGAACCGGAAATCCATATACTTAATTCCTAGCCGTGTCACTCAGTTGGGCCTGCACCTGATTCATCCCGAGCGCCACTTGAGGAAAACGGCCGCGAGCGGCGGGAGGGTGAGGCAAAGAGAATGCGCTCGGCCTTGCGCGGGCAGATTCGAGGCGTTTTGACCGCCTAGATTGCCGACATTCGAGCCGCCGTAACCTGCCGCGTCGGTGTTAAGAATTTCCTCGTAAAATCCCGGCTGGGGAACGCCGACACGGTAGCCTTCGCGGACGACGGGCGTGGCATTCAGAATCACGAGGAGCAAATCCTCAGGCTTTTTGCCGTTGCGGACAAAAGCGAAGACGCTGTTATCGGAATCGTTGGCGTCAATCCACTCGAACCCTTGCCAATTGAAATCGACCTCATGCAAAGCGGGCTGAGCGGCGAGCAGCTTATTCAAATCGCGCACGAGGTTTTGGATGCCACGGTGGGAATCGTGTTGGAGCAGGTGCCAGTCCAGGCTGCTCGCTTCGTACCACTCACCGCGCTGCGCCAGTTCCTGGCCCATGAAGAGGAGTTTCTTTCCTGGGTGGGCGCACTGATACGCCAAGAGAAGACGGAGGTTTGCAAACTGCTGCCACAAGTCGCCGGGCATTTTGTGCAGAAGCGAGTTTTTTCCGTGGACGACTTCGTCGTGGGAGAAGGGAAGTATGAAATTCTCTGAGAAGGCATAGAGCATCGAAAAGGTCAGCTTGTTGTGTTCATATTTTCGGTGCACGGGGTTCGCGGAAAAATATTTCAGCGTGTCGTTCATCCAGCCCATGTTCCACTTGAGACTGAAACCGAGACCTCCCAAGTACGTGGGGCGCGAGACGCTGGGCCAGGAAGTGGATTCTTCGGCGATGGTGAGGATGCCGGGGAAGCGGGCGTGAGCGACTTCATTCATGCGCTTGATGAAGGCTATGGCGTGAAGATTTTCGCGGCCGCCGAACTCGTTGGGGATCCACTCGCCGGGCTGGCGGGAATAGTCGAGATAGAGCATGGAAGCGACGGCGTCCACGCGCAGGCCGTCAATGTGATATTTGTCGAGCCAGAATAAAGCGTTGGAGATGAGGTAGTTCTGGACTTCGTTGCGGCCGTAATTGTAAACGAGCGTGCCCCAGTCGGGGTGCGTGCCCTGCCGCGGGTCGGAATGTTCGTAAAGGTGCGTGCCATCGAACTCCGCGAGGCCGAAGGTGTCGCGCGGAAAGTGCGCGGGAGTCCAGTCCAGAAAAACGCCGATGCCGGCGTGGTGGCAGCGGTCAATAAATTCCATGAATTCAGCGGGAGAGCCGTAGCGGCTGGTGGCGGCGAAATAGCCGATGGTTTGGTAGCCCCAGGAGCCATCGAAGGGATGCTCCATGATGGGGAGCAGTTCGATGTGGGTGTAGCCAAGATCCTTCACATAGGGAATGAGTTGATCGCCGAGTTCGCGGTAGGTGAGCCAGCGATTCTTTTCTTCAGGGACACGGCGCCAGGAGCCGAGATGGACTTCGTAAACAGCGATGGGAGATTCCAGCCAATTTTTTTTGGAACGCGCACTAACCCAGGCCGTGTCAGTCCAAACATAGGAGTCCAGGTTGACGACGACTGAGCCGGTGTTGGGGCGCAACTCCGCGCGGAAGGCGTACGGATCGGCTTTGAGAGGGAGCATCGCGCCATTTGCGCCGATGATTTCGTATTTGTAGATAGCGCCTTCGGGGAGTTCGGGAACGAAAAGCTCCCAGATTCCGGAAGAGCCGCGGGCGCGCATGGGATTGACGCGGCCATCCCACTGGTTAAAGTCGCCGACCACGCTGACGCGTTGGGCGCTGGGGGCCCAAACGGCGAAATGCGCGCCGCGGACACCTTCGAGTGTTTTCAAATGGGCGCCGAGTTTTTCGTAGGTGTCGTAATGGCGGCCTTCGCCCATGAGGTGCAGATCAAACTCGCTGAGGAGATAGGGAAAGGCATAGGTATCAAAGGCTTCGACGCTCTGGCCGTGGCCGGTACGAAAGCGTATGCGGTAGGAACTCGGTGCAGGTGCACCCTGATGCGAATCCGGAAGCGTGGCTTCAAAGAAGCCTTCGGGTCGCAGTTTGCGCGCAGGGATGGGTTCGGAAGAGCCTGTGAGGAGCACGCTGGCGTCCGCGGCGCCGGGGTGGAAGAAGCGAACCATCCAGCCGTTGCCGACGGGGTGGGGCCCGAGAACAGAGAATGGATCGGCGTGGCGGCCGGCGAGTAAGGCGTCAATCTGAACGTCCAAGTCGGCGTCGCGCTGCGTGCCTTTTGCTGGCGCAAAAGCGCTGGCAAGCGGAGAGGGCGCTGGCTTTTTTTCTTCAGGCATGGGGCTTTGCTCCGCGGTGGTTGAATGAAGCCTGCAACGAAGGCGGGTACAGTGTACAAGGAGCAGTGAGCGGTGGGTAGTGAGTTGTGCCTCCTCCCTCCTCCCCCCGGTTTTTTCGTAAGTGCGGATTCTAAAGGGTTTTAAGTGCTGTGTTTTTGGAAGTGCGGATTCTAAACGAGTTATGGGCTCATTTTGCATAAGTGCGGATTCTATGGAACGTAGTGGCGAGAGATGAGTGCCGAGTGGTGAGAACGCTGAAAAGCGAGAAGCGTTTTTTAGCTCACGAGGTAGTACACCCCCTGTGTGACGGAAAGCGTTCGGAAGCGCATGAGCGGAAAGGGGTTGCGGGCGTTCCTGTGTGTCGGAGATGGATGGATCGGTGCTGGTTAGAAAGCGGGTTCTTCTTAACACAGAGTTCACAGAGAGCGAAGAGGGAGAGACAGGACAAGCTTGGCGCGGCGGGAGATAGACGCGGTCTTGCGAGCGAGACATAGGATATGGTAGCAGAGGGTATTACCAGTTGTCAATCGATTTATTGGATTACTGAGTGCTCATTCGAACGGGGAGGGGTGGATTCGAACGGGAGCGGTGGAAGTCGAGAGGTTTGAGGGAGTTGGCGGGATTGAGACGGTTTTGTGAGACTGTGGAAATGTGTGGAAAAGTCAGAGAGAGTGAGAAGAACGCAAGTAAAGGCCAGATGGGGCCCATAAGCAGTGCCATAGATGCAAGGCGGTTAGCGTGATAGAATGTGTTTATGGCGAACACACGAAGTGCGACATTGAGCATGAGGTTGAAGCCGGAGATTAAGAAGCGGCTGGCGAAACTGGCCAAGGCTTCGGGACGCAGCTCGAACTTTCTGATCTCGGATGCAGTCGAAGCATACGTTGCCGATCAGGAAAGAATGCTGGCGGAAACGCGCCAAGCGGATCGGCAGGTAAAGTCCGGGCACTACGTCAAGCAAGAGGACATGAAAGCGTGGCTGCTTTCCTGGGGCACGGAGAAGGAATTGCCGCCGCCGAAATGCGTTTGCGGGAAAGACTACGATGACGAGGCGCTGTGCCGGTAGAGATCGTTTGGTCGCCGCTGGCGCGAGCAAGGCTGAGGGAAATTCGCGCTTTCGTCGCGCTGGACAAACCCGAAGCTGCAAGACATCTGGCTACAAGAATTGTCGCGGTGGTTGAGGCTTTGAGGGTGCATCCGCACTTAGGGAGAGCGGGGGCGGAGCCGGGAATTCGCGAGCTGGTTATCGGGGGAACGCCGTACTCAATACTCTATCGAGTGCGCGGGCAGCGGGTGATTATCAGCACGATTTGGCATGGTGCGCAGAAAAGATGATCGGGTGCGGACAGTCCCGCCTCGTCTGGGCGAGATACTTGGACGGGGCAAACCTCTGTCCTTCCACATTATGACGAATTTGATTTGCCAGTCCCAGACAGGTGAGCCACCCGTCCCGGAAAGCTGGCCCTGCTCTTGGTCTTGGAGTGAAGATGATGATGAAACGCCAACGCGCTTTTATTGCTGGGGGGACGGACTACACCGGCATGCCGATGGACGATATCCTGTCACACCTGAAGGATTGGCGAGACAATACAGTTCAGACAATGCAAAAACTCAGTGAGCTAAAAACGAGCGCCTTGCGTCACAGAGATAGGCTCGATTCGCCGGGTAACATCATTGAGTTTCTAGACTTCTTTATCGACCGATTCGATCGATATGCAGGAGATTTTTCCCGGTTAGTGGGGGAGTTGCCCCACGGAGTGGCGGAGGCCCATATCGAGATAGTGCGTCAGATATATATGAGCTCCGAACATGAGGATGATTTCTGCGTGAGATTTAAGAATGACCAGATCGAACGTTCGCTAAAGGATGAAAGGATGCGCGGGCTGGTTGACGAAATATATGGGCAGTCCAGAGACATGGTCATTGACTATCGGGATTTGTCAAACCTGGTGCCCAGGCTTCGGACTTTTCTCGGAACGACGCGGATTGCGGTGGACGTTTCCGTTGCCGACCGTAAATTCGCGTTGATGGCAATTGAGGAGGCACGTAAGAGTGTCGCTGAAGATTCCAGGCCTCATCCAAGAGTTGGTGTGGTTGTCGTTAAGGATGGAAAGGTCTTGAGTAAAGCTCATCGAGGGGAAAATCCCAAGTCTCACGCGGAATATATCGCGATGGAAGTTAAGCTGCCTGATGATGTAGTTGCTGGAGCAACTGTTTATACGACGTTGGAGCCTTGCACAACGAGGAACCACCCAAAAATTCCATGTGCCCAGCGACTCCTAGATCGAAAGGTTAGTCGTGTGGTCATCGGAATGCTTGACCCCAATCCTGACATTCGTGGACGCGGCGACCAAGTCCTGAGCGACGCGGGTATTGAGACGCAACTGTTTCCCCGGGACTTGAGGGCCCAAGTTGAAGAAATTAATCGGGACTTTGTTAATGCTCAGCGGCGACGGCAGAACTTAGGCGACTAGGAGAATGAGAACAACTGACGAGAGGCGCGTCTAAGCGAGGTAAGGAGAGCACACATGCGCGAAAAAAAGTCGGCAGCAGCTCTTATCGCAATCGCGGCGCTTGGATTGGCTGGAGGCATCGGCGTACATGCGCGAAGCACGAAGCAGGAGCCTGCTGATGCGCCGATTTCCGACCAGGAGCGCGGGCGCCTGCTCGCCAAAGGAAAAGAGATTTTCGTCGAGAAATGTGCCAAGTGCCACAACGAAGGCGGCGATAAAGCGCTCAGCAGCGGGCTGCCTTTGAACGAGCGAGGGCTCGACCGCAGTGCCATCGCGCGGGCCGTCGGCGGTCGCCTCAAAGACCGGACCGACGAGGACCGCCGAGCGGTCACGCTTTACATTTCAAGTCTGATGAAAGCCAAGGTTTCTGAAAAGTCCGCACCAAAACAGTAGCTTCTGGCACTTCGAGGTGTCCGTGTTGACGGAGTTGGATGGTCAGGGCTCGTTTTGGTAGTGGTCTTCGCAGAGGACGTGCCAGCCCAGGCCGATGAAGTCGAAGAGCCTGGCCCACGCGCCCAGGTTCGTCCTCGCGCCTCGCGTCTATACCACGTGCCGCCATGGGGGTTGAAATTACTCGGGGAAAGGACAGGGCGGCATTCACCGAGGCGACTTGTGCGAAGCAGCGTCGCCGGATTGTTTAAACGTTTGCATTCTTCGATCGAGGGTGTTCAGCGCAAAGATGAGCGGCAAATTCTTTATCGCGCCGCTGCTCGTACTTCTCCATCATTTCCGCGAGCGAGGCACCGTTCGGTGGCCCGGACGGACTGAACACCCATGCACATTCGGAGCAGCCGCTACCCAGAAAACGCGAGCTTTCAATCTATATCAGCGTGCGGCGCGTGGCCACCATTGGACGTCTCTTGGGGTCTGAGTAATTGATAGTCTTGTGCATTGGTTGTCCTTGGAGGCCGGGTTGCGCTGAGTTTGTGTTGACCAGCCCAGCAAAAAAAACGATAGTCACATGCTTCGCACCGATGCGGCCGAATTCCCAGGAAGGCCAGCAGGGATTCAACAACTCCTCTGGTTCTTGACCTGCGGGTCAGATCACTCTGACAACCGGGGCACGAAATCGAAACCGTACGCGTCTTCAGGAAAGGCAATGACATGTCAGCCGGTAGCCTCGCTCTTGGGTCGATCTGATGCCTGACTCTCCCTTTGGCGACATAGTGACGGTCAGGAGTGTCCTAGTCCAGCCGGTAAACCCCCCAAAAGCCCATCAGGTAAATCCTCCAGAGCCGGTGCGTGGCACACGATTGAATAAAAGGAAAACAAAGAGGGCACGATGAATTGTGCCCCTACAGGAAGAGAATGTGATACGAGAAGATGGCGTGGGATTTGGGAAATAAAGTAAGATGCGGGCGCTGTTAGGGGAGGAACTGAGGGGCTTATGCGAGTCTTGAGCGGGCAGATATTTGCGCGGTTGCGGGTGGCGGTCTACTTTCTTGCGGCGGCGGGGGCGATGGCGATGATCGCGGTGAATGCGGATGGGCAGGACAGAAGTCAGACGCGGTCCATGGTGATTTCGAAGGGCGGGATTGTGGCTTCGGAGTCGCCGCTGGCGTCTCAGGCGGGAGTGCGGATATTGGAGCGGGGCGGGAATGCGGTGGACGCGGCGATTGCCACAAACGCGATGATGGGAGTTGTCGAGCCGATGATGAACGGAATCGGCGGGGATTTGTTTGTGATTGTGTATGACGCGAAGGCGAACAAGCTTTACGGATTGAATGCGAGCGGTTGGGCGCCACAAGGCTTGACGATGGAACATCTGCATGGGTTGGGGCTGAAAGATATGCCGCAGTCGGGCGTGAATTCGATTACCGTGCCGGGTGTGGTGGATGGCTGGCAGAAATTGGCGGACAAGTTCGGGCGGAAGAAGTTGAAGGAGGATTTGGCGGCGGCGATTCGAACGGCGCAGGACGGCTTCCCGGTGCCGGAGTGGGTGGCCGCGTATTGGGCGGAGGAAGTGGAGTACTTACGGAAAGACGAAGCGGCGACGAAGCTCTATTTGCCGGGGGATCGCGCCCCGCGCGTTGGGGACGTGTTCAAGAATCCGGAGCTGGCGGCATCGCTTTCGGAGATTGCGGAGCGTGGAAAAGGCGCGTTTTATAAGGGGGAGATTTCCAAAAAGATTCTGGCTGCAATGAAGCGGCACAGCGGAACGATGACGGCTGAAGATTTGGCAGGATTTTCAAGCGAGTGGGTCGAACCGATCTCGACGACGTACCGGGATTGGACGGTATTTGAGATGCCGCCGAACGGACAAGGAATGGCGGCGCTCGAGATGCTCAACATCATGGGGACATTTCCGCTGGGTCAGAAAGATTATGAGTTCGGGTCGGCGAATGCGTTGCACGTGATGATTGAAGCCAAGAAATTGGCTTATGCGGATATGGGAAAGTATCTTGCCGATCCGCGAGGACAGAAAATTCCTTTTGCAACCCTGATTTCGAAAGACTGGGCAGCGGAGCGAGCGAAACTGATCGATTCGGCCCGCGCCGATTGCGACATCCAGGCGGGAGAGATTCCCGGTGGGAGCGATACGACGTATCTGAGTGTAGTGGACCGCGACGGGAACATGGTGTCGCTGATTCAAAGCAACTACGCCGGGTTTGGTTCGGGGATTGTTCCAGCGGGAGCGGGGTTTGTGCTGCACAATCGCGGCGGATTGTTTGTGCTGGATCCCAAGTCGCCGAACGCGCTGGCGGGGCACAAGCGGCCGCGGCACACGATTATTCCGGGGTTCGCGCAGCGCGGGGAGACGCGAATGGCGTTTGGGATTATGGGCGGGTGGAACCAGTCACAGGCGCATGCGCAGTTCATCGCGAACTTAGCGGACTTCAAGATGAACATTCAGGCGGCAGTGGAGGCGCCGCGATTCACGAAATATACGTTCAACGGATGCGACGTGATGATGGAGAACCGGTTCAACGGAAAAGTACGCGATGAACTGACCGCCAAGGGGCACCAGATCAAGGTGCTGGGGACATTTTCAAGCAGTGTGGGCGGAGGACAGGCGGTGTTGCGCGATTTTGCGACGGGTGTGAACTACGGCGCCTCGGATCCGCGGAAGGATGGGCAGGCAGTGGCGGAGTTACCATTTGAGTAGATCGCTGGAGTTGAGAACGGGTGCATGGGTAGAGGTTGCGCTCGCAAGAGAACTCTCCCGAAATGTGAAAAAGTGGAATGAAACTTCCCAGCGGCAGCGAGGTACAGGTCTGGACGTTTGCTAAGTCGTTTTTTATGAGTAAATTGCGAGGTACAGGCTTGGCGGGCGAGTTGCACCTGTACCAATGGCCAGGGACGGTGCCCCGCAGCTACGCGTCCTGGTAGTGGAGAGCCCCGATGGGACTCGTACGGGTTGCACCGAGCTTTTTGCGGTACCTTGCCTTTGCTGCCGTGTCTATCGCGTCTGTTCCCTCCGCCAAGGCGCAGACCGTGGATGTCTCCGGCAGTTACCAATGCACGCAGGCGAAGGTGAAAGGGAAAGTCATAACCTGCATGGCGGCGCCGCTGATTTTGAAGAATGACGGGCATTTCGAGCTGCGAGGCTGGGAAGGCAGCTACCTTGTGGATGGTCAGTGGGTGGAGCTCTCTGATTCGCTGACGAAAGCACGCGCGAAAATCGCGCCGGGACATAAGATCGTGCTGCGGTATTACGGAAAGCACGGCTGGACGGAAATGACGTTTGAACGGCGCGTGGCGGAGATGGGCAAGACGTCGTTGAGTTAGGAAGCGGGTTGTGAATAGTGAATAGAAAGACGTTGGCGGTGATTGCCGCGGGACCAAGTGCGCGGCAGGTTTAGTTCCAAGCTAAATTCCTTACAGATCCACCATTCAAAAGAGACTAAACAGTTTCGGATCGAGCTGAAGCCGGCCGAGATGCTTCAGCGGGCGTCGGGTTGCCAGCCGCGGCCGCGGAGGACTTTCCCGGCCGTGGCACCGGTGAGTTTGCCGTGATCGTATTCGATCTGGCCGTTGACGATGGTGTAGGCGATGCCTTCGGAGAGCTGAGTGGGTTGCGTGAAAGTGGCGCGATCGATAATTTTTGCGGCGTCGAAGATGGTGACGTCGGCGAAGTAGCCGGGTTTGAGTAGGCCGCGGCTATCGAGATGCTCGCGCTGCGCGGGCAAGGAAGTGATTTTGCGGATGGCGGCCGCAAGCGGCATGAGATGTTCGTCACGAACGTAATGGCCGAGGAAACGCGGCATGGCGCCGAAAGCGCGGGGATGGGTGTGCGGCTCGAAGATAGGACCGTCGAGTGACATTTCGTTGGCGTCGAGGCCGACGCTGGTCCAGGGCTGCTTGAGGCCGGTCTTGATATCTTCTTCGCTGGCCATGAAATAGATGGCGCCGGTTTGCGCCAAATCGGCGATGACGAAGTCCATCAGCGCGTCTTCAGGAGATTTTTTCCAGGCTTTGGCGACATCTTCGACAGTCTTGCCTTCGAATTCTTTCAGCTCGGCTTTTTGGACAGAGGCAAGGAGTACGCCGGAGCCGCCGCCGCAATCGTAGTAAAGATTTTCCCAGTCAGGATGATCGCCGGACAATTCCTTTTTGATGCGGGCGCGCACAGCAGGGTCTTTGAGGCGCGCGAGGAGTTTTTGCGTGCCGCCGTCAGCAACCCAGGGCGGAAGAGCCGATGCGAGCGCCGTGGCGCCGGCGGGATAGGGATACATGTCCGCGGCGATATCGAGACCAGAATCGCGGGCGGATTGAATCGTGGCGACGACGTTCTTCATGTTGCCCCAGCGCGGTTTGCCGCTGACTTTGAGATGGAAGACTTCGACGGGCAGATTAGCTTCGCGGCCGATGCGAATGGCTTCTGCGAGCGCTTGCATTTCGGAAGCGCCTTCGCTGCGCATGTGCGTGGCGTAGAGGCCGCCGTATTTGGAGGCAACTTTGGCGAGAGCGATGAGTTCGTCGGTCTTCGCGTAAATATTCGGCGGATAGATGAGGGCGCTGGAGACGCCGAGCGCGCCGTCCTTCATGGCTTGTTCGACGAGAGATTCCATTTGTGTGAGTTCGGCTGAAGTGGGGGCGCGATCGTCATCGCCGATGACGGCTTCGCGGACCTGCGCTGAGCCGACGTATGTGCCGATGTTGAGGGGAGTGCCTTGTTTTTCGAGGCGGCGGAAATAGCCGTCGAGCGTGGTCCAGTCGACGGTGAATTTGAAATGGTCGAGGAAGGGTTTGAGCGGGGCGAGAGTTTTTTCGTTCTGCGGAGCGATGGAGCCGCCCTCACCGGTGATTTCCGAAGTGATGCCCTGAGAAAGTTTGCTTAGGGAACGATTATCGAGGAGCAGAGCCGATTCGGATTGGCCGAGCATGTCGATGAAGCCGGGGGAGACAATCTGACCATGGGCATCGATTTCGCGTTTGGCGTGGGCTTCGTGTAAGTCACCCATGAAGGCAATGCGGTCGCCCTGGATGGCTACGTCGGCGGCATACCAGGGATTGCCAGTGCCGTCGAGGATGTGGCCGTTGCGGATGATAAGGTCGTAAGTTGCGGCCGCGGCGGGGATGGCGGAAGCGGAGGTTGATGTCGGAGGAGTGTCGAGCGGGGCGTCGTATGCAGCGGCGGCGATTTCGCCGAGAGCCTGGCCGCCCACTTCCTGAGCGGCGTCGGGATCGGGCGGGAGGGTTACGTGGTTGACGTAGGCCGCGAAGGCCAGCTTTTGACCGCTGGCTGTGATGACGTACCCGGCGAGGCCTTTGCCGTTGAGCATCATCTTGCCATCGAGCTTGTCTTCGGAGCCGAAGGTGCCGGTTTTTGCGAAGACGTGGCCGGCGCCGGGATTGTTCACCTGAATTTTGGCAAGCGTGCCGTCCTTGCCGAGAATGGGAAGCGCCTTGAAGTAGACGGGAAAATCTGGGCGGGTGCTCCAATAAGCCAAATAGCGTGCGATGAAATCCGGGCTGAAGAGGTCGGCCCAATCGCCGCCTTCCCCGTCGCCTTGCGAAGCGCCGGAAAGGTCAAGCTGGGCTTGCTGAAGAAACGCGCGCTCGACTTTGAAGCCCGAGTGAACTGGGTCGATGGGATCCTTTGCTACAAGCGTACCAAGAAGATAGGGCCCCATACTGGCGTGAAGATTTTGGCTGACTTTGAGAGTGACCTTGATTTCTTCGGAGAGCGGAGGAGAGACATGCTCGGCGACTTGGTAATCCGGTAAGTAGAAGTGCGTGAGAGTTTTGAAGTCGGGAGCGGCCGCGTTTCTCGGTGCCTTGATTTGAATGCCTGCGGAGACCAAGGACTCGCTCAGAACAGTCTGGGCAAAATTTGTGGGCGACGGAACCGCATAAGGAGCAGTAAATGGGTGCGAAGCGGCGGGAAGTGATCCTGCCAGCGTGACGGTGACGGAGCCGTCGGGGTTGGTGACTGTGACCGGATCCTGGATTTCAGGTTTGGCGCCGGCGACGGACGTAGTGAGGTGGTTCACGAAAGTGGCGTAGGCAGTCTTCGGCGAAACGGCAAGAAAAACGGGATCGCCTGCTTTTGCACCGGGTGTGGCGATGAGATCGATGACGTTGTCGTTGACGACGATGGAAGAGATTACGACGTTCGTGCCACCCTCACGGCCGCCGTCTGGAAAAAGGCTGGCGTCCACGAGGACGCGGCCTTCGATTTTTTTGATGCCTTTCGCGGCGATGTCTTTGGCGACCTGTTTGATGACGGCGAGAGGGTCGCCGGCAATGGCGGGGCCGCCGTAGGCGTGGTCTTCGTCCACGAAGGCGAGGGTGCCATCAGGCTGGATGCGGTTTGAAAGATTTGGGTCGCCGCTGGCGACGAGGATGAGATCACCTTTTAGAGTGCCTTTTTTGTCGATGGGACCGGTGCGGTAGATGCGCGTGTGAAAACGGTAGTCGGCGCCGAGCTGTGCGAGGATTGCGCCTTCGGTGAGGGTTTTAGTCGTGGAGGCGGGGACGAATAGTTTGTCGGCGTTCAACGAGTAGATGACTTTGCCGGTTTCGAGCGAGTAGAACTCGATGCCGAAATTCGCGTGGGCGAATTCTGGGCGGTTCATTACTTTTTGAATGCGGTCGGCCAGTGAGGCGGTCGATTGCGCACGGAAAACTTGGGGCATGCCGAGCGTAACGATGACAAAACAAAGGGCAATCGAGGCTTTGAAGAAGCGGCGTGTGCTGAGCAATTTCGAACCCTCCAGAAAAAGTAGCCTGAGACTCGAGTGCGCTAATTCGCGCTGGCGAGTCCCTGGCCGGAATGCAAATCTTCAAACTTGATGTTCAAGATCGGATATTCACGCCAGTCTTTGTAATCGAAGTGCCACCATTCATGCTCATAGACGGTGAAGCCCTCG
>JBGPLB010000145.1:0-12834 GCA_041486245.1 Candidatus Acidiferrum sp.
GGAGGAAGTGTCACCTATGTGTCCGGTACAAACTGTCACCCATGTGTCGGGTCGCTCATTGGGTCGTAGCTGCGACCGTTCAAGGGAAGTTCTCTGACCCGTTTCTCGCCAACAAGACCTGAAACGTCTTCGGTAGTAATGGCGACGACGGTTGGCGCGGATTTCACCCGGACTGTCTGCCGCACGTCGCCGACTTGGAGAACCAGGTCCACCGTTTCCCGCTGGCCGAGTACAAGTGAAATTCCCGTCTTCTCCTCACTGCGAAAGCCGGTCTTCTCCGCTCGCAGCTCATAACGGCCTACCGCAAGCGAAGCCGCGTCGAAGCGCCCCGCTTCATCCGTCACCAAATTCCGTTCCGCTCCTGTCTCCAGATTCTTGATTCGGATAGCCACTCCTGGAACGGTTTCTCCGGAGGAGTCGCTGACAGTTCCCTGGATCATTTTATTCTCCGAAATAGATTTATCTTGCCTGGGCCACGCCTCGCCCTCGCTGGAGCTGTTCTTGGAATAGCGGCGGGTCAATCCGCCATGGACTCAGGTGAACGATTCAGGTGGGAATCAACAACAAGGACAGCGATGAATGACTGCAAGGATAGTAAGGACGGGACGTACTATTTCGTGTGACAGTGCCACTGGGAAAAGTTCGTTCGTGAAAAAAGATCGACTAACGTGCATGGCTCATACCTGCCTCCGCCGCGATTTTTGCGGTGTTCGCGGCGCGTCGTGCGATTAGTGTGCGGCTTCCGCTCCACACAAGCTGCAATCCCGCGAAGATAGCCACCAGGGCAACGGCCGTCTTCAGTTTATTCGCGGGCACGCTTCGCGCCAGCAAGCAGCCAAGCACAACCCCAGGAATACCGCCGAGAAGAAGCTGAAAAAGAATCGGCATGCTGATGGAGCCAAAGGTCCAGTGAAAGGCGCTGCCGATGACTGCCAATACCAGCCCAAAGAGCAAATCTGTTCCCACAACTTGCGCCGGCGTCAACTCGGAATAGTTCAGCAGAAGAACGGTTCCGAGCGCTCCGGCACCTGCTGACGAGAATCCAGATTCCATGCCAATTGGCAATGCGAGCCAAGGGAGCCAGCGATGGTTTCTCCCGGCGAAGGCGTGATTTTGCACTCGTCTTATGAACGTCACACTGGAGGACGCCGCGAGGAGAACTCCCAGCAACAGGATTACGACGGGATTTCCTGCATCTCGATTCAACAAACGGAGCGCCCAAGTGCCCACAAGAAGTCCAGGAACTGCTCCTTGCAGCAGTAGCCACAGGTAGCGCGCATGAATTTGCTTCTTGAGCAGATAGAAAGGGGCAGCAATCAAGCGCAAAACGCCCGCGAACAAGAAAGCTGTTCCGACCGCTTCTCCTGCACCAAGTCCGCCGAGCAACACGAGGGTGGGGACCGTAAAACTTCCCCCACCGATCCCGGTCAACCCGACAGCTGTGGCAATGAGGAATCCGACGAGGAAATTCATTTGCCTACCTGCGTGGAGAAAGTGTGAATTCCGCACTCAAGCTTTGCTCCGCCCCACCGGCCGGACCTAGGATTGTTGGGATCAGATGGTAAAGCGGTGCAGGGCTGGCATCCGATGCTCAGATATCCTTCGTCATACTGCGGCAGTTGCGGGATTCCGTAGGCATTCGTGTAGCGCCGGACCTGCTCCCAGTTCCAGTCGGCGAGCAGGCTCACTTTCCACAAGCTCCTTCCGGTTGGCAGGCGATGGAGTTCGACCTTCTTCAAATTTTTACGGGTCGGCGACTGTTCTCGTCGCAATCCCGTGAACCAGACGTCGAACGGTTCGAGCGCCCGCATGAGCGGTTCGACTTTGCGCAGCTGGCAGCACCGTGTGGGCTCGCTGCGGTACAAAATGCCAAAAACCGACTCTTGCTCTGCGACCGTCTGCGCAGGAATAATATTGATCAGATTGAGTGACCACTGCTTCGTCATTCGATCGCGATATTCGCAGGTCTGCGGAAAGTGATATCCGGTATCGAGAAACAGCACGACAAAGTCTGGGATTCGATTCCGAAGGAGATGGGCCACTATTATGTCTTCGGCTTGAAAGCTGCTGGTCAGGCAAACGCGCGCGCTTTGATTCGCGACGAGCACGGCTTCGAGCGCTTGCTCTGGCGCAAGACTTTCCAATTCTTCAGAAACGCGATCCACGTCCATTTAATTGGCCTCTTCCTGATTGTCTTGTGGCTTTGCGAACCGCAAAGAGCCCGCCAGCGTCAATGCACGCCGGAAAACTTCTTCATCGTTGGCGTTTTCGTTTTTCCGAGAGAAATCGAACAACTGACGTCTTACTTCCGATGCGAGTCGCAGTTTCGTCGCGGTATCGAGCGACTCTCCAGAATAAATAAAAACGGCTCCAATCTTCTGCGTTACGCGAATCGCTTCAAGGAGCCCGTCGGGAGATGCTTCATCGTTTTCTAGACGCAGTACCTCGAAACCTTGGTCGAAGAGGGCGCGCTCCAACCTCGAAGCTGGAGCGGGCTGATTCTCGAACAAGAATGCGGCTGGAATGTGTCCGTGGCGTTCGTAGCGCTCGTGCGCGCTGATGGGTTTCTGAGTTGAGTCCGGCGATACCAGTTCCAGCGCCGCTTTTCCTTGACGGTCAGAAAGTTCTCCTTGAATCATCCCGGCGCCGACCGTGGCGTTGGAGATCGCGTCTATAAGGATGAAACTGCCCGTCGTGCGATTGCTACCGTACGGATCAAAGAAAAGCGGAACATGAGATTCGAGCTCAACGGAGGCAATATCGTTCATGTTCAGCTGCGTTGCCGGTTCTTGTTCGAGCGTGTTGACATCCACGCGATGACGAATCTGCAGCGCGCGAATTTTGGTTAGGCGAGTCGTGTGCTTCACCAGATAGGTCCGGCCCACTTCCAGCGGAGCTTCGTGCAGCCAAACCACCATGGCGCGAAATCTTTTCGACACCCGCGGGCCGTTCCCGGGCGACACCAGCATGTCTCCGCGGCTGAGGTCGATCTCATCTTCCAGTTGCACCGTCGCTGACATCGACGCAAACGCTTCAGGAAGATTGCCGTCGTAGCTTGCGATCGAGCGCACTCGTGTTCTCCGACGGGACGGGAGCGCTAGCACCTCGTCGCCGGGGCGAACCACTCCGCTTGCAACGCGGCCGGCAAATCCCCGAAAACTCGCATCGGGACGAATCACCAGTTGAACGGGGAACCGCAGACTCTCGAGGGAATCGCCTGCGCTAAGCGGAACGGTTTCCAAGTGTTCGAGGAGCGCCGGGCCCTGATACCAAAACGTCCGCTCACTTCTCTCGACGACGTTATCTCCTTCAAGCGCGCTGATTGGCACGCACTGTGTACGAGTAATTCCGAGTTGTGCTGCCAACTTCAAAAAATCTTCCTCCACCTGCAAAAACACATCTTCCTGATAATTGACGAGATCCATCTTGTTGACCGCCGCCAGAACATTACGTATCCCCAGCAGCGAAGCGATGAACGCGTGCCGCCGTGTCTGTGGAAGAATCCCCTTTGTGGCATCTACAAGAATCACGGCAAGGTCCGCGGTGGACGCGCCGGTGGCCATGTTGCGTGTGTATTGTTCGTGCCCCGGTGTGTCCGCGATGATGAATTTTCGCCGGAGGGTCGCGAAATAGCGGTAGGCTACATCGATGGTGATTCC
Organism: Candidatus Acidiferrum sp.; assembly: GCA_041486245.1. Taxonomy (GTDB): domain Bacteria; phylum Acidobacteriota; class Terriglobia; order Acidiferrales; family UBA7541; genus Acidiferrum. The sequence goes on from JBGPLB010000145.1 coordinate 3,660, forward strand.
TTGCTCGCGTTCCGCGCGAAGGCCATCCGTCAGCAGGGAAAAGTCAATCGGTCCAGTGGAACGGTTGATGCGGCTCTTCCTCACGGATGCCAACTGGTCTTCGTAGACGGCTTTAGAGTCGTGGAGAAGGCGCCCAATTAAAGTTGATTTACCATCGTCGACGCTTCCTGCCGTCGTGAATCGAAGAAGTTCCATCTCCGGAATCTGCTCGGAGAGCTCTTCGACAGTTCCGAGCGGTCTTAGTTGGGTCGTGGAGACCATTAGAAGTACCCTTCCCGCTTTTTGAGCTCCATCGAGCCTTCTTCATCGTGATCGATCGCGCGGTTTTCGCGCTCGGAACGCCGGAACGAAACCATCTCCTCAACAATTTTGGCAACAGAGTCCGCCTCCGATCGAATTGCTCCGGTGCAGGGAACGCAGCCGAGCGAGCGCATCCGGCACTTCACCATGAGCGTCTTTTCGCCTGGCAAAAGCTCTTTTACGTCGTGGATCAAGATAATCGAGCCATTTCGCAGAACCACTTCGCGTTCTTTCGCGAAATAGAGAGGAACGATGGGAATATTTTCCGCTTGGATGTACAGCCAAACGTCAAGTTCCGTCCAATTCGAGAGTGGGAAGACGCGAATGCTTTCCCCTTTGTCAATCCTGGAATTGAAGAGATTCCAGAGCTCCGGCCGCTGGCTCTTGGGTTCCCATTGCCCCAGCGGATCTCGGAATGAGTAAATTCTCTCTTTAGCGCGCGATTTCTCTTCATCACGCCGCGCGCCACCAAATGCGGCGTCGAAGCACCCTTCCCCAAGCACATCGAGAAGCGATTTCGTCTTCAGGAGCCCACAACATTTCTGCGTTCCCAGCGCGAAGGGATTGGCCCCTGCGTCCAGGGCCGCCTGATTCTTGTGAACGATAAGTTCCGCGCCAATTTCCCTTGCGTGAGTGTCGCGAAATTCGATCATTTCAGGAAATTTGTAGCTTGTGTCGATATGCAGAAGAGGGAACGGAATCTTGCCCGGAAAAAACGCCTTCTGGGCCAGACGCAGCATCACCGAGGAGTCTTTGCCGATCGAATACAGCATCACCGGGCGCGCAAATTCGGCGGCCGCTTCGCGGAGAATGTAAATGCTCTCCGCCTCCAGCGCTCTCAGGTGATTCAGCCGTTGCGGGACAAACGCCGTCGTCCGCGCCCCGTGAGGTGCAACCGGTGCCGATTCAGAAACCGAGACTTCCGAAATGTGCGCCATGAATCTCCCTATAAAAGCAAAAAACCCACCTACCAGGGTTTCCGGCGGTGGGTTGGCTACAATCTTGCAGTAAAAGGCTTCTTACAAAGCTGGCTTTTCACCCATACAAGACACAGCGGCCCTCGCCGTCATTTGCAGACGACAACAACAGGCAGCGGTGTTTGGAATCGAAAGGCTCATGAGAGCCAACAATATCTCATACCTTTGGACGCAACAAATCACTTTTTCGCTCTCGTGTTATCCGTATTTTCGATGATTGAGACCTTAATTTCGTTACACGGCAGGGCCGTCACTCGCACAAATTACCGATGACTCCGAATCGCCTGCCCTTTCGGTATGCGACCCCTTTCAACCTGCGCAATCGCCGGCCGGCCTCTTTGGTCGTCAGGCCGGCCGGAGTTGTCCGAAGTAGTTGGAACAACTCCTGCAGAGGCCGATCCCAGATGCCTTGGAGAGATGCTGTTCGACTTGCCATCCGCGGCACCTCCGGTGGCTGCCGTATTATCCAATGCGAGCGCCACCAAGCACGCCATTTCTTAACTTGCAAGAGATGCAGCGCGGGGCCATCTGCGGCAAAGTGTTCACAATCGAACAGTGCAAAAAATAAAAAGAATGCCTAATAGAGAGCCGAAGCCGGAGACTGGGAACACTTTGCCAAACGATTCGCACCAAACAGCTGCCGAATTCCACGAATTGGCTGCACACGCGCACCGTACCGCCGCCGCGCACCACGGGAAAGAAGATCACCAGACCGGACACGAGCATTCCAGACAAGCGTTAGAACATGCGCGTAAAGCCATGCAGTGGTCGGAAGACGCTCATCGGAAGTCCGAGAAGGCAGCAGGGAATTCATAGGAATGCGCGCAACCGTCGGAGCACCGGCCGTTTCGGCGGTGCATTCGAAGCAGGAGTGCAATTAGACGGATGCGATATCGCGCAAACGACGAAAGCGCTTGCGCCTGAATCATCGAATGGGATGACGGCCAGCAATGAGGAGCGACGAGATGGCATCGGAATATCAGACGAAAACTGCGTTTGAGGTGTTTGCATGTTAGCGGCCCGTCGACTGGAGATCGTCGAGAATTGCCACGAACGCTCCAACAGCCCATGCAGGAAGAGCGGCCACATCTCTTCTGAAGTTGTTGACAGGCTCGCAGCATTTGCGAGCCCGGCCTACTACCCCAAGGGCACCGCCTTATTCGTTGAAGGGCAACCGTCCCTCGGGGTTTTTATTCTCAACTCGGGGCAAGTAAAGCTGTACACGTCCTCGGCGAGTGGGAGGAGTTTTATTCTAGGGTTTGCCAATTCAGGAGAAATACTTGGCTTGGCTGGGGCGCTGTTGGGCCAGCCTTATGAGGCGTGGGCGGAAGCCATCCAACCAACGCAAGCTAGCTTCGTTGAACGTAAGTATCTGCTTCATCTTATGCGGCACCACTATGAACTTGCGGTGCTGGTGGCTATGCAGTTGGGTGAATCCTATTGTTCCGCAATCGCCGGAGTGCGTGTGCTGGGGCATTCGCAGTCCGCCCGCCAAAAACTTGCGGCATTTCTTCTCGATTGGTGCAAGAGCAATCGCTCGTTGCGTGATGAGGCCGGTGCGCAGCTCACCTTGACTCATGAGGAAATCGCTCAGGTCATTGGAACTTCGAGAGAGACGGTGACACGACTTCTATCGAGGTTCAAAAAGAAGGGGCTGATTCAATGGAAAGGCAGCAATTTAGTGCTTACGGACCGCGTCGCTCTGGAGAGTTCTGCGGCGAACTAACACGCACTTGGTGAGAAACCCTCGCATCCCGACACGCGATGGTCAAAAATGGAGCGAATGATGAAACGGAAGAAAAGATGACCACCGGACTTAGCGGTATCTCTTCAGGAGCCAGTCTGGGTGGCAAGGTCTCGCACTATCGAGGCAAACAAACTATCTATCACCAAGGCGCGCCTGCCTACACACTTTTTTACATTCAAGAAGGTGGGGTACGGCTCACAACCCGAACGAAACACCAACCATCAGCAGTTACCGCAATCCTGGGGGTGGGTGATCTCTTCGGTGAGCTTTGCCTCGCCGGCTATCCCCTTCGGATGTCCACGGCCGTCGCGTTGACCGCCAGCTCCATTCGTACCGTCCAGAAAAAAGAGATGCTCCAACTGCTTCGCACAAAAAATAATAAGACGTCAAATGCCCTGGTGGCCTATCTGCTGTCCAGCCTCCAGAAGTACAAGGATCATGTTTCGGAGCTACTGACTTCTTCCGCCGAGCAACGTCTGGCGCGTGTCCTTTTGCGGCTAGCGCACTTGGATAGGAGAGGCCCACCGGTCGCTGAGATTCCCGTGCTGAGTCACCAGGTGCTGGCGGATATGGTCGGGACGACTCGCCCGCGGGTCAGTATCTTGATGAATCGATTCAGAAAGAAGGGATTCATAGATTACGATGGAGGATTAGAAGTGCGCCAGTCGCTGCGGAATGTTCTACGGCGCCGCTAGGGGTCAGCAGGACGGTCGGCGCAACCCTCTCGCGTGTTAATTTCTTCATGAACACGTTCCGGAAACTGGGCTTCATTCAGTACAACCAGAGCGGAAGGATCCACATCGACAATCCCCTTCTGAGCGTCGTTTTCTACGACGAGCGGCCCGAGCAGCTAAAGAATTGCTACAGATCGAACTTCCGGATGTGACCAGGTGCCGAATCCACCACATTGCTGAGGTCTACGGGCAACCGGGCTTGCGCCGGGTGGTTTCCGTCCTCAAAAAGCCGCAATCCAATTGACCAGCTGGGCAAACCCTTTGTCCCACGTGAAGACAGACGTGATTTCTCTGCTTCTCAAGATCGTGTTTCTTGAGTTCGACCCCGCCACGCCTGAGCAACAGCGCTTGTAATGGGCGTTAATCGTTGCCGCGGAAGCGTTCGAGTGGGAACAGTCGCGTCGCGGCCGGGTAAGCTTCGTCACGCAAGCTGGTGACTTGTATCACTGCATCTCGGGCGCGGCAAAGAGTGGAATGTGTTTGAACACTAATATTGATGTGGCTTCCGGAAGGAGAAAGCAATGGAAATCGCGATGGCCGTAGATCCCGGGTTAGCAGGCTTGAAAGCCATGCGGGCAGCGGCACCCAGGTCGTGGCCGAGCAAGACCAAAATAGAAACAAGACGCGCCGAAAAGCAAGTTTTTGATGTCCAAGCGTTTTTCAACGCATCCGGCGTGGGGAGGAAGGTTGCGATATTTGGGAGCAGGGAAACCGTCTTTACGCAAGGCGACCCTGCGACGAGTGTCCTATACATCCAAGAAGGCGCCGTGAAGTTTACGGTTATCAATGAGAGTGGCAATGAGGCAGTCGTGGGGATACTAGGCCGGGGCGACTTTTTTGGCGAAGGATGCCTGGCGGGGCAATTGCAACGGGTAAGCACGGCGTCGACAATTACACCGAGCATGATCCTGGTGATCGACAAGCCGCAGATGATTCGACTGCTACACACGGAACATGCACTCCAAGACAGGTTCATCACGCACCTGCTCTCGAGAACCATGCGGATCGAGGACGACTTGGTTGATCAGCTTGTCAACTCAGTCGAGAAACGGCTGGCCCGGACGCTGTTGCTGCTGGCGGGCGCCGGCAAACCAGATACGCCAGAGGCGATGGCTCCCGAAATCTCGCAAGAGACGCTGGCGGAGATGATTGGCACAACTCGGAGCCGGGTGAATACTTTCATGAACAAATTCAGGAAACTAGGCTTTATCGAGTATGGCGCCAAGCTGCAAGGGCTTCAAATCAACGAGTCCCTTCAAACCGTCCTGCGCGATGCCGAATCGAGCAGCGAAAGAATTGCTGAGTATCGAGCTTCTCGATTTGACCGAAAGGAAAATCGGACACAGAATTCTGAATTCTCACACGAGCACCATGGGGCGACAAAACACTGAAGAAGGCAACCCGAGCCTGATCGATTCGAACCATGATGGCCGTGGCGCACTCTTCTCAGTAATCTATTTGCTTCTATGCAGCGCGCTGATGTTAACTGGTCTGGATGTTGGAGCGGCGGCAGCAGCCTCCAGACAGGCTCCGATTGAGGCCTTGCACGTGCCGGAACTCGAGACCGGCTTTCACCTACTCTACGAGCTGAAGCCTGAGGAAGCTCGAAACCAGTTTGAGGCTTGGCAGAGGTCTCATCCAGAAGACCCTCTTGGGAGCGCCTCGAAAGCGGCGAGCTACCTATATGAGGAGTGCTACCGGCAGGGCGTACTCACCTCGGAGTTTTTCCTGAACGACAAGCGCTTTCTAGGCAAGATCCCTTTGAAACCGGACCCGCAACTGCGCGCGGCATTCTTCGCCGCGGACAGGCAAGCGCAGGAACTGGCACAGCTTCGGTTGAAGACGGACCCGGACGATGCGAACGCTCTCTTCGCCATGGCCCTGAGCGTCGGAATGCAGGCCGACTATGCCAGTCTGATCGACAAACAGCAACTCGATAGCCTGAAAAAGATTCGCGAAGCCGATAAGTACGCCAACAAACTATTGGTGATCGCCCCTGAGGCGGCGGATGCGTATCTTGGCCTGGGCACGGCCAATTATGTTATCGGGAGTCTGCCGGGAATCAAGAAGTTTTTCCTCGGGTTCGCGGGAATTCACGGCGACAAAAAAGCAGGAATGAAGCAGCTGGAGATCGCTGCCGAGCGCGGCCACTACCTGCGGCCATTTGCGAAGATTGTGCTGGCGATGGCGGCCCTGCGCGAGAAGCAGCCAGAAGTGGCCCGCACGCAACTTAAGGAACTGGTCGCGGAATTTCCGGAAAACCCGCTTTTTTCCAATGAGCTGGCCAAGATTAGAGTTTCTCCTGCCGCGACGATCCCGCCAGAAGGCTGAATCCCTCCTGAACTGAATTTGCCACAGCGGTCCCAGTATCAGGTGTTTCGATCTCCGCGTCATTTCGCTTCCAAATTCACCGTCTGTCCGACCGATTGGATTGCCGCACTCAGGGATGCGCTATCACGCCCAGGGGAGGACTGTCTCTTATTGCACAGTGCAGAATTCTGACTAGCGCACACTGAAGAGTGACGTATGTCACGGACGGTGAACGGATCAAGACTTCAGAATAAGTATGAAGGGAGCACGTCAATGAAGAGAATATTCTCGTTAATGGTTGTGATGGCCTTGGTTGGACTACCTGCTTATGCGCAAAAGGATGAAAACAATCGCATTAGGAACGCCGGCAAGGTGATGGTTGAAATTCTCAATGTTCCTGACGATATTCCGGCGGAACTTCTGGAAAAGGCGGAATGCGTCATCGTATTGCCTTCGGTGATGAAGGCGGCCTTCATCGTCGGCGGGAGTTACGGCCGGGGCGTGATGTCCTGCCGGAGCGGGCCGAATTTCAACGGGCCTTGGAGCGCGCCTGCGATGATGGCGCTTGAGGGGGCCAGCGTTGGTTTTCAAATTGGCGGCCAGGCCACCGACTTCGTCTTGCTGGTAATGAACAAGCGCGGGGCTGATTCTATCCTCACCAGCCAGGTCAAACTCGGCGGCGACATAGCTGCTGCTGCGGGACCAAAGGGTCGCAATGCTGCGGCCTCCACGGATGTCACCATGCGAGCAGAAGTTCTTTCGTATTCGCGCTCGCGAGGATTGTTCGCCGGGGTCTCTCTCGAAGGCTCAACTCTTCGCCCCGACGGCGATGCCCAAGCGAGGATTTACGGAAAAGGCGTCAGCGCGAAGGAAATCGTAATCAATAGTTCGATCCACGCACCCGCCTCGGCGAAATTGTTTGTTTCCACTCTCAACAAAAAGGCTCCGAGGAACAGGTCCGATAAGTAGGGCTCCATGGAGGAATAGCTGCGGGCCGGCCGGATAGGCCTGCCCGCAAGAGGCAGGAGGTCAATCGATCATGCCATTACTTCAAATCGTGATAGTTCTGGTCGTGGTGGGTGTTCTGCTCTGGCTGGTCAACAGCTATATACCCATGCAGGGAACGATCAAGTCCATCTTGAATGCGGTGGTGATCATTTGCGTCGTGTTGTGGCTTCTTAATGTATTTGGGCTTTTTCATTCGCTCCCTCGCTTCCACATCGGCAGTTGAACGGATCCAAGCGGGCGAGCGAAGAAGCGAGAGTTATGAGGTGACCATCTTGGCTGTTGAGACAAAGGACCAAAAGGGCTCGAATCGGTGCTGAGAGGAGAAAATCGTGCTTTGGACAATTTTTGTGATTTTGGTCGTGCTGTGGTTATTGGGCCTGGTGACTTCCTACACGTTGGGTGGGTTCGTCCACATTCTGTTGGTCTTGGCGGTGATTGTTCTTGTCATCAGGCTCCTTCAAGGACGAAGAGTTGTCTGATTAAGGAGACTCGAACATGAAACCGATCAGCTGGCTTGGGATTTTGTTGATTGTTCTGGGCGCACTGGTTCTCGCCTATCAAGGAATCAACTACACACGTCAGAAAAAAGTCATCGACGTGGGGGAGCTACATGTGACCAAAGAATCCCACGAGACAATTGCTCTTCCACCAATCCTTGGAGGGTTGGCATTGGCTGGAGGCGTCGTCCTGCTGATCATGGGAGCCAAGAGCAAGACGTAGCTGGGACGACAGGCGAAGGCTCTGACATTACAGCGCCCGGGCACGAATGATGCGAAGTCCATGGCAGGAATCTTGGGGCCCAAGAGGAAGGGAGAGTTTCGATGCTACTTCTAATTATTGTCCTGCTTCTGCTATTCGGCGGAGGCGGGGGTTATTACGGGTATTCCAGATGGGGGAGCCGCGGTGGCTTGGGAATAGTCGGGACCGTCCTGCTCATCGCGTTGATCTTATACCTGCTCGGGTTCTTGCGTTGAGCTTGTCAGCACCCAACTGACTTGTGACGGTCAAAAACTTTTAGCAGTGACTCGCTATCTGAATCGGAACAAGAACCAAGCCCGAGGGGACAAGCGAGAAGTGCATGAAATGCCGGTAAAGGAGGCACTATTTATGAAAACAGTTAGATTTTTCAGCTCGGGAGTCCTGCTCCTGCTTCTCGGAGGCGTTGCTCCCAGCTACGCACAGCAAGGAGAGGCTAAGCCTGAAAAGCAGCAACAAGACCAGGAGAAGAACAAGCAGAAGGACCAGAACAAGCAGAAAGCCAAAGGCCAACAGCAGAAACAGAACCAGCAGCAACAAAAGCGCGCTCAGCAACAGGACAGGCAGCAACAAGACAAGGGCCAGCAGCAGCAACAACCGCGCGTTCAACAACAGCAGCAACAAGCCCAGGGTCGGCAGCAGGCTTCCCAGCAAAGGCAACGAGTACAGCAAGGTCAACGGCGGGAAGTCTGGCAGCAGCATCGGGCAACTAACTGGCAGTCCGAGCACCGTGACTGGCAGCAACGCGGCGGCTACAACGGCTACCGCATTCCAGATGACCGCTACCGTGGCAACTTTGGTCCGAATCACTGGTTCCGTATCCACAGTTACCCGATGGAGTTGTACGGCGGGTATCCGCGCTTCCAGTACGGTGGCTTTTGGTTCGGTCTCATTGACCCGTGGCCTGAATACTGGTCAGACGACTGGTACGACAACGACGATGTTTACATCGACTACTCCGGGGATGGCTATTACCTGTACAACCGCCGGTATCCCCAGGATCGCATTTCCATCACCGTCTACCTGAACTAACGAGCCAGCGGGTGTGACCCCATTAAAGCTAGCTAGCGGGACGGAAATTTATACCGGGACGTGAACCCACGCCCGGTGCGCCGAGTGAGGGCGCAAGAAATCAGCGTAATGGAGGCAACAGTCATGAAAGTAGTTGGACTTATCAGTAGCGGAGTTCTGCTCCTTCTTCTTGGAGCAATCGCTCCCACGTACGCACAGCAAGAAGAGGCTAAGCCCCCGAAACAGGAGCAGGCTAAGCCTGAAAAGAAGCAGCAGGACAAGGCCGCGAAACAGCAACAGCAGGCCAAGGGTCAGCAACAGCAGCAACAGAA
>JBGPLB010000146.1:0-12830 GCA_041486245.1 Candidatus Acidiferrum sp.
CGCCGAGAAGATGAGCAAGAGAATCTTCCTGATCGGGCGCACGCAGAGCGGCGGGACGCGGCGGCGCAGAGCGCGCGGGCCGAAGCGCCGCGAGCCGCGAATATTTGTCGAGGGAGCCGGACATCTATCTACAGAGCCTGTTGAGGATTGCAAGAGCAGCTTCTTTGGCACGCGGCGCAAGGTCGCCGGCGGGGCCGACGCATGATGGGCAGCCTTGATCGCAAGCGCATGCGGCAATCAGCTCGCGAGTCTTGTGGATGAGCAAATCGTGGGCGCGGAAGAGCGGCTCCGAAAAGCCGATGCCGCCGGTGTAGGAGTCGTAGAGATAAAGATTGGGTTCGAAGAATTCTCTCAGGTTCGAGGCAGACGCGTCTCTGAAACGCGAAGGCGTGAACTCATCCATCGCGCCCACGCCGGGCCCGTGCACGGAAGCAGCGTGTTGCGTGCCTACTAGTTCGGCGCCAGCCTCAGGTGCCGGGGGGCGCTCGCCGATCGCGGTGCCGAGATCGCGGCCATCGCACATGAGGAGCAGCGTGGCGACAGACACGAGAGCATGGAGCAATCCAAACATTCCGCTTTGCCGCTCACTCACGCTGTAAGGAAGAGATTCGAGCAGCGGCCTCTCCAGCGTGATCCAATACGATGTCGTGTGCATTTCGTTCTCGGGAAGTTCGAGCTTGCCGTCGCCGATGTTTTCATTCGTGAAAAATTTTATTTTCTTGAAGCCGACAACTTGTGAGCGGACGAGAACATCCCCGTGCGAATGCGAATTTGCGGAAGCAGCAGACGCGGCGGCTGTTTCGGTGGCTTCGAGAACGCGGACCTGGGTGTAGCGAACAGCGTCGGTGTAATAATCCACGTTTACCTGTTTTACATAAGCCTTGCGCTCTTTGAAATCGAGATGCTCGACGTGATATTGCTGCCCTCCGTGAATGTAGATGGCTTTTTCGTGAAGGAAGACCAGAGCGCTCGTAAAATCCACTTCGCCGATCACATTGGGTGAGCCGGTTACATCGATGATGATGAAATTGTCGCTGGTAATCGAGCGCAGGCTGATGGTGTCGGCGGGGTAGGCTTCCTGTGTCCAGTGATAGTGATCTCCGGCGAGATGCAGAAAACCGGCCTCGGCAAGCCGCGCGCAAATATCCGGCAGGTCGACTTCCCCAAATCGTTCGCCGGGCCCGATAGGCAATTCGAACGCGGCGCATTTCAGGTGATTGATAAGAATCTCCAGATTGTCCGGCTGAATGAAGGCGTGCTCCGGCGTATTGCGGAAAAAGTAGTCCGGATGACGAATGATAAATTGATCGAGCGGCGAGGAAGAGGCGACCATCACCGCGCAGGAGCTTCCACTGCGGCGGCCGGCGCGACCGGCGCGTTGCCAAGTGCCGGCAATCGAGCCGGGGTAGCCCGCCATGACGACGGTGTCCAGCGATCCGACGTCGATACCGAGTTCCAGCGCGCTCGTCGTTACCACGCCTCGGATGCGGCCATCGCGCAAGCCGCGCTCGATCTCGCGGCGTTCGTTCGGCAAGTAGCCGCCGCGATAACCGCGAATCGTTTCCTGCTTACCCGGCGGCTGAGGATTGGCCTGTTGGAGATAGGTGAGCAGAACTTCAGTCTGTAGCCGCGAATTGGCGAAGACCATGGTCTGCAGGTCGTGATTCAAGAATTCCTGCGCGACTCGCGAAGTCTCGTTGATATAGCTGCGGCGAATGCCGAGCGCGCGATTCACGACGGGCGGATTGTAAAAGACGAAAGTTTTCTCGCCAGCGGGAGCTCCGTTGCCGTCGAGTACTTCCACTTCGTTTTCGAGCAACCTGGCTGCCAGTTCGCCAGGGTTCGCAATGGTCGCCGAGCAGCAAATGAATTGCGGATCACGGCCATAAAAATTCGCTATGCGACGCAGCCGCCGAAGCACATTGCATAGATGGCTTCCAAAAACTCCGCGGTAGGTGTGCAGCTCATCGATCACGATGTAGCGGAGGTTCTCGAAAAGGCGTGTCCAGCGCGTGTGGTGCGGCAGAATTCCCGTGTGCAGCATGTCCGGATTCGTGAGCACCACGTGCCCCTTTTCGCGGATGGCTCTGCGGGCGTCGGCGGGCGTGTCGCCGTCATACGTGAAGACGCCGAAGCAGTTATCCAGACGCTGATTGAGGTCGTAAAGCTCCGCCAACTGATCCTGCGCCAGCGCTTTGGTGGGGAAGAGATACAGTGCGCGAGTGTCAGGGTTTTCGAGAATGGAATTCAAGATCGGCAGATTGTAGCAAAGCGTTTTTCCAGAAGCAGTCGGAGTAACCACCACAACGTTCTTTCCGGCATGGACAGCTTCGGCGGCGCTGGCTTGATGCGTGTAGAGCTGGCGGATGCCCTTGGCGCCATAAGCTGTGACGAGCTCCGCGCGGACCCATTTTGGAAACTCAGCCCATTGCGCCTCTCGCGCGGGGAAGTAGCGCACGGCAGTGAGCACGTCGCCGTCGACGTCGCGCGTAGCGAGTGAGTCGAGGACCTCGCGCACGCGCGTGAGCGACGAACCAGCACTTGGCTCAAGCGAGCCAAAGGCCGCAGCCCGCACGGCCAGAGAATGGGACATAGAGAGGCCCTCCTGCAATTCGCCTTTTGTTCGCCAAGGCTAGCACGCGGCGATTGCGGCCGCAACAGAGAAATGGTACTTGGTTCCCTGGAATCTCGAAGAATTCTAACCGAGACGAGACCAGTTATGACGATTACCTAACCGTTGCTGCTGCAGATTGCTTGCTAGAATGAAATCGGCAGTTGTCGCATCAAATTGCGGCGCGATGCGGTGGGCCTGCTTGTTCGGTTGCCGCAACGCAGCTCCAAGGAGCAGAGTGGCCAAGCTTACCGTGCTGTACGATGGCGCTTGCAACCTGTGCCGGTCAAGCGTCGAGCGTGTACGCCGAATGGACCCTCACGGATTCATCGAGCTGGTGGACCTGCACGACGCGAGCGTGCCTGGACGCTTTCCCCAAGTAAATATCGATGAAGCGATGCGTTTGATGCAGGCTGTCGATCCGCGCGGCCCTGTTTATTCTGGAGCGGACGCCTGGGCGCGCATTGGTTTAGCGCTGCCGTGTTGGAAGTTAATCGCCTGGCTGCTTCTCGTGCCGGGCATTCACTTTGTCGCGCAGCGTTTCTACGGCTGGGTGGCGCGCAATCGCTATCGTTGGAATCGCGAACTTTGCGAGGATGGAACCTGCGCCTTGCACGCCGACAAGCGTTCGAACGGCGGGAAAAGCGCCGGCAGCAGACCCTGACGTGATTTGCCCGCCTCGCTACCCCGGTATAATGTCCCGCGTCTATGGATTGGGCACCCTCGTCCGTCATTCGCTGGCTCTTCGATTCAAAGAGCGGGCCTTCGGATCGCTCCCTGGCGCGGTGGATTTTCCTGCGGGCGCTTGGCGCGATTTATTTCTCGGCTTTTTTCTCACTCGTATTTCAAATTCGCGGACTCATCGGCCCTCAAGGGATTCTGCCCGCCCGCGAGTATCTGAAAAATATCGCCGACCAAGTCGGTTACGCGCGTTATTGGTACGCGCCAAGCGTTTTGTGGTTTTCCAGCGGGTCTCACATGCTGATGGCGCTTTGCTGGGTGGGCTTGGCCGCCGCAGTGTTGCTTGTATTCAATTTTTGGCCTCGCGGAATGCTGGTTATTTGCTTTGTCTGCTTTCTTTCTTTTGTCAGCGCGGCGGGTGATTTCTCTGGGTACCAATCCGATGGCATGTTGCTCGAGGCGGGATTCCTCTCACTGTTTTTTGTGCCAGGTGGACTCCGGCCACGTTTGGGAGAAACGCGGCCGCCTGTTCGAGCCGCGCTCTATCTGCTCCTTTGGGAATGGTTCCGCATTTATTTTGAATCCGGCGTGGCAAAAATCGCCAGCGGGGATATCGAGTGGCGGAACTTCACGGCGATGGACGAGTATTACCAGAATGGGCCGCTGCCGACATGGATCGGTTGGTACGTGCAACACCTGCCGCACTGGTTTCACGCCGCAACGGCGTTCTTCACGCTGGCGCTCGAACTGGTCTTGATCTGGGCGGCGTTTCTTCCTCGCCGCATTCGAATCGCGCTCTTTTTCGTTGTGACGCCCTGGCAGATTGGCATCATTCTCACGGCGAATTATACGTTTCTGAATTATCTGGTCCTCATTCTGGGATTTCTGCTGCTGGACGACCGCTTCCTGATGCGATTTTTCCCCGCGAAATGGACAAAACCGCTCCTCACTCCAGCGGCCGTTCTTTCCGTTGAGGCGAAGCCGCAGTTCGGTGAGCGACTCTCGATTGTGGCGACGCCATCGAGTTCATCCAGCGACGAAGGTTTGGCCACGAAAGCGGCACGACGAGGTTGGCGAGCGAACCTCCGCTCATGGCTCGCTCCGCTGCGTGTAGCGGTGGCAGCGGTCATGCTCGTTTGGATATTCTACGCAACCACTGTCCAGATGATCTGGATGGTTACGCCCGCGCCACTCCCCACGTCACCGGTAGCCCTGCTCGATCCGTTTCGAATCGCCAACCGGTACGGACTGTTCGCGGTGATGACGCGCAACCGTTACGAAATCGAATTCCAGGGTTCGAACGACGGCCAAACCTGGATCGCGTATCCCTTCCGTCACAAACCACAGGAGGTGGACAAAGCGCCGCGCATCTACGCACCGTACCAGCCGCGATTCGATTGGAACTTGTGGTTCGCGTCGCTCGGCGAGTGGCGGGACAATCCGCTCGTCCTGCGCACCGAAAGGCGGCTGCTTTCGAAAAACGCGGACGTACTCGCGCTCTTCGCCGCCAATCCCTTTCCGCAAGGACCGGCGCGGCAAGTTCGCGCGGTCCTTTGGCAATACTGGTTTACGTCCATGACGGAAAAAAGAGAGCACGGATTGTGGTGGCGGCGCCAGTTTCTCGGGCTTTATGCTCCGGCGACTGAACTAGCACCCGACGGCAGGATTGGTGTCACGCAATGGCCGGAGCCGATGCCTCCGCGCGAGTAGATGGCGTGCGTTCACGCCTTCGCACTAGAGATGCGACTAGCGGCTGGGCGAAGAATCAGAAGTGCGCCCGCGAAAAATAGAACGGTAGACGTTGCAAAAGCGGCTTGCACGGAAATCGCACTCCACAGAGTCCCCACCAGAAGACTCGACAAGAAATCACCAACGGCGTTGACCGCGGCCAGTGTACCGAAAGCCATGCCGTGCTGCTCTCTCGGCACAAGCTCGGCCGCGACGGAATCTTCAAGCGCTTCCTCCGTACCGATGTAGAGCCCTGCCAAAACAAAAATCACGCCAAGCAGCCACAAGGAGTGTGTGCCCGTGCAGAGCAAAATCGCCGTGACTCCGGCAAGTGCGTAGCCGCCCGAGAGAACAATCTTGCGCTGTGGAACGTGGTCGCTCAGCCAGCCGCTTGCGTACGCGGAGCCGGCGTAAAACACGTTGTGCACGGTATAGAGCACCACGGCGATGCTGGCCGCGCGCGCCAGCCCGTACCTCGGTGCGAGCATGCGCGAAGCATAGAGGATGAGCAGCGAATGAGAAAAATCACCCGCGCCAAACACGCCAACGCCAACAAGAAACCGCCGAAATGGAGAGGGCAGATCGCGAATGCCGGTCAAGAAGGAACGCTTCGGTTTCGAAGCGATGGGTCGTTCTCTCACCAAGAGCCAGAAAGCAGCGACGGCAATTAGACCGGGAAGCAATGTCCAAAGAAAAATGTTTTGATAGTTATGGCCAGTTTTTTCCAGCAGCCAGAGCGCTGTTAGCGGCCCAGCGATAGCTCCGAGCGTATCCATCAATCGCTCGAGGCCGAAAGCACGCCCATAAGCACTCGGCGAAACATCCGCGGCGAGCAGCGCCTTCCGGACCGGCGACCGGACGCCGCGGCCGAGCCAGGCCACCGCGCGGCCGATCAGGAGGTGATACGCGTGCGTTGCAAACGCGAAGGAAGCGGTCGAGAGGGCTGTAACAAGGTAGCCGAACACGGCTAGCGGTTTGCGATGCTTCAATTGGTCCGTGAAGTGGCCTGCTGCAAGCTTCGTGAAACTCGAGAGGCCATCGGAGATGCCCTCGATTATGCCGAGCCACGCAGGGCCCGCGCCAATGGTTGCAAGAAATGCGGGCAGTATTGCCGTCGCTGTTTCGTGGCTCCAGTCGCTGAAAAGGCTCGTGAGCCCGATGCCCAGAACGGTCCGATTCAACCAGGACTTGTTTTGCGATTCATCCGGCATGGAAGGAGAGTTTACAGTCGAGAGCTCTCAATTCAGGTAGAAAATGTTCTGACTTCAGGAGATGCTGCGGTCCGTCTCGGTGGCAATCGCAGTTCACTTGTCTTCGCTCATTTTTTGGCGGCTCGATACAGAATAACCCGTACCTTCTCTAGCGTGATTAATCCGCCCTCCACCATCACATCCAGCCTCGGAAGAATCGTCTCGATTCGCTCCGTCGATTCGATCACTTCGACAATGATGGGAAGATCCTGCGATAACCGGAGAATTTTGTCCGTGTGATAGACGCTCGATCCGCCGTAGCCGCCGACGCCGCGCAGGACGGTCGCGCCGGAAAAGCCGTCTTTGCGCAACATCTCAACAATCGCTTCGTGCAACGGCTTGCCGTGCCATTTGTCCGACTCGCCGATATGGATGCGCATCAGGGTGCGCTCGCCCTCGAATTTTTCGTGTGTCATCGAGGCTCCTAAAAGCGGTTCGCCAGCCGAATTCCCGCTATCGATAAGAACAATCCCACAAATACGCTGGCGGCCACGTACGTTGTTGCGCGCAGCCACTCGCCATCTTCCAGCATCTTGGCCGTCTCCCAGCCGAAGCTGGAGAACGTGGTGTATCCTCCGAAAAAACCGACGGTGATCGCCATGCGCCAGTCCGGCGAGATGAGCATGCGGTTCAGAGTGAATTGGCCGATCAAGGCCAAAAGAAAGCAGCCCGTGAGATTAATCAGCAGCGTGCCGTAGGGAAACGCGCCGCCCGCGCGAACTTGCACGATGCCTTGCAGCCCGTAGCGCGCTAGCGTTCCCACTGCCCCGAATATCGCGATTAGTAGAATGCGCAAAATAGCTCCGATCCTGCAGCCACGGAGGCGTGAAACAAAAAACTCCTGGAGCCACGTGGCTGCCAGGAGTCATCAGAGCCGACTATGTCCATCGGCACATTTTAGGCGAACTCCATCGCCTTCGAATTCTCGTTCCTCACAAAGCTTACCGCCGCTTGTTCCGCGACGCAATACGTCGTAGCGACCGCTGTTCCTCAGCTATACGGCAGGCAAATCGCCTCTCCCGCCCTGGCCCGGATGGATTTTTGCCCGCTCTCCTACTGTCGATTGGCGGGCGTCACGGTTTTGCCCTGGAAAAGGACGGCGCGTACTTTTTCCAGCGCATGAATGTCGCTCAGCGGATCGCCTTCGACGGCGACAAGATCGCCTTCCCTGCCGGCTTCAATGGTTCCGAGCTGCTCGAGGCCAAGCAGGGCCGCGCTGGTTTTTGTCCCGGAAACGAGCGCCTGCTGTGGAGTCATGCCGTACTTCACTTCCATGATCATCTCGTCGCGTACCGTTCCCGTGCCTGGCGCGTAGGAATGGTCCGAACCGGCCGCAATCGTCACGCCCGTGTGTAACGCGAGCTGGAAACTCGGAAAATGAGTTTTCGCCAGCGCAGTAACCTTCTTGATCACATATTCGGGGAAGTGCATTTTCTGCCCATTCGCCACGCTTTCATCCACCACGAACACAGTGGGAACCATCACGATGTTGTGGCTCTTCATGAAGTCGGCGGCTGCTTGATCGAGTTCCGACCCATGCTCGACGGAGTCGACACCGGCTTCCAGAGACGAGCGAATGCTGCGTATGTTCTCGGCATGCGCCGCCACTTTTACGTGACCCATGTGCGCCTGCTGGACGATCGCTCGCAGTTCCTCCAGCGAAACCTGCTCCGACGTCGGCGAATCGAGCGGCGAAAGAACTCCACCCGAAGCCAAAACCTTTATCACGCGCGCCCCATACTTGATTTGCAGGTGAACGGCTTTTTCAGCGTCGGCGGGCGAATTGATGAATCCGTGCATCGGCGTATAGAAATCGTCCATCGGCATATAAGGAGGCGCCGGAAAGAAGTCGCCATGGCCGCCAGGGATAGTAATCGCGTGCGCGGCGGGAACCAGATGCGGCCCGGGAATGGTGCCGTCCTCAATCGCATCTCTTAGAGCAACGTCAATGAAGCCCTGCGTGGCGAGAACGCGCGCGCCGACTACGCCGGAAGAAAGCGCGTAGCTCATCGCTTTACTTCCGCGCAGCGCGGCTAGCGGCTCCGAAACGGCCTGCCCGAATGGCCCGGACCAGATGTGGATGTGCGCATCCACGAATCCAGGCGTAACGGTGTAACTCGAAAGATCGATTTGCTCCGCTCCCGCGGGCGCCGGAATATCTTTGCCGACGGCGGTCACTTTTCCGTCCGTTATGACCACCACTGCTTGCGCGATCGGCGGTTTTTCGGCGTCGTAGATCAGCTTTCCGCAGCGCACATAGACCACTTTCGGAGGTGGAGCAGCGGACGCCACAAGCGAGCCGAGCAAGCACACCATCGCAGCCATCAAAACTCTTCGCATCACACGCTCCTTTTGTGAGTTGCAAGCGGCACACTTCAACGCCGCCGGGAGATTCACCGCGCCAGCCTAAATCGCACTTGCGATGAAGTCAAATTGCCTTCGTTACATGCAGAGGCCGCGCGAGAGGGCGGTGATTCTCCGATGCCCCGAGACAATGCCCAGGGCCGCTCAATAGTGAAAGTGGAACCGTAATTGGACAAAGATTTCGCGGGGATTCAGATAGTGCGTCCCGCCAAAGGTAAAGCTGTTGTCCAGCAGCACGCGGCGGTTTGCGACGTTTATGCCCTGTACGCTGAGGGAAAATCGTTCGCCGAAGCTCTTGCCCAGCGAAAGATCGAATGTGGTATGAGGCGCGAGGTGATCGTTCGGGTCCGGAGGAGAATTGCCGTTCGTGAAGCCCGAAGCGTAGGAGATGTCGGTTGACGCGTAGGCGCTCCACGGCAACGTGTATTGCGCGCCGATGTGCAGCGTATTCCGCTGGTCATGATCTAAGAGTCCGAAGCCGTCGCCAAAGGAAAAGTCCATCAAGCCGCCGTTGATGTTTCCAAAGCCGAGCGCCAGCTGGTTCGAATACGTCAAATAAACCTGCGCGCGATTGTGGATGCGCGGGGAACGCAAAGTAAGTTCCCAGCCGTTGATGCGCGCGCCCTGAATCGTGATGGGAAAGAACAGGTCGGAGTCGTTGAAATTGTTGTGATCGAAGAAATTCGTCGCGCGCGTGAGAAAGTTGTCGGCGTCGATGGTCCAGCCGTGGAAGGGAATCGTCACGCCGAATTGATGCTCTTCGTCGCGTTCGCCGAGAAGCGGGACAAAACCGAGATTCTGGTTGTTGGCGGCCACCAGCAGCGGACCGGAAAGGGTCAAGAGGGGAGGCGCCTGATAAAAGCGGCCATAGAAGCCACGGAAAACCCAGTTCAGTTTTGGAATGCGCAATGAAGCTCCGATTCGTGGACTGGTCGCATTTTCAACTACGTCCCCGGAAAAGTGTGTTTGGCGCAGGCCGGCGCTGACTGTAAGCCATGAATTTGCTCTGAACTCATCCTCGACATACAACGCCGTCAGGCTGCCGATTGGATTCACTTTTGTGGGAGTCAGATTCGACGCGCTGGTTTCCGGACAAGCTGCAGTGAAAGGCGTCGGACAATGGAAGATCAAGCTGAAGAGTTGAGAGTCCTGCTGCGCAAAGGCGTATAGACCCGCGCGCAGATTGTTGCGCTTCTCGACCCATGTGACCGTGGCTTGGCCGCCTTCATAATTCGATGATCGGTTTTGCGTCGTGGAACTCGGCAAGTCCAGCGGGCTGCTTTCGTAATTCGCGCTGTTGTAGTGGTAAAAAGGCGAAACGGTGAGAACCAATCCGGGGCTGAATGTTCGCGCCCAGGTTAAAGTGACAAAGGAATCTTTTTCGCGGTTGGCGTCCTGCAAGAACTGGTCCTGCGTCTCAGGATCGTTGGGATCAAAAGGCACCTGATAGAAGTCTCGCCGAGTTTGCGCGACGAGGCGCAATTGGTTCTGCGAGTTCAGGTTGTACATCAGCGATGTGAAACCGCCAAAGCCGTTGGCCGCGTCGTGAATGACCGCCGAGGTCGGTGTCTGCAAGCCGAGATTGGTGCGGTTGCCGTTTAGGCTGGCGTAGTATGCGAAGCGATTGTTGTGGCCGCCGAAGTTGAGCTGGTCATTCGTTTGATAGAAGTTCCCGGCGCTGACGACGAGTTCCGCCTCGTTATTGCGTTCGAACCCCGTGCGAGGCGCTATGTTAAACACGCCATACGTGCGATCGCCAAGATCCGCGGCATAGCTCCCGCGCTGCATCTCGAGCGTGTCAATATCATTCGGGTCTATTTGCGGGCCCAGATTGCTGGCGATGTTCGTGTTCGGGATGGCCACGCCGTCAATCAACCAGCTCACTTGATGTCCGCCGCGGACATGAAGCTGGTCGTGGGTTACATAGGCGCCAGGCATGTAGTCGGTGATCATGGCCAGGCTATTCGTGCGTGCCGCGCCTGGCGTTTGCTCGATCTCCGCCCGGTCGACAAGAGTCGTAGGCGTCACCGACTCGGTTTGCCCCGGCGCCGCTTCCGCCGAGACTGTGACGGATTGGCTCTGCGACGGAATGTGCAGTTCGAAATGCAATATCGGCGCCGTTCCCGATAGGACTGTGAGCCTCTGCTCTTGCCCTGCAAAAGAAGCGTCCGTGACGGCAATGCTGTATGCCCCGAGCGGGACGGCATCGAAATGAAACTCGCCATTCGCATCGGTTTCGGTTTTTTGCGTGTAGTCCGACGACTCGGCCTTTAGAACAACCTCACTACCTGGAACAGGCCGGTGCTGCGGATCGTGAACGATCCCTCGTACGGTGCCAAACACCGTGGCGAAACCCGCAGCTCCCGGCAAAAGGATTGCTAGGAATGTCCGCAAAACTCTTTGCATAAGTTTTTCTCTCTTCTCGTGGAATAGTTCTTGCGCGGCTGCGAAGCCGCAACGTGGGTGATTAAGCGTGCGTGGGGAGCGAGCAGCCCTTTACAGGGCTGGAGAAGAGAATCGAGGCGGGGGAGATAGGGGTTTAATGAATCGCGAAAGTTCTAGTGACCTTATTATAGGAACAAGACGCGCCGCTTCCTCAGCAGACGGAACCGAAATTATCGCGGGGAGCAGGAAAGTTCCCGGAATAAGTGCGGGACGGGCTGGGTCCTGGCAGCAAGACATGGAGCACGGCATCGTCCCGGCCGAGGCACTCATGTCATGTCCGCAATCCTTTGGAGACGATTGTTGCAGCGGCGCAGGCTGCTGTTTGTGGTGATAATGCGCAGCGATGGGGCAGTAACCACCCGCGCAGCAGTCCATGCTGTGCGCCAGCCACGCAGCGCCGGCCAGCGGCGCGTACAAGACCGCCACCGCCAGCAAGGAGAACCAGGCTGCAGCCATTCGAACGCGCTCTTGTCGTTTCGAACTCACGAGGACCGGAAATCCCCACAATGATACCCCAGATAGACGGCTCCGATACTCTTTGGGTAGCCGAAAGGCCACAAATCGTAGCACCAGTGTGGTTGCGTTGCCGGTTTGCACTATCCAGGGCGAACGCGGTTGCCTCTGCCATCTTGACTTGCCCGCGCCTGCGTCGCAGACTAATTTCATGGCTCACACGTATCTTCTATTTGATTTCGGCACGGACGAAGAGAAAGCCCAGCTTGCGCGGCATAAGCTCGAAGGCTGGAAGCAGGCCTTCCGTCTCGACAAAAAACTGCTTTACAAACTCGAACGTGCTGAAACAGAAGCGCCAACCACTCCCGAACCCGCTCACAAAGCCGCGGAGCCGCCAAAACACGAAAAGCCAAAGGCGAAAGTAAAGCCAAAATCCCAGCCCGGCAAAGCGGAAGCCTCCGAGGAAGCAGAGCCCGCGAATGGCAAAGTGAATTTGCTGGTGCGCCTCTATTTTTCCGGCCACGAAAAGCTCACCGAGCAGCGCTGGCTCGATCGCATTCCAGCCGAGGAGCCCTTCAAGGAAGCTTCGCCGCGCGTTGTACGCCAAGGCGAAGCACAATTCGATGAAGTCGTGAAACAGTTCGATTCTCTGGGATAGCTTTGCCAAAATGCTTAGGCGGGCGCGGACTTCGGGTATAATAAACTCCCGCAGAGGCAATACCCCACTTCACAACGAGGACAGAACGAATGGCGTTACAAACGCGCGTCAAACTTGCCAAGCTTGACGCTCCCAAGTTGCACGGCCTCGACCGCGACACGCTCATCCGCATTTACCGCACCATGTATCTTTCCCGCAGGCTGGACGACCGCGAAATCCAGCTCAAGCGTCAAAACAAGATCTTTTTTCAAATCTCCGGAGCGGGTCACGAAGCGGTGACCGCGGCCATGGGCCTTGTTCTTCGCCCAGGAGTTGACTGGATCTATTCCTACTATCGCGACCGTGCACTCTGCCTGATGCTTGGCGTTAAGCCCATCGAGATGCTGCTCCAGGCTGTCGGTGCCAAAGACGATCCCAGCTCTGGCGGCCGTCAGATGCCTTCGCACTGGGGGAATCCCAGCCTAAACATTGTCAACAAGTCCTCCTGCACCGGCACGCAATTTGTGCAATCCGTGGGCGCCGCAGAAGCCACGCTTTATTACGAAGGGCGTCCAAAAGCCTTGGCGCAAGCCAAGAAGGCGCCACTCGGCGAGTATGTACGCCATGATTCTGACGAAATCGTTTTTGTTTCCGCGGGCGA
>JBGPLB010000147.1:0-12801 GCA_041486245.1 Candidatus Acidiferrum sp.
AAGCAGCTTCGCCACCTCCGGGTGGAGGTCAACGATGCGATAGGCATTCTGCGTCTTCGGTGCCTGTGCGTTGCTTCGCCATACTGACTGCTCGACTCTGAGGCTCCGACCATCAAAGTGTCGAATTTCAAGACCGAGCAATTCACCGGCGCGAAGCCCCGTCGCCGCATCGAGGATGAAAAGCGTTCTCATTTCAGCCTCAATTGCAGCGAGAATCTTCGTGACCTCCTCCCCCGAAAGCGAGGGGGTGTTCTGTTTGCGAGCATCAACGACTGGTGCGTCAATGAACTCCACGTTCCACTTCATCGGATAGAGTTCATCGCCGTTCTCATCCACAGCATTTGCCTTAACCAACTTGACCACCAAGCAGATGTTCTTGATCGACTGCGGAGCCAACCCCTTCCCAACCAAGACCTCGACCAGCTTTTTCATCGAAGCGTTGTTCACGTCGGCGATGGGCTGGCTGCCGAGGAAAGGCAGGATGTGGTTGTCAAGATAGCTCTGCCAGTTGACCAGAGTCACAGGCTTCATCGGCTTGCGCTTCCGGTTCTGGCAGTTTGACATCCACAGTATTGACTGCGCCTTGAAAGTCGTGCCTGATTCATGCGCCACGACCTTCTTGAGGTAGTCCTGTGAGTTGTACTGCGCCACAATTTCCATCCGCTTTCTTTTTCGCTCCGTCTTGTTCAAGCTGCCCGGCCCGGAGACGGGACAAATCGGAAACGACTTCTGGATTCTCCCTTCACCGGGGACATCAACTCGAACTCGTAGACGGTACATATTTCCTTCGACTACTTCGGTTCCCATCTGGCAACGACGCGACATGATTTTGTAGCCTTTCCGTCGCGTCTTTGCCGTCGCGGGCCGTATCGTCTCCGCCCATGGTCTGGATGTCAACAAGGACGAGGCGGACAGACTGGGTGGCAGCGGATCGACGACCAACTCGGGCGCTTGCGTGGTTATCGGGCGGGGATCGGGCTCACCCTGTCCCGCCACGGCGAATCCGGCGAGGATGAGCACGCATCCGCCGCCGACGGGCGGCAGGGGGTCGAAGGTCGGGAATCGGAGGATGCTCACCCAGACTAATACCCAGGCGGCGAGAATTCTGGGCGCTTTGTGGTAACGAAAATCGTGCCCCCGAGGTTCTGACCGCCGCCGAGCGCATCCCCTCGCCACGAACCGCCGGAACCTGCGACCCGCGTTTGCTGTTGGGCAAGCCCCGATCCGTTCGCCGTTGCAGCCGGAGCGCACGGGCCGCATACTTTCCCACATGCGAAAGCCGAAACGAGAGGAAAAAGGATATGTGGTCTGGAAATCGCCGTTCGCCGCAGCCATCGACGCGATAGCAGAAGACCTGCTTCACTACAAGCTCACGCTGGAGGAGAAAAAAGAGAAGCTCGGCATGCTATATAAGTATTCCCACGCGAACATGATTCAAGACGGCGGCGATGGCGTGCTCGCTATTAAGCAGGAGACGCACTTCAATCCGCTATCCATCACGTATCATCCACATTTCTGGGATGTCCCGGCAGGGGGGATGCGGACGCCGAATGAGGGTTACAAAAATCATTCGCCGTTGATGCAGGCTCTCGACAAATGGAACAGCAGTCTCCGTAAGCGGACTAAGCAGGAGCAGGATGAGGAAAAAGATGCTCCATCATGGATATGGAGGTATTTGACCAAAGCCGGGATGACCCCGGCGAGCATCCGTAAGGCTGTCAAAATGTTCACCGGGACGCAGGGCGTGAGCGCGTTCTCTCCGGCGCAAGCGGCGGCGATACACCACAAGTTTTTGCCCGAGGGCGGTGTGGTGTTTGATCCGAGCGCGGGCTGGGGCGGCAGAATGATTGGCGCTCTCGCCTGCGACCGCGTGACCAAGTACATCGGCTGCGATCCCGCGACCAAAACATATAAGGGGCTGCTGGAGATGCGTGACGAACTTTTGCCTATGGCGCTCGCCATGCGCAAAGCTGATCTGAAAATTGAACTGTACAAGTTGCAGAGTGAGACGCCGGAGATGCGGGCGAAATTGCCGAAGGGCGGCGTAGATTTGTGCTGGACGAGTCCACCGTATTTTTCGACGGAGAAATATTCCAACGAAGAGACGCAAAGCTGGAAAAGGTATCCGGACCCGGACTCGTGGCTCAACGGTTTTTTGGGCGGGACGTTAGACAACTGCGATTATTGCCTCAAGCAAGGTGGTACGCTGGCGATCAACATCTCCAACGTGAAGGAATACAAGAAGCTCACGCGCAAGGGCAAGCTCAAGGGGCGCGAGCTCACCGACGATTTCAAGGCGCTCGCGAAAAGCAAGGGCTGGCAGCTTATCGAGACGCTGCAACTGGCACTCAGCGCCGCGCCGGGCGCAAAGCAGAAACACGGCAAGTTCAAGTACGAGCCGATCTTCGTCTTTAAGAAAAAGTCATGAAGTATGCGCGACTCTCCGACCTCAAGGAAATCTACGGGCACTTCCAGAAGCGCAACGACGTGTTCCCGCACGTCCGGCAGGACAAGCTCAGGCGGATGATCGAGGCGGGCCAAGTGGTTTGGCAGAACGGCGTCGTCATCACCTACCAGCGGTACAAGAAGCGCACCTGCATCGGCGACATCGAAATTCCCGCGGGCTCTATCATGCTTCATCAAATCCTCAACAGTCGGCAGTCCAGCGGGGCCGGCGGGCGCGTCTTCGAGCAGTTCGTACGCGAGATCGTGAAGCCCTCTGGCGGCGATCTCTACCTCTCCGTCAGGAGAGAAAACGTTGTGGCGTGCGCTTTCTATACACGCCACGGCATGTCCGTTGTGGGCAAAGTGTCTTGGTCTCGCGGAACTCTGCCCGGTCTGGTGTACAGGATGGGCGCCACGTCCGGCATTCGTGTGGCGCGCTGAGTGGGGCACAATGTATGGCCCGCTCGGGCGCGTCGAGATGCCCAAGATCGCGTCGTCGAACATGGTCACGTCGTCGCCGAATCCGTCGAAGAGTAAAACGTTCGGGCTGAACGCTGCGATGTCTTCTCGTGTCATCATGCCTTGTCTTCCTTCTTTTCGTAATCGATGTTGCCATCGTGCAGCAACGCGCGGACTTTAGCGGCACGCCGTTGGACAGCCGCGACAGTGTTTTGAAGTTCTTGCGCGGACATAGCCAGCAGTTTCGTTGCCACCTTGCCGCCGAGGACGGTTTCCCACGCGGCGATGTAAAGGCTGAGGCCCGCGTCGATCACGCTCTCGATTTGCGCAAGGCCCGCATCGTCAACGTAACCGGAGATTGATGTATGGCCGCTGTTGCCATTGCCAAATTCTTTGTCGGCGATCTCGATGGAGACCGTGACGTTGCTGATTCTAAATGACGGCTGCTTCACTACGGTGGTGCTGTTGTTTTCGGTCATAGCTTCTCCTGTTGATTTGGTTCCCAAACTTCGCCAAACGTGGGCAGTGATGGACCGCGATTGGGCCGGTTGTTCGCCTGCTCTACTTCACGCAGCCACTTCGCGTCCTCTTCCTCGATGCGCTTCTTTCCCCGGACCTCAGCGCTTTCCCTTCCCCACTGCGCCTCTTGCTCCTGCAACTTGCGCCGTTGCTCGCGTTCCACTAGCTTCTCCGCTGCGGTCCGTTGCGATGTCATACGCTCTCCTTCTTATACTGAATCGCCGCCTCAGCCAGGCATTCAATCGAGCAGAAATCCTTGATGTGATAGAGAAGGCCGCCGCACTCGCAGCCGGTAGGGCATCCACGGTCGAAGTCAACTAGGAAATCTTCCATGTCCGCATTGTCGATGGCATTGATCCGCAGGTGCTTGCACTCCCGGGTGCATATCAAGCAGCCGGTGTCTTCGGGCGCCGGGCATTCCACGTGGTGGTACTCACCCCGGTAGCCCGCGATCTTCTGCCCCGGGTAAATAGTCGTCTCGCATTTACTGCACTTGCCCTCACGATTTGCTTCAAACACAGTTCCTCCTCAGACGCTCGCCGTTGCGAGTTGCGGTTCAAGCGCCGCAAGCGCCGTTTGCACTTCTGCCCAAAATTCTTTGCCGCGTTCGTCCTCGTACCGCGCTGGATAAATGACCCAATCGCTTTCAGTCCAGCCGTCCACGCCCAGGATGAATCCGTCGAGGATCATGGCGCTGGCTTCATCCATGCACGCCTTCAGTTCCGCCGCCTGGCGTGCCATGTCCCAAATCGGCGCCTCCAACAAGAATGCGTCGTGTACGATGGCGCAGATTCCCAGGCCCCGTTCCGTTGCGAGCACGGCAGCTAACCTCATAATCGCGGCGCTGTTCGCCTGGACGAAAAAGTTGCCGACCGACCGCGGGTTGAATCCCTTACTCTCGGCATCGACCTTGATGCGCCAGCCGTCGAGCGTCTCCGCTTCGCCGTGGATGTCGGCTGCTTCGATCTGGTCTTCGACCCACTCCCAGAACGTCGTGTAAACGCTGTGGTGGTGCTTCAGCGTGCGACGCGCCTGCTCCTTCGTGAGTCCCTTGTCTACCAACGTCTGGACAATGGCGCCGTACATAGCCGCGAGATTGCAGACCTTGCATTGGGCACGGGCATCGCAGTGCGCGGCGAACTGGGCACAGCCCGGCAACTTCTTGCACTCAGGTCCGCCGCATCCTGGCCCGCAGGCATACGGAGATTTCGACGCGGACTTCGACGCATCCATCGGCGCCATGCCACCCTGCTTCGCAAGCATCATGTGTGCGTCGCCGGACAAATATGCTTGCATGAGTTTCTCGTCGCCGGACAGTTTTGCGCCGACGCCGACTTCCATCGAGACCCAGTCCATGTACGCGACTGCCATCCCGGGCCCGGGTTTGATCAGTGATCGCACCCATTTTGCGGGTGCGAAGATGTAGCCGTGCGGTGCATTCCTGCCGGTCGAGGTGCCGAAGGCGTTGAAGAATCCCGCGCGACCGCGACCCTCGCTGTCCATCGTGAGCGAGAAATTTTTCAGCAGGTTCTCGGTGTTGAAGAGTTCGCCCAGCTTGGCGAGTTCGACATCGCTGGGGTGGGCCGCCGTGACATCGCGGATGGCGTCGGAGCCTTTGCAAGGCTGGTCGGTCTTTGGTGTCTTGGGCCAGGCGGCGAGCAGGCCCCGTTTGTCGAGGTACTCTGCGAATCGTTTCACCTTGTACGAGCCGACCTCGTCGAAGATTTCGCAGTTCGGATCGAGCTTCCTGATCCACAGCATCTTCAAGTCGTGCGCACGCTGCTTGATCAGGCTGTAGCTGACCATGTCCAGCGGGATTCCGCGCGCATGAATGCGAGTAACAGCCTTCATATAACGGCCCCGCCACAGGCTGGAGTCGTCGAGCTTGGATTCCATCACGTTCCAAAGTTTCTTGGTGGCTGCAACGTCTTCCCAGCAGTACGCTACGATCTTCTCGATTTCTTCCGGCGTCTCCGGCGCGCGTTCGCCAGCGAGAACTTGCATCTCGGATTTATTTTCGACCGCATGTGTCAAGCCGTAAAAAGCTAGCGCACCTTCGAGGTTCGCGCCCAGACTCTTGGCGCCCTTGGCTTTGCTCCCGGTATTCAAATCGCACATCATGTGTTCGATGCGCAGGTCGATTACGCTCTCCGGCAAGGGCCAGCCGAGTGCGAGGTAGCAGGACAGTTCCGCGTCAGCCGCGAACGCGACCAATGTTTGATCAGGAGGAAATGGTGGTTCGGAAAGTTGAGCCAATTCCGCTGGCCCATAGCGGTGGATTTTGCCGGTGTTAAGTTCGAGAGCCGTCAGGGTGTGCGGCTGCGGCACACCCCCTGGCTCGGTCATCGTGAACTCGAAGTCTTGGATGACTGGATTGGTGAACATGTTAGTCGTTGCCCAGCAACTTTGCGAACAACGGGTGGTCTTCGGAGGTTACGAACTTGTCGCCGAGTGCTTCGATCAAGATAGAATCGAAGTCGCGGTCGGGCCAGTTCGGCTCGTTGAAGTTCTTCTCGGACTCGCGCCGATTGTAGACACCGTCGCCGCTGATCTGACGAATCCATTTCGTCCTTGCGGCGGCGATGTTCTCTTCTTCGGAGTCGAGCCAAGAGTTTTCCTTGTCGAGGAACGTGTGCTGCCAGACAAACAGCTTCCCGCCGCGCGTGATCGCGAGCGAAAATTCATACTGCTTGGTGGCGTCTTCGGCAAGGGTCGGGTGATCCATAAGGTCCGGGTGGACGATATAGATGTCGGGTTTTTGCATGCTTGCTTGCTGCTTGGGGTCCTCGGACTCTTCTTTTCCGAAGACGATAGCCGGTAGGATGATCGAGTAATTCTCGGCGTCTGGGTGCACGCGCACCCACTCAAACGGCTTGGGACGGCGTGCGAGGGTTGTTGAGTTCGTTACAACGGTGGATGCCTTGCGACCCAAACCGCGCGCGGCGGCTTTGGCTTTCAGGCTTGCAACCTGGGCACTCGCAGATTTCGGCTGCGGGTTCTTCAGGGTTGGGTTGGTTTCATCGCCAGAGAACTCTGGCGCTGTAGCTGAGGTAGACACTAGTTCTCCTAAATCGCGTACCGGAATAGCGGCTATTTTGGTAGCTCGGTTCGGGTGATTCGCGCCGTGAACCGTTCGCCTGGGTAGCGCGAACGGGGCTGGCGTGGACGCCAGCCCCACCCGACTCCGATTTCAAGGAGGAGGCTGTTCAGGACCAAATACCGTGGCCCGGGAAATCGGGGCGATATTGGGATGAAAATAGTTTTGGGGGCGGCGCGGCAATCGCCCGTAAGTCCTTTAGAAGTGTGGGTGCATCCCGGGGGGTATCCTCCTCGGGGGGTACTTCCTCCTCGTGGGGTCGTCTTCCTAAAACCTAATACATAAAGAAGGAAACATCAACACCAACCCCAGAGGAATATATTTGCGCCGAGCAGCTATGTTCCCATCAATCAATCGGCAGCTTGCATCAAGCCTCGAGAAATCAGACAGCCCCGACCACCACAAGGCTTTGGGCGCCGAATGGACCAGCGTCTCAGAGATCCCGCGCGACGCTTTCGCCCGGGCAGGCTGGGAGAAGCTGGTCGAAATCCTGGCCCAGGACTTCGCGAAAGACGACGAGCAAGAGGACGATCGCGACTACTCTGACCTCCTCTTGCAAGCCGAAGAATGGGTCGATTACAACATGAGTGGCGCCTACCTGGAACCGGACGCACCCGTGATTGTGGTCAGTGGAGAGAGCCTCTGATCGTTGAGAATGAATAGAGTCCCGGCCAACTGCGGTCCGGAGTCGCGCAACGGCATGGCTCATGGACTGGTTCTCAAGACACTAGCAGTATGGCCTGCGGCGACCGAGCGACCCCAATACCCCAAACACAAAACCTAGACCCCTGAACTCCGATTCGAAACTGCAAAGCATTTTAGCTGTTGTATCCACTTTGACGCGCCGCTAGTCGCTTAACTGGCGCTGTGTTCCATTCTCACCTAGTTCTCCGTGATGCCCAGGCGATCGGGAGCGAGAGGTCCAACGCCGCGGTGGAAGACTCAAGTACTTTTCGCACCATCCGATCGCTAATTGCCGTAAATCGCCAGACTTTCCACCTCCATTGATAGAGCTGCAAATTTGAGCGGACTCAGCCGGCTGTTCGGGTAGCTAGACTGCGAAATTTTCAGTCTTACAGCCAAAATAGCACGCTCACTTTTTGCCGTCGAAGGCTGGCTTACGCAGAGGTCCGCCTCAGGACAGAAGCGTATGCGCGCGAGAAAACAAGTTCGAGATTACTTGATCGCCCAGAAAATGCTGCACTGGTGTGCAGTCGCAAAATGCCCGCTGATCGATTCGCGGTGCCCGACCTGGAGGGCCCGCAAAAACTTTTGGTACCTGTGGAAAAAGTTCCCTGAAATCGCAGCGCGGCTTGGGCTCAATGAGATGTCGTGCTTCGGGCCGCTTCGGTAGGGGTCACAGCATTTGGAGGAGAACACATGTTGATTTATCAAGAAGCAGCAATCGAAGAGATTAAGATCGGCGACTTCATCGAAGTGGAAGCGGATGGAGTGCATCTCGGCGCCAAAGTCGTCGGGTGCGACTTGGAACGGGGCGCGCTTGGCATCGTTCCCTATAGCTATGCCGAACCATCCGAAAATGGCTCCGGCTTCGTTATAACTCCGTGCCGCGGCGAAGTTCTCACCGTAACGCTGGGCAAGAGCGGCGTGAAAGTGCGGAAGGCTATAGATTCCGAAGCTGCTGTCACGGCGCCGCTGACTTGGGAGAAGGTTGCCGAACTCGAACCCAAAATCTCGGGATTACTCGAGGAAATCAAGGCTGAGCGTCCGCGTGAGGGCAACTACCTTTGGATTTGGGGCAAATACAAGCAACGGTTGTCTGAGCTTGTCGGATGGGGCCGCGAGGTGGCAACGCACCCAGAACTGCGGTCGTCGGCTGCGTACAACATCGTATACGACAAGCTGCTCCACAACCTCAGAGACCCGGAGTAGTGTGGAAGGGCCCGACGAGTTCGCAAGCACGCCGTTTGCTTGGTCCCGTCCTGCCTCAGTGTAGGGACGCATCATGCCCCTGGCGGCTGGAAACGCGACTGGCTCTGCTGCGGCCATTACGAGCAACTCATTGTCCACGTGGTGTTGCGAGGAAACGAGTCACGATGATTTGGAAACTTTGCTTGGTCCTGTTGGTGCGCTGGGTGCGCTCATATGACAGGAATGACTTGCTGCATGTTCGCTGACTTTCAGAATCAAGTATGGGGAGGCAATTCCCCCGCTCGAAAGGAAGAATAGAGTGTTCGGAATAGACCTTGCAGTTAGCATCATTGACGGACCCGACGTATCGGAGAAAAGACGCAAGGAGCTTGCCCTAGCGCGGCTGATGGCCGAGACAATCGGCGTCATACTGTATACAGGCGAGTCCGACTCGGACATCCGAATCGAGGCCGCGAAGGACATGGTTCGCGAGTTTAGGCACGTTTACCCGGAGATTGCGGAGATTTGAAGCGGAACCCGACCGACTTTGCAGGACTCACCGTTTCGGCTTCTGCCGCCGCTTGTCCCAGTGCTTGAACTCCAAGACTTTCTTAATGTGCAGCCTATATTCGCCTGCCCGGCGGTCCTTTATGATCCGGGGGATCAGCACTGTCACTTCGGCAACCGGAGGATTCATGCCGTTGAGCAGGCGCAGTTCAAAGGGCAGCGTGACCCTCGCGAATCGCCTCGTCCAGTACGGCTTGATCCGCCGATATTCGATCTTCTTCGTACCAGCGATGATTTTAGCCCCGCACCGTACTTCGGCCCTTTCTCGCCGCGAAGGTTCTATAGAACGCCCTTTTTCCGATTGAACCATGCCCTAAGGTCGTCCACTGCGATAGAGTAGGAGTTCCCGAAACGCACCACGGGAAGCTCGCGGGTGTGGATTCCGCGTCGTATCTGTTTGTCGTTGGTACCGAGCAGGCGTGCGGCCTGCTTTACGGTGACGGCGATAGGCGTCAATTCCTGTTTCGATACCATTCACGCACCTCGCCCACTTTCTCACCTTTCGCAGGATTGACTAACTGCTTAGATGCAGGTTGAGGGCAGGAGGTTCCGGGGTCGTGGGGCGCAGCCAGCGGGAGGCCAATAGAACAGGAGCGTCGGAGCCTCGTTGCAGCAACCGTTTGTGATACATTCGAAAAACCTCGCTGCCAGCACGGCCATCCGCTTTCTAAACGCCCGAAGCGATGAGTTTGCAGCGCACACTGAACACCGGCGGACTGGCGATCTGTAACTTACACTTGACAATGGATTCGTTAGCAGCTCTACTGAGGGCCGCTGTAGGAGTCGGACTTCTACGATGGCCTCTTGCCGATACCCGATTATTTCCGATCCGAACTTCATTATTGCCACGCGCGACGCCGGATATCGAAACCTCGCGACGGCGCTTGCTGAACTTCTAGACAACAGCATCCAAGCCGGCTCCACTTGCGTTCGAATATTTGTTGATGCCGAGACTTCACCGTGTTCTCAAATCGCCGTTCTGGACGACGGGCGCGGGATGGACGCTGCAGCGTTGCGAACGGCACTGCAATTCGGCGGCTCAAGTCGATTCAACGACCGGTCAGGTCAGGGTAGATTTGGCATGGGGCTGCCAAATAGCTCGTTTAGCCAAGCCAGGCGATTCGAAGTGTACACTTGGCAGAACTCCGGCCCCGTCCTCTTCTCCTATCTGGATATAGACGATGTCGCGGCGGGAAAGCTCAGGAATATTCCCAGGCCCGAAGCACAGCCTCTTCCTCGATGGGCGGTTTCCTATGCGCATCGTTCCGGCACGCTGGTGGTTTGGCAAAAGTGTGATCGCGTTCCGGCCGTCGAGAGAATTGCTCTTCTTGAATATCTCCGGACGAACTTCGCGCGCATGTATAGATACCATCTGTGGGACGGCATAAACATTTTCATCAACGATGAGACGGTGCCCTCCATTGATCCGTTGCTATGTGACTCGCGCACGAAACACAAAGGGGCCGCAGAATTTGGAGGGCCTTTGGTCTACGACATGAGGGTGCCGCGTGAACCCAAGAGACGCGCACAAATAAGAGTTCGGTTTGCAGAGTTTCCTGTCGCAAAATGGCATAGCCTATCATCCGCGGAAAAGCGCTCGTTGGGCATTAGCCGCCAGGCCGGCGTATCTATTGTTCGAGGAAAGCGGGAGGTTGCATTCGGTTGGTTCTTCATGGGCAAGAAGCGCAAGGAGAACTACGACGATTGGTGGCGGTGTGAAGTGACTTTCGACCCTGACCTGGATGAGTATTTCGGGGTCACAAATACAAAACAGCAGATTTCGCCAGTCGCTGAGCTTGAGGAAGTATTGGGAAGAGACGTAGAACCGATTGCGCGAATGTTGAATGCTCGGGCCCGTTCTGCCTTTAACGATGTTCGGACAGATACGCGTGCATCCCGGGTTGCAGTTGCCCGTGACCGGCTGCTGCCTCCGGCCGGGGCTTCGGGGGACGAATCGGGTCAGGGTCCGTATGTGCAAAGGACATTTCATGGCGGTGGACTGCGTTACAAGATCGAGGAGACTGCCTCTTCGGATGATGAGTTCTATTCATTTCGGCTTTCCCGGCGAGAGTTGACCGTCGTTCTCAATACTAACCATCCTTTTTATCAGCACATGTTTTGTAACAATTCCGTCAACGTGAATGAGCAACGTTTTCATTGGGAGTGTTTACTGTTTGCCCTGGCAAGGTCCGAAGCAGAAGCGAAGAACGAACGGGAAATCAACTATTACCGCCGCAAGCGGATACGGTGGAGTAATGCCCTCGCAACTTTTCTCGGAAACTGATGAGATTATCCCTGCACCAGTGGGAGTCAATGTGGAACCCCGCTTGGGTCGGCGTGGGCGAAGCATTGTCCGGGCTTTCGCACGTGCAGCCCTCGGAGTCGAAGATTATCGGGAACTGATCGCGTTGCGGGAAAAGTTCTCGAAGAAAGCCGATGTTTCCGGTCGAGGCACTCAGGCCCTTCGCGTGGCAGTATTCATACTCTTCGACTTGAAGGTTCAGGGCTGGACTCTGCAAGTCACCAGGAACGGGATCTGCGGTAAAGCCCCGAAGCCCGACCATAGCTCTCCAGAGGCAGAAAAACGCCGGCTGCGCGACAGCCACCTTCACGAGCGTGACAATCAGTTGCGCCAGCGGTCCGTTCGAGAATTTATCCGCAAAATGGAACAACAGCGCATGGGACCGAATGGCTGGGTATCAATCCTGTCGGTTATGCGCGACGGTCGCGAGTTGGCTGAAAAGCTGCGGGCAGTCGAGGGTGAAAGCGCGCTCCAAGTCAAAGAACTAAGGGAATGTATTTCCCCGTACCTTCAGGTTGTCGAACCCGGTGCGCGGTGTTCTGTTACAGGGCTGAAGTTGTCCGAAATCTGGCGGTATTTTCGCCACACGTGGACAACGCCCTACAACAGCACTCCCGGTCGGAAAATGTGGATTCTTGTGCGGGATCGTGCGGCCAAAAATCATCCGGTCATCGGGATCGCCGCGATTGGGAGCGCGGTGATGCAGCTTTCGACTAGAGATGCGTGGATAGGGTGGAGGCCAAGCGAATTCCTTGAGCAATTGCGCCTGAAGCCGGACACCGACTGGGCGCACTGGGTGAGAAGGTCGTTGGACAATTTGATCGGTGGTGTTTACAGGAAGGATTTCCTGAAGGACCGCATCCTGACGGTTTCGTCCTTGCGATATCCGGACGAAGAATGCATCGCCAAACTTCTCCGGGAATCGGTGAAAGCACGGAAGCGTCACCAGAAGTATCCAAGACGTGAGGAACACAAAGGCCAAGGTCGCAGTCCGCGCATCTCCTGGAACCAGCATGCGCGTCTGGATCTATTCCGAGCAAAACGTGCCGAGTCACTGGCCGAATTGCTGGCGGCAAGAATGAAGCTTCGGCAGGTGGGCTTTCGAACTGGGAGCAGAGTTGAGTTGCAGGGAGCACTGAACAGCGCTCAGGGCCGACGTGCGATTGAAACAATCCTCAAACATGTGAAGGCATCACATGTGGGGATCGATATGCTCGACATCACCATATGCGGCGCCGTCGCGCCATATAATTCGATACTTGGGGGCAAGCTGGTTTCTTTGCTCCTCATGAGCCCCGAGATTGTCAGGGCATATACCCAGAAGTACGCAAAAACACCCAGCATTATTGCCTCGTCAATGGCGGGGCGTCCCGTTCGACGCACGCCAAGCCTAGTCTTGTTAGGTACCACCAGTTTGTACGGCGTCAATCCCAGCCAGTACAACCGGCTGCGGCTTGAGGCGGCAGACGTTGGCGGCAGGAAGGGAGAATGGATTCACTTCCAGCGCCTGGGAAAGAGCGAGGGATTTGGCTCCTATCAC
>JBGPLB010000148.1:0-12789 GCA_041486245.1 Candidatus Acidiferrum sp.
AGCCACGCCGTCGTCCCCAGCCCTTCCGCGGGCTTTATCTGCGCAACAAATTGCGAGCAGCTAGGGACCGCTCTTGCTACCCTCGGCGGCGGCCGGGAAAAAAAGGAAGACACCATCGACCACGCTGTCGGCCTCGAATTTCACAAACGCATCGGGGACCCTGTAGAAAAAGGCGAGCCTCTGGCCACAATTCATTACAATAGCGGCGCAAAGCTGGCAGAAGCGCAGAGTCTCATCGCCGCCAGCTATCAGATCGGCGAATCCGCGCCTGGCCAAAAGCGCCAGCTCATCCGCCGCATTCTTGGCGGCTAGCGCGTCAGCGATTTTGTCTTTACCAGAACCGCAGAAAGAGGACAGCGCATGGGACGTTTCACCGGGGTGCTCGGCCTGCTCACAATGCTCGGCCTCGCCTATCTTTTTTCGACCGATCGCAAGGCCATCAAACTCAAGACTGTTCTCTGGGGTCTCGGCCTGCAGCTATCATTCGCCATTTTTGTTTTGCGCTTCTCCGCAGGCCGCTATCTCTTTGAAAAGGCCGGATACTACGTCAATTTGCTCCTCAGCTACGCCTTTTACGGCTCGCAATTCGTCTTTGGCGAACTCGGCCTGCCCTCGGCACCTTCTCCCGGTTTTGCCGCTTCTCCAGAGCATTTTATTTTTGCTTTCCAGGTTCTCCCCACGATCATTTTCATCGCTGCATTTTTTGCGCTTCTCTATCACATCGGGGTCATGCAGCTCATCATTCGTGCCGCGGCGTGGATCATGACACGCGTCATGGGCGCCAGTGGTGCGGAGTCCCTCAATGTGGCCGCAAGCATTTTCATGGGCCAGACGGAAGCTCCGCTCACCATCCGGCCTTTTTTGAATAAGCTCACGAAATCCGAGCTGATGGTCGTGATGACCAGCGGCATGGCCCACGTCTCGGGCGGGATCATGGCCGCCTACATCGCCTTCGGCATCAAAGCCGAGCATCTTCTCACTGCCGTCATCATGACCGCTCCGGGCACCTTGCTCATGGCCAAGATGCTTGTTCCGGAGACCGAGCAACCGCTTACGGCAGGCCGCGTGGAAATGCCCGAGATGGAAAAAGAAACCAATTCCCTTGGCGCCATTTCGCGCGGCACCGTTGACGGGCTTCACCTCGCGCTCAATGTCGGCGCCATGCTCATCTCGTTTATCGCCCTGCTCTATCTCGTCAACGGAATCATGGGCGGAATTCACAATTGGATTTCCTGGTTTCCCTCAAGCCTTTCGCAAGTTTTCGGTTGGATTTTTGCTCCCGTGGCGTGGATCATAGGAATTCCTTGGCAGGATTGCGCGCAGATGGGCAATCTTCTTGGCACGCGCATGGTCATTAATGAGGTCGTGGCGTTCCAGCATCTCGGCGAAATCAAGAACACGCTCGACCCACGCACTTTCACGATCGCCACGTTCGCCCTTTGCGGGTTTGCGAATTTCAGCTCCATTGGCATTCAAATTGGCGGGATCGGCGCGCTCGCTCCCGAACAGCGCAGCCAGCTCGCGAAATTCGGCATTCGGGCGATGCTTGCCGGCACAATGGCAAACTTGATGTCGGCTTCCATCGTCGGCATCCTTTCATGACTCCCGGCTGGCACAGCCAACCCCGCTCCTTCGCGTGGTTTTGGAGCGATGAATCGTGGCTGTGCTCTCCAATTGGTGCCGCAAGCCAAACTCAAGCTAGAATCCCAACAACATGAGCCCTCAACCAAAGCGCTCTTCCAAGAGCCAATCCCACGGCTCCGAATTCGAACGCGCCGAATCTGCCGCAAATTTCATTTTCTCCAAAACCACTCTGCGCCCCAAAATCGCGCTCGTCCTCGGCTCTGGCCTTGGTGCCTTCGCCGATGAATTTCGCAGCGCAACAAAAATCCCGTACGCCGAAATTCCACATTTCCCAAAATCTACCGCCATCGGTCACGCGGGCAAGCTCGTTGTCGGGATGGTCGGTGATATTCCTGTCGCCGGGATGCAAGGCCGCGTCCATCTCTACGAGGGTTATTCCGCCAAAGACGTCGCGTTTCCCATCCGGGTTTTTTCGCGGATGGGCGTGAAAGCGGTCATCCTCACCAACGCCGCCGGCGGGATCAAACGTGAATTCACGCAAGGCGAGCTCGTGGTGATCAAAGATCACATCAACCTGCAGGGTGTGAGCCCTCTGACCGGGCCCAATGATGAGCGATTCGGCCCGCGGTTCCCGGACATGACCGTGGCCTATGACAGAAGGTTCCGCGAATTGACTGTCGGCGAAGGAAACCGCAATCACATTGGTCTGTACGAAGGCGTTTATGCTGCGTTGCCAGGTCCCAGCTACGAAACTCCGGCTGAAATACGATATTTGCGGACCATTGGCGCGGACCTTGTCGGGATGTCCACCGTACCCGAGGTGATTGCCGCGCGCCACTGCGGCATGCGCGTGCTCGGCATCTCTTGCGTCACGAATGCAGCCGCGGGAATACTCGATAAGCCGCTCGACCACAAAGAAGTTCTTGAAACCGGCGAGCGTGTCCGCAGCCAGTTCATCGCGCTGCTTAAAACCGTGATTCCTCGCATCGCCGCCGAGGTCTCATGATTATCTCAAAACCCAACCACCGTCATTTCGAGCGAAGCGAGAAATCTCTCATCGTCCCTTTTTGGAGGATTACGCCGTGACGGAACATGACCCGCTCATCGAAGCCGCGCGGCAAGCGCGCGAGAACGCCCACGCGCCATTCTCGAATTTCCGCGTTGGGGCTGCGTTGCACGCTACTTCGGGCAGAATCTTCGGCGGTTGCAACGTGGAAAACGCAACCTATGGACTGACTGTCTGCGCCGAGCGCGTCGCGATTTTTAAGGCCATGAGCGAAGGCGAGCGTGGATTTGACGCCATCGCTGTCGTCACGGACACGGATACGCTCACGCCGCCTTGCGGCGCATGCCGCCAGCTGATTTGGGAATTTTGCGGCGATGTCCCCGTGATTCTGGCAAATTTAAGAGGGAAAGTCGAAACGCTGCAGATGCGCGATCTGTTTCCGAAGCCGTTCGATTCCTCCAACTTGGGACAACCAGGGAAAGAAAATGAATCCTAATCGAATTGGAAAATGGGGAAGCGCCATCGGGCTGGCCTGCGTGATGATGATTTTGGCGGGCGCCCCGAAAACCTCAGCGCAGGGACAGACGCAGGCCTCCGCTAAGCCGGCCAATTTCGTCGATCTCCTGATCACCGGCGGCACGGTTGTCACCATGGATGCGGACCGCCGCATCATCGAGAACGGATATGTGATCGTCAAGGGCGATGCCATCGTCGCAATCGGCGAGGGCCTTCCTCAAATGCCGAATGGGCCGATCTTCAGCAAGCAAACCATCGAAGCCAAAGGCGCGCTGGTCCTGCCGGGCTTCATTAACGGGCACACGCACGCTGCGATGTCCTTGTTGCGAGGTTTGCACGATGATGTCACGCTCGATGACTGGCTGCGAAAATATATTTTTCCGGCCGAGGCGAAGAACGTAACCGAAGATTTCGTGAGATGGGGTACGCGCCTCGCGGCCGCCGAACAAATTCGTTCTGGCATCACGACATTCGCGGATATGTATTACTTCGAAGATGCCGTCGCGGAAGAAACCAAAGCCGCCGGCATGCGCGGCGTGCTCGGCGAAACGTTCATCGACTTTCCAGCGCCAGACAATAAGACCAACGCCGCCATGCTGGAATACACCGAAAGATTTCTGAAGCGCTGGCAGGGCGATCCGCTGATTCACGCTGCCGCCGCGCCGCATTCCATTTACACTTGCTCAAAGAAAACTCTCGAGGGTTCCGCCGCTCTCGCGCGCAAATATCACGCGCCTATCCTCATTCATGTTGCCGAAATGAAAAAAGAGTTGGACGACAGTCTCAAGCAGAACGGCCTTACTCCCGTGCAGGATCTTGATAAGGTCGGCGTCCTTGGGCCAGACGTGGTCGCGGCGCACTGCATTTTCGTCGACGAAAAAGACCGCAAAATTCTTGCGCAGCGCCATGTAGGCTGCGTGCACAATCCTTCGAGCAACATGATGCTCGCGAGCGGCGTGGCTCCGGTGATCGAGGAGCGTGCCGCCGGCATCGCGGTCGGGCTCGGCACCGACGGCCCGGCCGGCAGCAACAACGACTTCGACCTGATGGAAGAGATGGACCTCGCCGCGAAGCTGCAAAAAATAACCAAGATGGCCCCCCGCGCGCTTGGAGCAAAATCCGTGGTGGAGATGGCCACCATCGAAGGCGCCAGAGCGTTGCACATGGAAAAAGAAATCGGCTCGCTGGAGAGTGGAAAGAAAGCGGATATCATTTTGATCAGCCTCGACGAACCAAACGCCGTTCCCATGTACGACGTCTACGCGCAACTCGCGTACGCACTGAAGGGCAGTGACGTGGAAACTGTGGTGATCGGCGGCCGCATCGTGATGCGCGACCACAAACTTCTCACGCTCAACGAACCCGAAATCCTTGCCAAAGCCCGCGAATACGGCAAAAGAGTCGAAGCGTCCTTGAAATGAGATATCAGACATTGCTCGAAACTGCGGTTGAAGAGGCGCGGCGTGGGCTCGCGGAGGGAGGAATTCCGATCGGCGCGGCCCTCTTTGACGATGCCGGAAAACTCCTGGGAAGAGGGCACAATCGCAGGGTGCAGGACGGGGATCCCTCGGCGCATGGGGAGACCGATGCGTTTCGCAAGGCGGGCCGCCAGAAAAGTTATCGGGACAAAATCATGGTGACGACGCTCGCGCCATGCTGGTATTGCAGCGGGTTGATCCGGCAATTCGGAATCGCAACTGTGATTGTAGGCGAATCCGTGAATTTTCGGGGCGGGATGGACTGGCTGCAAGAAAACGGAATCAAAGTGATTGATCTTGCGTCTAAGGAATGTGTGGAGATGCTGGGCAAATTTATCGCGGAGAATCCGGCGCTGTGGCACGAAGACATCGGCGAAGCCTGAGCCGCGCTCTGTTAGAGCGCGGCCCTCCCGCACCGAAAGAGTGAATTTTCCATGAGCCGAAAAACCAGCAGGACGAAATGGATTCTGTTTGCGTTGAGTTGCGCCGCAGCAGCGTCCCTTGTACTCGCGCTGTATGCGAGAGCCTCCGCCGCAGATGAAATTCCCAAGCTTGCGGCGCTCTTGGAATGGAAAGAGGGAACCTCCGTTGCGGACATTGGCGCGGGAGATGGGAGCTACGCATTCGCTGCCGCGGACGTCGTGGGAACTTCTGGAAAAGTGTTTGCGACGGAGATCGACAAAGACAAACTTCGGAAGTTGCGAGAAGAAATCAAGAAACGAAATCTGCAGAACGTCACCGCGGTGGAGAGCGGGGAGGGGGAGACGAATTTGCCGGCGTCGTGCTGCGACGCGATTTTTTTGCGGCGCGTATACCATCATCTGGCGAAGCCGCTGGAGTTTGACGCGAGCATGCTGCGTTCGCTGAAGCCGGGCGGAAAACTCGCGATCATTGATTTTCCGCCTCATCCAGAGTACGGCAAGGTGAAAGGAGTGCCGAAAGACCGCGAGGATCATGGAATCCAGCAGAAGATTTTGATTGATGAAATAACGAGGGCGGGATTCGTGCTCGATAGAGTCGCCGAGGATTGGCCGACGAGCGATTATTGCATTTTGTTTGTGAAGAAATGACCTGGGAGCAAGGATTGTATAGACAAGAGGAGAGAGCCGATCAAAAGATCGGGCACTACCGGCGGAATTAAACGGTTTCATTGTAGGTGTCGTACTTGACGGCGATGTCGCGGACTTCCTGGAGGGTCATGTCGCGGAGGACTTTGCCGTCCTCGAGAATGGTTTCGAGCGCGTTCGTGCCGAGGGCGGAACTATCGGGATTGGGAGAATCGTTGAGCACTTCGACGGTGACGAATTCCTTGCCGTTGTGAATCAGGTTGAAGCGGCCGCCTTTGCTGGCTTTTGAGGGATCGGTTTTGGGATTCTTGTAGACGTTGTGCCATTGGCCGCCGCGATCGATGGCGGAACATTTCAGCGCAAATTTAAGCGTGTCGCGATTCATTTGCTGGAGCAGCGCGCCGCCCATGCCATAACTCCAGATGTCCTGGGACCAGCCTTTGCGCGTGAGTTGGGCGGTGATGTTCTGAATGGTGTAGTAGTTGACGCCGTCGCCCTGAATAAAACGGACGCAAGGGACAGTGGTCTTCCAGCCTTTTCTATTTACTTCATAGCCGAAAACTTCCGAGACGATCTTGAAGAGTTCTTCAAGAACGGTGACAGCGTCGCCGGAGTCCGGGCGAATCACGAGAGTTCCTTTTCGC
The DNA here is from genome assembly GCA_041486245.1 of Candidatus Acidiferrum sp. GTDB lineage: Bacteria > Acidobacteriota > Terriglobia > Acidiferrales > UBA7541 > Acidiferrum. The sequence goes on from JBGPLB010000148.1 coordinate 6,296, forward strand.
TGGAGAATTTTGTCGCGAAGGGCGCCGCCCCAGAGATTGCGCACGGCGTTGTAAATGTCGTAGGAATCGCTGACGCAGGCGACCACGCCTTCCGGACAGTTTTCGAGCATGTTGGCGTAGGCTTGGCCTTCGTTGGCTTCGCCCCATGCGGTGATCGTCGAATGCTCCGAAGCAGGGATGCTGTAACCGGCGCAGTTGAGCGGATCTTTCGCCGTGAGGTCCGCAGAGTAATATTGATTGAGAAGCTGGATGGCCGCGAGCGTGTCCGTTCCGTAGAAATTGAGCAGATGAGCGGCGCCGCCGATGGCCGCGGATTCCTTGGAGGAAACGCCGCGGAAACCGAAGTCGTGGAGCTTGAAGGGGAGAAGCGATGGATCGCCGGTGCGGACGAGAGCCCGGCCGATGACTTGCTTGATGGCGCGGGAAAGCGTCGCGACGGTGATGGGATACCAGACTTCCAGGAGAACGGTTTCGGCCCAGTTGGTGAGCCAATAAAATTCGGGATCGGTGTTCTCGATGGTGATGAGCGCGTTGAGGCTCTTGACGACGGTGCCTTCCTTGACGGCGCGGATGCGCAGGGGAAGGCGGCCGCCATGTTTGGCGTAAAGGGATTTGAAACCCTCGTAATTGAAGGACTTAGGGTGGCCGCTGAAGTGGGCGTGGGCGATGCGGCGGGCTTCTTCGATGTCGTCGAGCGTGAAAACCTGGCCGGCGAAATTGGATTTGACGATGTACTGGAGCATGGCCAGCATGGTCTCTTCAAACATGCCGCCGCGGGATTCGACGTAGGAATAGATATGGCGGGTGTCCGGCGGGTATTGCCACCAGTGGGTAAGCTTGTAGGAGTCGGTGTTGAGAATCGGATTCAGGCGCAGCGACTGCATGGGGCTCCTTTGAAGAGCAATTAGGATAGCAGAAGTGAAAAGTGAGTAGTGGGTGGTGAGCAGTGACCCGTGTCCCGCGATCCGTGAAGAGCTGACCATGGAGGTCCCTCGCTCTCGATGGTCGCTCCCTTCGAGGGCAAGAGGGACAGCTATCCTCATCGGATAGCTGTCTAACAGTAGGCCCCCCTGGGGTTTTTTTGTAAGTGTTCATTCTAAAGAGTTTTAAGTCCTGTGTTTTGGAAGTGCGGATTCTAAAGGGGTTACGGGCGGGTTTTGCGGAAGTGCGGATTCTAAAGGAGTTAGCGATACGTGACTGGTGACTCGTGACTGGTGGAAGATGGAGGCGTTCACGCTTAGTGATGGTCCGTGTGCGGGCGGGGAGGGCTGCTGGAATAGGAGAAATGCGCGGACCCAAGGGTCCGCCAGTACAAAGACAGCAGCGAACTCGGCGGGAGAGAGGCTGGTACGAGTGAAACATGGGAAATGATAGCAGGAAAATGGATTACTGTCAAGGTACAGTACCTGGGTACTTATCATTCGAATGAGACGCGGGGAAGTTGAGGAGATGGAAGGGGTTGGCGGGAAATTTAAAGTTTGGTGAGACGGAAAATGTGGAAAAGTAAAAGGCGCGCATGAAAACCGCCGGGGCGAGCGAAAAGCCCACCCTTTCACAAGCCAGAACCGAAAGGGTAGGCCACCCCGGAAAAGTGCAAAGTCAAAATCGTATCAGCGTTTTAAGGATGGTCCACCGGACAAGCGAAGGGCGACCGTCGTCTGCACCAATAATCAGAAAACGTCCCGTCTGTCCCCCTTTGCCCCCCTTTGCCTGTCCCCCTTTGCCGTCCCCCTTTTGCCGTCCCCCCTTTGCCCAAAATCTTCTTGGGATTTATCGTCTGTGCCACCCGCCTCAACAGCACAGCTGGTGGTCGGATGAGCGAACGGCCAGCTTTTATACCTCGGACGTTTGAATGCTAAGCGTACTCGGTCGAGAGAGACGACGCCGTCATCTAATCAGACAAGCGAGTTGACGAAACGGAGGCGGCCATCTTGTCAGTGGTCTCATGAATATCGCAAGTCTCAAAGAGAAGCAGCCCCTGAGCACCATATGATGGATTCAGCTCCAAGACTTGAAGTTGTGTTTCCTGTGCAGATTTCAGAAGTTTTGCGGCTTGCTCAGTCCCGGAATCCACATCATATAAATCCTGCACATCCGAAGAAGTTATTTCCCGAGCGCGTCTGAACACCAAGTCCAGGATGATGTTGCCCGCTCTGATGCCCGAAACGGTTAGCGCTTGTACGCCTTGCAGGGTCAACGTGTATGATTTTTGGTCACATGTCCTGAGGAAAATACGGACGAGTCTGTCTGAACTCAACCAGAGTCCATCGAAATAACCGTCATGGAAATTCGGAATGTTCATTTGCATAACTCCTCAGTTGGGTCTCGGATCGGTCGGGAGACTGGGGACAGACGGAAAGTTCCCCGTTCTGGGAAGTGCGACGGAACTGCCTCGTATTGCTGCGCCGGGTCTCGGTGTGCTGAATGTTTACTAAAGCGAGGGTGGACAAGCGCCCCATGTTGGCAAAGTAGCAGAAAACGTCCCGTCTGTCCCTCACACTCCTCACACTAGCTGCCAAGGCTTCGCCACTCGCCTTTCGAGAGACTTTGGAAAGAGGCTGATAGCCTGCGCCTTTCGAGAAAAGAGGAGATTCCCCCACCGCCTACCGCACTCTAGAATTGTGTGTCAGTTTTTGTGCTAGTTTTCCGGTCACTCCATGCCGGGGCTCACGCGCACGGTATCCCAATCGAACCCCTTCAATGTTGGAACATGTGTGAACCCAGATGCTACTGCGCAATAGAAGCGGTGCGCTCCGTGGGTGAGTTTGTATCGATGAATGGACCCGGCTTTGCTCTCAACCACTCGCACCGGTGGAATCGGTTCGTCTAACCGGAAACCTCGCAAGATTTTCAGTACTCGTTCCCTGGCAGGAATTCCGTCTTCGCTATCCCTGAAGATACCGATACTTCGAGGCGCTGGCCCTACTTCGGCGATGGAGACTTCCAGAATTGGTTCGCCAGTGTCGGAGAAACGCGGGTCGGTGCGATAAGCGCGAGACGCGGGAGAAAACCCGGCCATCCCTGCTTCATCCCACCAATTTCTAGGTTAATCAGTAAGTCGTGATGCGCGAATCTCATCGGCTTTCAATCTGTAACGCCTTACGGAACTACATACCTTCTAACTTTGCGCAAGTCAACGCACGGGAAACTGGGGACAGACGGAAAGTTCCCCGTTCTGGGAAGTGCGACGGAACTACATCGTATTGCCGCTCCGGGTCTCGGTGTGCTGAATGCTAACTACAGCGAGGGTGGATAAGCGCCCCACGTTGGCAAAGTAACAGAAAACGTCCCGTCTGTCCCCCTCACTCCCCCCTCACTCCCTCACTCCTCAGCAGCCGCGACAGTCCCCCATACTCGGGCCTGGGGGCTACGGCTCGCAAGAATTTAGCTAAGGTCGTGGGCGATTCGAGGTATAAGAGAAAAGGCCTACCCCGAAGGACCACTGATGAGACGTCGAGTTCGGTTCGTATCACTGATAGTCTTGGCATTTGCTTTCGCCAGCGGGTGCTTGGCACGGTGGGAACGAGAGGCAACACTCAAACGGGACCTGCTTGTGATGCGGCAGGCCATCGACCAATACACGCTCGATAAGCAGCAAGCACCCCAATCCCTGCAAGACCTGGTGAACGGGCATTACTTGAAGGGGGTTCCGACGGACCCGTTTACGCTCAAAAAAGACTGGGTGCCGTACTTTAGTGACATCGTTCTGACTCCCGACCAAAAGACGACTGGAATCGCGGACGTGCATTCCAATTCGACTCAAGTGGGCAGCGACGGCAGCGCGTACAACATCTGGTGACCCGACGCCCCTCACGAACCTGCGACTGGAGACTGACCCAACTGATTGGGAATCAAGTCCTGTTAACTTCTCAATTCGCGGCGGCTTCCGCGGAGGTTTTTTCCGGCGCCTCCGTTGTTGTGGCGATAGGCTTGGCCGTAATTTCAAGTCCATTCTTGTTCATATCGAATCTCTGCTTGCGGTCCAAGCTTTTGACAAATTCACGTGCCGCCTTACCAATCGCTCCTGGAAGATTCGAGGCCTCGACTTTGACCGCCGATTCGATTGATTCTTCATTTCGATCCCGATACCGAAATTGCACCTCAAACGTTTTCATATTCCCGACCTCCCTTTTCTGACAGTGTAAACAAAAACCGGTTCACGCGCTCCGCACCACGCGCGGGGCCTAAGACTATGCGGACTTTTAGCTCCGGCGACGTTTTCGACTCGCCGCTTTCGTTGCGGAGTGCTTTGGTTTCCGAGTCTTCATCTCGGCCTTGAGCTTCTCGTTCTCTTTCGTCAACTCATCGCGGGCAGCAGTCATCGTTTCAAGATCGTTTCCCAATTGGCCGTTTTCTTTCTGAAGTTCCGCCACCTGGGCTTTCAATTGCTCGTTTTCTTGCAGAGTTTTTGTGTCCTTGCAAGCAGTCAAGGGCAAACACAGCACCACCGCCACAGCAAGCCTCGCCCAAGTATTTTTGCGCGTCATTTGTCATCCTTCGTTGACAAGAATTTGTATTGCAACAAGAACAACCGAATGCGGGTGAGGTGGGAAGACACCGCTGGAAACAGGGCCAGCGTAATGGAGTTTCTTGGATCGCGCAAGCCCAATCATCCGGTTACTGGAGAAATGGTATCGACTGATGGACACATGTCCGGCAAGGCGACTCATCAGGCACTGAAAAAGTTTTTTCATAAGTGCGCAATCAACTTCCTGCATTTCGCGTACTCGATGAACACGCCAAGTGCATTTGGATCATCGAAGCCACGGCGGTTGCGAAGTATTATATTCCGCGATATGTACTATAATTTCGGCAGAATTCACCCGACACAGCGCTGCGCGCCAACTACGACAGCAAGGGCGTCTAACCAGCGTTGTGGCGCTGAGCAAGCAACAAATTATTCCGAGCGGACCTTAAGTGGCGTTCTGAGAGAACGGGGCGGAAATGGAAAGAATTTACGATAGATTAGAGCGCATCCGTCAATTGTGGAAAAAGCTGGAACTAACAAAGCCGAATACCAGCGAGTACGTTGCAATTATGAATCAGATCCGCGGCCTGTCGGAGGAGTACAGGGCGCTGATTGACGCGCCCAAAAAGCTCACAGAATCAAAATAAGTCACTGCCGCTGACAATTCGTCCAGTGCGCCAATCGGTTAGTACCCCTGTCCCTAAACTAACCTTCAGGACAGGTGGCAGGGTGCTCGCCGGAGCCTAGCCTTCGAAGGACCAGCTAAATCTGTCAAGTCCAGTTAGGAGGCATTATGCGTGCCTTGAAGATATTGCCCATGGCGCTGATGTTGAGCGCGATCCCCCTGTCCGCAGCTCCCCAGAAACAGCCGACGCTGAACGAAATTGTGGATAAGATCGTGGCGCAAGAGCAAGTGGAAGTGCAGTTGCTGCGCCAATATTCGCCTATCGTGGAAACGTATATCCAGACTTTGCGGCCTGACAAGGAGCTAGGCGCCGTGCCGAACGGCGACAAGTATTTTCTAGGCCGCGCGGAGCTCGCGAAGGGTGTGGAGCTCGAGCCGCTGCTCAGCGGCAATCGCACAAAGCACAATCTGTTCGGGGGGTTGGGGAACTTGTTCTCCACGGAATTCATGCCGCGGGGCTTCCTGCAAATGATCTACCTGGACACAACCGATTTCGACCGGGGGCATTACAAGTTCGATTATGCCGGACGCGAGTTTTTGGGAGAAGTGCGCTGTCTGGTTTTCGACCTCGATCCGATATCGAAGGGCGATAAAGGACGATTTGTAGGGCGCATCTGGGTGGAAGATCAGGATTACCACATCGTGCGATTCAATGGCGGCTACAGCGGCAAATCCAAGACCAGCTACTACTTCAATTTCGACAGCTGGCGCACGAACGCAGGGAAAAACGAATGGCTTCCAGCGTTCATCTACAGCGAAGAAGTCGACAACAGGACAGCCCCGTTGTTCCGGGCGCAGACGCGGCTGTGGAGTTATGCACCCAGCCAGGTCCGAGACGAGCAAGAGCTGAGCAAGGTTATGGTGGAGACGGAAAACCCGGTGAAAGATCAGAGTGAGATTTCGAATGACTATTCGCCGCTGGAGGCGAAGCGCGCGTGGGGACGCCAGGCTGAAGACAATGTCGCAGCTAAGCTGGAGCGGCTAGGCTTGATGGCGCCTTCCGGGGATGTGGACAAGGTGCTGGAGACGGTAGTCAACAACCTGGAGGTCACAAATAACCTCGATATCCAGCCAGAGGTGCGCTGCCGCGTGCTGATGACCTCGACGATGGAGTCCTTCACGATGGGCCACACCATCGTTCTGAGCCGGGGCTTGGTGGATGTGCTTCCGGACGAAGCCAGCCTTGCGGCCATCCTGGCGCATGAGCTGGGCCATGTCCTGCTCGGACATCGCATGGGCACGCAGTATGCGTTCTTCAATCGGCTTCGATTCGACGAAAAAGAGACGTTCCATCACTTCGGATTTACCCACACACCGGAGGAGGAACAGGCGGCGACACAG
>JBGPLB010000149.1:0-12720 GCA_041486245.1 Candidatus Acidiferrum sp.
ACGCTTTCTTCTTCCAAGGCAGCGCGTTCAGGGCTTTGCGTTCGGGCGCTGAAATTTTGGCGACTTTGTCGTAGAAGCCCGGAAGGGCGACACGGAAACTTTTGTCGTGAAGTTCGGCGAAGAGTTCGGTGAGAATGGTCAACGGATTGGGTACAGCGCCGCCGTAAACGCCGGAATGGAGGTCGCGCACTGGACCAGTGATTTCGATCTGGTAGTAATTCAGACCGCGCAGTCCATAGGTGATGGAGGGGACACCCTTCGCGAGCATGGATGTATCGGAGACGACGAGCGCGTCCGCCTTAAGTTTTTCCTTGTTCTTTTGCACGTAGTCCCAGAGGCTGACGCTGCCGACTTCTTCTTCGCCTTCGATCAGGACTTTTACATTGATCGGCAGCTTTCCATTCACTTTCTGAATGGATTCGAGCGCTTTCAAGTGAACGTGCACCTGGCCTTTGTCATCCGCGGTGCCGCGGCCGAAGAGATTGCCGTTGCGAACGGTGGGTTCGAACGCGGGCGAAGTCCAAAGCTCGAGCGGTTCCGCAGGCTGCACATCGTAGTGGCCGTAAAAGAGGACGGTGGGCTTGCCGGGAGCTTCGAGGGATTCGGCATAAACGAGCGGATGGAGATTGGTCGGAACAATTTCAATTTTCTGAAAACCGGCGGCGCGAAGATTGTCCGCCACCCAGCGAGCCGCGCGTTCGATGTCCGGTTTGTGCTCGCTCTTGGCGCTGACGCTGGGGATTCGCAAAAATTCGCACAGCTCCGCCAAATGCTTGTCGCGATTGCCTTCTATAAATTCAGCAAGGTTCATAAGAGGGGCTCTCGGGGGCTATGAGTCCTTTCGAATAAATTCACACGAAGCGTTAAGCGTATGTATCGGACAGCAGAAAGAGTGCGGACCTGCAAAGCGGCTCTCAACTGCTGTTTCCCATTCTATGGCCGGGCCTGCCTTGCGCACAAGCGGGCGAAACGCAGACAGTCAAATGAGCAGCAAGAACGTTAGGACAGTTGTTCGTAGGTTCATTGCGATGGAAAGCAGGAGCGCCCCCGAGCGCTATTCCATTCGCAGCACGCCCAAGTGGCGGAGGCCCTTTGCTTTCCCAAGTTCCTGACAGGCCGATTTTTGACCGAGAGTGTCGCAGGTCGAGTTTGTTATGACGAAGGATAAGTGATGCGATTCCCGTGGATATTTGGAAATGAAGTGAGCGCGTGAGCCTGGGAACGTTTCCCGCTAATAATATCGGCTACCCGGATACCGCGAGCGACTAACGAGTCAGCGATGAGCGAGCGGTGGCAGCGCCAGGGAACCGCTTCCGCGCACATCACTGCGCTCCTTTTTTGCTTCGCTAATTTAATTAGCCGCTCTAACCCAGCCTCGAAGTTTGGTGTCTGCATATAATCGGCGAACCCTCGAAACGACGCATTGCGCCAGCCCATATTCGGCGAATCGCGGCGCGCATGGCGCAGGCCGCCCAGCTTGCGCAGATGCACATAGCCAATCCTCGCGGAACGCAGCTTCGCAGACAAGGTATCTCGATTGAACTGCGGGTTGTGGCGGGACCGGGGAATACTGCGCACATCGACGACGCGCTTAATGCGGTGCACACGCAGCAGTTCGAGAAAGTCCTTCCAGTTGCGCGTGGAGTGTCCAAACGTGAAGACGAGAAGCATTTTGACTATGACTCTTGGTGCGTGAGAAAAGAAGCAAAGAGTTTCATCTCGGCAATGCCAATGGGAATCAGCAGTCCACCAACGAGGAGAAATTCGCGGGGTTCGGCGTGCCGAATTGTCTCAGCCAAGAGAATGATCGTTGCCAGAAGAAACAAAGCAAGCGAGATTCCACGATGGAACCGGTGTAATTCAGATTCAACCCACGAATCCAAATGACTCCTCAAAAGACGACCTTCGTTGGAATCGGTGCAATTATTCTTGAGGGAGCATGCATTGCACGCTTCTGCTGGCGCACGATAGTGAACAGTGCGGCGCTGGTAGTCTGTTTCGATACGCAGCAATTGCCGACCGGCGGGACATTCCCACAAATCCGTTTTGGGGAAGTAAGCAAAACCGGCGTTGCGGTAGCGCTCCGAGCGTTTATGAGAATGGCGGGCTATTAGCTCCAGGACGAACGCCACCCCAACGAGAAATACCGCATAGATGGCGGCAAGAACGACTTCGAGATGCAAGCCGGAGATCATGCATCGGCCCTTTTCGTTTCGACGATTTCAGTAAACAACACATCACGGGGTTCTTCGAGCGCAGTTCGAGGCCGCATGTGACGCACACCAAGCCAGGAAAGATAGAGGACGGGCAGGGTTCCGCCGAGAATGAAGAGTGTGTCTCCAGGGAGGCGCAGCCATTCCAACAGAGAGTTTGTACGATTCGAGAGAAATTCGAGCGACCGCGCGTCGAAATATCCGACGCTAACCGAGTGATAGAGCTGCAGGATGCCCAGGGGGAATAAGGTGGCAAATACCATCCAGGCCAGCCCGATGTTCAGGGACCAGAAACTGATCTTGGCCGCGCGGTCGCTCCAGCGATTTTCTGGAATCATGTACCGCAAACAGAAAAGAGCCAGCCCCACGGCCAGCATCCCATAGACTCCCATCATTGCCGCGTGAGCGTGATTAGCTGTCAAGGCGGTTCCAATCTCGTAATAGGAGACGATGGGAAGGTTAACCAAAAAACCGAAAATACCGGCACCAAGAAAGTTCCAGAAACCCACTGCAGCCAGAAACATCACCGCCCAGAAATGAGGAAATGGCGAGCGCGAGTCTGAACCCTGATGCGCACCAAGTTGGAGAAAACTCCAGGCTTCCAGAGTGAGAAATGTAAGCGGAATGACCTCCGCCGCCGAAAAGAAGGCTCCGAGCGCCATGTGAATGGACGGCTCACCGGAGAAATAAACGTGGTGCATGGTCCCGACAACGCCGCCGGCGGAATACAATAAGATGTCAAGGTAAACCACCCTCAGGGCAATCCGTTCATGAACGACGCCGAGAAGAACAAAGATATAAGCGACCATGATGGTCGTAAATAGTTCGAGAAAGTCCTCCACCCACAAATGGACCACCCAGAAGCGCCAAAAATCGGACGTAGTGAAGTGAGAGTCTGTCCGAGCAAGCAGACCGACGGCGTAGAACGCAGGAATAGAAAGCGCCGAGAAGAAGAACAGCCAGGGCATATTGCCGACGTGATCCGAATCCAGGCGGCCACGAAGACCACGGAAAAGAATGATCACCCAAAAAACCAGGCCGACCGTAAGCAGAATTTGCCAGAAGCGACCAAGGTCAAGGTACTCAAAACCCTGAGCACCGAACCAGGACCATCCACGCTGAATCCAACCGCTTATCCCGGCATACTCTCCAGCCAGACTTCCGAACACTACGATCGCCAAGGCTGCCAGTAGCCCGAAGGAGAGCCAGTTCTGACGGCGGGGTTCTCGCCCGGCAATCATGGGAGCGAGGAAAATACCCGCCGCAAGAAACGACGTGGAAACCCAGAAAATCGCAAGCTGAAGATGCCATGTACGCGCAATGTTAAAGGGCAAGGCACGCGCGAGGTCGAAACCGAAAAAATTCGCTATCTCAGCACGATAGTGCTGGGTGGCGCCTCCCAGAAGCGCTTGCAAGGTAAATAGAAGCGCCATAACTAAGAAGAACCAGGCGCAGGAACGCTGCGCAGGAGTCAGGACCACGCCGTCAGGAGCGCGGAACGAAACACGCTGATCCTCCCGACCGTGCCAGCCCAGAAAATTCCACCGGCCAAACGCCGCGAGCAAGACGCCGATGCCGCCAAGCAGGGCGATCAGGGAGAGGACACTCCAAACAATCGCATCCGCAGTAGGATGATTTGCAACCAGAGGTTCAGGAGGCCAATTGTTCGTGTAGGAGTAATTCAAATTCGGGCGCAAAGTCGAACCCGCCCAAGCTGACCAGCTAAAGAAGGCCGTCAGTTGTTTGATCCGTTGAGGATCGGTGATGGCCGATGGCCGTAGTCCAAACTTGGTGTTCGGAGATCCAAAATATTGGGCATAGTAGACCTCAAGCTTCTCAAACGCTTCAGTTTGCGCGGGTGAATACCCTAGGACTCGCGTGCCACCGTCGTAGCGATTGGTTTTGAAGTCGGATATGGTCTTCTGCTTGGCTGCCTCCGAGGAAGGGCCCCCATAATGATCGATAGCGATCAGGGCTGCACGATGGAGATAGTCAGCGGTGAAATCCGGGCCGAGGTAGGCGCCATGTCCAAAGATCGAACCATACTCCATGAGTCCGTTGCGCAGAAAGACTTCCTGGCCGGCCATTACATCCGTCCCGGTGAAGAGGACTTTTCCGGCGGCGTCGACAACTTGCGCGGGGATCGGAGGCTCGTCGGTATAGGTTCGATACGCGAGCATCCCGAGAATAAGGAAGCCGCATAAGACGACGATCACAATAGCCTGTATCCAGCCGTTTGAGATCAGCAAGTCGCGCCTTGCCGAGTCATTCATGATGTTCTCCTCACGTCACAGAGTGCCAGAAGCAGCAGGGTCTTCCTGTTTACGAGAGCAATTGGCAGCGCTCCATGCAGTGCTCAAACCTTATCGTTGCCTTCGGGCCATGCGATAGTCAGCAGAAAAGCGCTGTCCTCGACTGCCTCTACATCATGAGGCACGCAGTGATCGAGGGCGAGCAAGTGCCCAGCAGGGAGATCCACTACCCGGGCAGGCAAATGGAGCCGGATATGGCCGTGAAGCGACTGTACCGAGATTCTGCCAGCCGCCGTGTGCTCATGCATGCGCGTATTCGCCTTCATAGCGATGAGTAGGATGCGCAGATCTGGGTACTTTACGAGTGTCTTTGAACTTCGCCCCGCGGCGTGCTGCCATGATTCATCCAGGTGAAGTTGGTCGAGTTCTCTTGCGAGGTCGAACTGGAGCACCGGTCTGTTCAGCGCCCCATCAATGGCTGCGTGGCCGACACTGGAAGCTCGGGGAGATCCTTTTTGTTCGGTAGTCATCAGTTGTACTCCGGCGGGAGCTGGTTTGTGGGCACAGTATATCGTGACACGATATATAATTCAAAGTATTCTCGCCCCGATAATTCGAGACTCACCGTGCATAGTCGCCCAGACAATGATTCTGGCCGGTAACAGTGGCGGCACATTTGAATTTGAAATTTGACACGCAATTTTTCAATGGATTAAATCATCCGAGCCTCGGCCTTCTCAGCGTGACGCTGGCGGAAATCCCCGGGAATTACCGAGTTTGGAGTGCTGACCTCAACCACGTGTCCGCCTACGGGCATGCTTGGCGTCGGCTTGGGTGGAGGTAGCGCGTCCCGGATGCTTGCATTTCAAAGTTGGCTGGATTTCTAAGTTCGCACACCTTGACTCGCAGACTGCCCACCTCAACCGTTGCCGGCTACTAGCCTCCAGCGATGGCTCCGAGGATTAAGAGGGGCTCTGCTCCGGAGGCTATGGGGTCGGGAAGTGGAGCGTCGGGCTGCTCGTGGGACAGATCCTCACCGCAGGCGAAGAAGCGCAAAAAAGGGCGGCGCTTTTGCGTGACGTGATCGCGGATCGTGCCGCTCAACATCGGGTAACGGGCTTCGAGCGCGTCGAGAACGGAGCGCTGCGTGGGCTGGCCAGCGACCTCGAGCTCCACTTCACCGCTAATGTGCGCCAGCCCTCGCAAATGTGGCGGAAGGATAACGCGGATCATGCGAGCGTTTGGACCTCGACCGAAAGCACGGGCGGCAGGTCCCGAACAATAGGCGCCCAGTTGTCTCCGGCATCCGCCGATGCGTATACCTGTCCGCCGGTGGTGCCGAAATAGACGCCGCATTTATCGAGAGAGTCGACAGCCATCGCGTCGCGCAGCACGTTGACGTAGCAATCGCGTAGCGGCAAACCTTTGGAGAGCTCCTCCCATTCGTTGCCGCCCGAGCGGCTGCGATAGACGCGCAACTTGCCATCGAGTGGAAAGTGTTCTCCATCGCTCTTGATGGGGACGACGTAGACGGTCTCCGGCTCGTGGGCGTGCACGTCGATCACAAAGCCGAAGTCGGTCGGCAAGTTGCCGCTGATTTTTTGCCAGGAGTCGCCGGCGTTGTCGGTGCGCATGACGTCCCAATGCTTTTGCATGAAAAGGACATCGGGACGCGAGGGGTGTAACGCGATGCGGTGAACACAATGGCCGACTTCGGCAGTGGGCTCGGGAATGTACTTGGAGTAGAGCCCCTTATTGATGGGGCGCCAGGTCGTGCCGCCGTCGTCAGTGCGGAACGCGCCAGCGGCAGAAATGGCGACGAAAATTCGTTTGGGATTTTTCGGATCCAAAATGATCGTGTGGAGACACATTCCTCCAGCCCCCGGCTGCCAGCGGGGTCCCGTGCCGTGCCCGCGCAGTCCAGCGAGTTCGTGCCAGCTCTTGCCTCCGTCGGTTGAGCGGAATATCGCGGCGTCCTCGACGCCAGCATAAACAGTATCCGGATCGGTCAGCGATGGTTCGACATGCCAGACGCGCTTGAACGCCCAAGGTTTCTGGGTTCCGTCGTACCACTGATGCGTGGTGAGAGGCTTGCCTGTTTCCTTGGAGTCGTCATAGACAAATTTGTTGCTCTCGCCCTTGGGCATTCCGCCGGGCCCGGTTGTCGATTCGCCAGGCGGCGTGCCGGGCTGCGTCCAGGTTTTGCCGCCGTCATCGGAGCGTTGAATGACCTGGCCGAACCAGCCACTGCACTGGGAAGCGAAGATGCGGTTGGGGTCGGCAGTTGATCCCTTAATGTGATAAAGCTCCCAACCGGCAAAGTGCGGGCCGGAGACGTCCCAGTTATTGCGCTTTCCGTCGGAAGCGAGTACGAAAGCACCTTTGCGTGTCCCGACAAGAACTCGTACTTTGCTCATGGCTTGCTCCTTTAGACAGGGAAGGGTTGTTTGTCCAAAAAACTCGAAACAGTGTGTACATCTTACTTGCAAAATGCAAGTAAGAAATGCCCGGGCCGAATTGGGGCTAAAAACAAGACTACCTCAAAGGCATTGCGCCTGTCCTTATGCCGCGCAGATTAGCAAGGAAATACAGGGGAGGCGGACAGATGAATGAGTTGGGTGAAAATGCTTCGGTGCCGGGTAGTGACTTGAAACGGTAACGCGGGGATTCGGCAAGTCAAGGGAAGCGGACGTTGCCGGTGGGGAACACCTGTCCTGAGGGCCAGTGGACGGTGTTTGCTTTGCCGTTCGATGATGGAGATATGAGCACGACAACGTCTCCAACATACAGACGCAGCGGGCGGGCATTCCACAAGATGCGCGTGCAAGCACAAGGCCGCGCGCACAACGGAAAGAAATTCAAAGAGGCTTGCGAGACCGTGGTGGTCAACGCGCACGGCGGGTTGCTGATGCTGAAGCATGAGATCGATAACGGCGAGATGATCGTCTTGACGAACCCGGAGACATTGGAAGAGCAGGAGTGCCGCGTGGTGTACCAGGGGGAGCCCTGCGAGAGAGGGCAGCGAATTGGCGTGGAGTTTCTGACGCCTGCGCCACGCTTCTGGGGTCTGGAATTCGGAGAATTGTCCACGCCGGGCGGTGGGGACGCATCCTTCGTTCACTAATCTTCCTTCGGTGACCGCTCAACTGATTTCGCTTATGAACTGTTTGCGGAAGCGCGCTGCGTTTTGGGCGCGACTGCGATGGTACGGCCGCGGCGAATCAGCCAATCTCCCAATCGCCATAGCAAGAGGACGGCGACGATTGCTCCGTAGGCGAGCGGGCGCAAGACCGCGGATTTCACCAGCCAATAGTAGTGAATCACACCGCAAACGGCGCTGACGTAGATCAAGCGGTGGAGCATTTGCCAGCGGCGTCCGCCGAGACGGCGAATCCATCCCGCTGTGGAAGTGAGCGCCAGCGGAATCAGAAGCACAAAGGCCGTAAAGCCGACGGTGACGAACGGGCGCTTGGCGACATCCTTCGACATTGCCGCTAAACTGAAATTTTGGTCTGGGCCAAGGTACGTCAGAAAATGGAGGCAAGCGTAAAAGAAAGCGAAGAGGCCTAGCATGCGGCGCAAACGAATGAGTTCGGGGAGCTTGAGGAGTTTACGAAGCGGCGTGATGCAGAGAGTGATGATGAGGAAGCGTAGGATCCAATCGCCGGTGGTGTGCTGGAGAGTTTCGACCGGATTTGGGCCCAAATTGCCGGTGAGCGCTCGCCATACGAGAAGGCCAAACGGCACGAGGCAAAGAAGAAAGAAGGGAACTTTGATCCACTTGATGGAGAGAAACGAGTGCACGCTTCGGATGAGCCTCAGTAATATTTTTTCAGGTCCATGCCGGTGTAGAGGCTGGCGACCTGATCCTGATAGCCGTTGAACATAAGCGTCTTGTGACGATAAATGTCGCCAAGGCGGCGTTCCGTGGCCTGAGACCAGCGCGGGTGATCGACACTTGGATTTACGTTGGAATAAAAGCCGTACTCGCGGGAGTTGGAGAGGTTCCAGGTGGTCGGGGGTTCCTTCGATACAAACTTGATTTTGGTGATGGATTTGATGCTCTTGAAACCGTATTTCCAGGGAATAACCATGCGCACGGGGGCGCCGTCCTGATTTGGAAGCGATTCGCCATACATTCCAACGCAAAGGAGCGTAAGCGGGTGCATGGCTTCATCCAGGCGCAAGCCTTCCACGTAAGGAAATTCGATGCCCGCCAACTCCGGCCGCGCCTTCGGCATTTGGCCCAAATCCCAGAAGGATTCGAAGGCCACGAATTTTGCCTTGGGAGTCGGCTCAACAAGCTTGGCAAGAACGCTGAATGAGAAGCCGGTCCAAGGGACAACAATCGACCAACCTTCCACGCAACGGTGGCGGTAAATGCGTTCCTCAAGAGGAGCGAGCTTGAGGATTTCGTCCATGGTGAACTTGCGCTTTGTTGTGACTTCGCCTTCGACGGACACGGTCCAGGGAGAAGTACGGAAGTTCTGGGAATTTTTTGCGGGCTGGTCCTTGTCGACGCCGAATTCGTAGAAATTATTGTAGTGCGTGGCGTCCTGGTAGGAGGTTTCCTTCTCCGTGGTGCTGAAAGGGCTTTTGATCAGGCCAGTGAACTTTGTCGAAGCGTAGACATTTCGCGACGGGGAGGCAAGATTCAAGAGATTTCTTCCGGCGAGAGCGGCGACGCTGGTGATGCCCATGGCCTTAAGGAACTTGCGGCGGTTGAAATAGAAATCTTTGGGTGTGACGTCAGCGTAGGTTAGTTCGGGCTTTCTTTGGAGCAACATTTTTCCATCCTAGAGAGCAGCGCGAGAGCTCACTTATATAGTACGCACGTCCATTGAGATTGGATGCAAAAATTTGCGAGAGGATTCATGTGCGGGTCTCGCAATCACGCTGCGAAGCTAACGGCGGCCGTGCAGGCGTTCGAGAACTCTTTGGGCAGCGAGAACGCCGTGGTACTGGGCTTCTTCAAAAATGGAGATGCCGCTGAGGTCGGAATTGGCAAAAAGAAGGCGTGAATCGCGACGCGGTTGTGCGAGGCGAAGGCGTTCCTGGGAGAAAATCGAGCCGACGGCGGGGCGAACCATGGCGTGGCCCATGCGCATGACGTCGATGCGCGAGACGCACTGGCGAATGTCGGAGTGGACGCGCTCGAGATCGTGGAGAATCGCTTCCTTCCAATAGTTCCAGTCCTTGTCGAGAAGGAGCTGGCGATTTTGCGCGGGAGCGCCGTCGACAAGCGCCCAGTAAAAGGTCCAGACGGTTCGATCGATGTACGTGCGCAGACTCTGATGAGTGGCGTCAACGTACCCGAGGGTGGGCGAGTCTAGAAAAACTGTGTCCCAAGTTGGCTCGGCGCCGCGGGAATCGGGGAGACGCTCAAGCGTCAAGTTGGCGGTGAGCCAGGGGGAATAGACAAAATCGTGAAGGCGCGGAAAGTGTTCGATTAAGTAAGGAGCGAGGAAGGCGGGCGCGGCGAAGATGAGAAATTCAGATTGAAATTCGGTGTCGCCGGAGAAGACGCTGAAGCCCCGTTTAGTTTCCACAATGCGATGGACCATTTCATTGGTGCGAACATTTTCCCCGACGCGTTCGAGAAGGCGCCGCGTAATCCAGCCGTTTCCCTCGGACCAGGTGAGCGGGCCTTTCTCCTCAGACTCACGCGAAGAAAAATAGTGGATGCCGGCCCAGGCGGAAGTGTCTTTGGCAAGCGCGCCGTAATCGTCGCGGCAGGCGTAATTCATGTACCAGTTCACTAGACGCGAATCACAGCCTTGCTGCTGAAGCCACTCCGAAAAGGAGAGGCGATCCAAATCCTGAAACTTGGAGGAGCGCCCGAGTTCGAGAGGGATGGTGAATTCGCCGCTTGCGCGGAACTTTGCGAAAAGATCTTCGAGACGCTGGAACTGGTCGCGATCTTTTTGCGCGAGGCCGACAGCCGGCTCGATGCCGTCCTGCCAGCGTCCATATAGAAAAAGGCGCTCCTGGGGGGCGAAGCAGAGGTAGCGCTCTTCCCACTGGCCATCTTTTAGGACGCCAAGCTCTTCGAAAAGTTCGCGGACATATTCGGCTTTGGGACCGGGCACGGGAACGTAGTGCGCGGCCCAGGGATACGCGGTGATTTCGTTTTCGCCCCAGCGAGCGTTTCCGCCTGCTTGCGGATTCATCTCCAGGAGGACGAAATCGGCGAAGCCCCGTTTGCGCAAACGCCAGGCAGCGCTCAGTCCGGCGATGCCTCCGCCAACGATTACGACGGGGAATTTTTCGATGCGCTTCGCGGGAGGAAAAGAAGCGCGGTCGCGCAACATGTGGCCCATCTGAAAGGAATCGTTGATGAATGACCCTGTGATGGGACCGTCCGTCTTGAGCGAGAGACCTACGAGGGCCGCACTGCCAGCTCCGAGAAACTTGCGCCGTCCAACCTTCAATGACTGATGTCCTTCCAGTCGTTTTCGTATGTGCGGACGAGGACCTGGCTGTTGAGTTTATTGGCAGGCATGGGGAGGGGCGCCATGTCCGGGGGAAATTGAAACAGAGCGGGCAAGCCTTCAACATTGATGAAACGAAGCCCGCCGGGGAGAGAAACTGGCGGAGTGTATTCGTGGTTTGAGGCCAGGACGAATCCCCACTCGCCGAAGGAAGGGACGTAGACGTGGTAAGGATATGTTTGGAGGCCGGCCTGTTTGACCGTTTGCACAATGCACCAAAAGGAGTCCCGAGCAAACATCGGCGAGGTGCTCTGCACGACCATCAGGCCCTGGGCGCTTAACTGGCGTGCTGCGGCGCGATAAAAAGCCGTTGTGTAAAGTTTTCCCAGCGAGTAGTTCGTGGGGTCGGGAAAATCGATGACGATAAAATCGAAGCTGTCTGTGTTCGAATCGACCCAGGGGAAAGCATCGGCGTTGATCACATGGACGCGAGAAGAGAGAAGCGACTTGTCGTTCAGCTTCGTCAGCATGGGATGCGAAGAAAAAAGTTTGGTCATTTCCGGATCGAGATCGACCAGAGTGATGCTCTCGATTTGAGGATATTTGAGAATCTCGCGCACCGCCAGGCCATCGCCTCCACCGAGGACGAGAACCCTGCGCGGAACGGCAACCGCAGCGAGGCCAGGATGGATGAGGGCTTCGTGATAGCGGTATTCGTCGCGCGAGCTGAACTGGAGATGGCTATTGAGGAAGAGGCGAAGATCGTCCTTGAAGCGAGTGAGAACAAGATGCTGGTAGCGCGTGTCGCGAGCAAAGATGATGTCATCAGCGTAGATGTTGTCCTCGGCGGTTGCGGTGATGTGCCTGGCTTCCACCATGCCAACGGCCAAGCCGCACAAGACGAGTACGCACGCTAAACGCAGCGACCGGGCGCCGGAAAGCTGGTTGGAAAACAAGAAGGTGCTCCAGAGCGCGACACCGGCGTTGACAAGGCCAAAGAGCATAGCGGAGCGGACCAGTCCTAGACGCGGCACCAGCAGAATCGGAAATAACAAGGAGGCGCCTAGCGCGCCGAGGTAATCAAACGTAAGGACATGGGCGATCACGTCGCGGAATTGGTAGCGGTCGCGCACGATACGCATAAGTAGAGGAATTTCGAGGCCGACGAGAATGCCCATAACGATGACAAGGGCGTAGAGAATCAGTTCGAAGCCCTGCGTGAAAGCGAAGGCCATCATCAGGAGCGCGGAGGAAAAACCGCCGATAACACCGAGCAAGAGCTCGATCCAAACAAAACGATAAACGAGGCCACGATTCAGGTAGCGTGAAAGCGCGCTGCCGATGCCCATCGCGAAGAGGTAGGTTCCGATAATGGTGGAAAACTGAAAGACGCTGTCGCCCACCAGATAGCTGGCGAGCGTGCCCGCCACTAGTTCATAGATGAGGCCGCACGCCGCGACCAGCAGCACGGAGATGAAGAGCAGGATGCCCATGAGTTAATGAATCGCGGCGGCGATGATAATGCAAATGCCGATGGACATGGCGCCGACGAGAATCGCGAGCGCCATGTTGTGCTCCTGTACGATTTCCTTCCAGAGATGATACGGCGTGAGCTTATCCATCACCACAAACGCGATGATGAAAATGAGCATGCCGAGAAAGGCAAATGCCAGTGCAGCGATGACATTGCCGAGCGGAACGAGGTTCATCTTATTTGCCTCCGGTGTAGTGGTGATAGAAACCGTAAACGGAACGATAGGATCCTGGATTATCACGAACGGACTTGGGAACGTTTTTTAACTGGCTGATCCTGTCGAGGCTCCA
>JBGPLB010000150.1:0-12666 GCA_041486245.1 Candidatus Acidiferrum sp.
GACCGCGTCCGCTGCTCTGCAACGCATATCGCCGATCAGAACGGAGAGTTGTCTCTGCGCGCAGGAGCGCGCAATCCGGTCGCGCCCTTTAGCTTGCACGTACCCAAGGTGGATGACTGTGGAATTCGCGACTATATGCATACACTCGGACTCGATCGCTTCATCGTCTTGAGCCCCGGCGGAGGCTGGCGTTCGAAGTGCTGGCCGCCCGAACGTTTCGGCCAACTCTGCAAAATGATTCGCGATTCTCTTGGCCTGCGTTGTGTCGTGAACTATGGTCCCGGGGAAGATGATCTCGCCCTCGCCGTTCGCGAGTGTAGCAGCGGGGCTGAACCTGTGCCATACAATGGTCCCCTTGGTCCATTGATGGCCCTTTTGCGCAACGCGGCGTGCATCGTCGGCGGCGATACCGGGCCGCTTCATCTTGCGATCGCTCTTGGCACTCGGGCCGTCGCTCTATTTGGTCCCACGGATCCTGCGCGCAATGGCCCGTACCGCACAGAGGACATCGTTTTGCGCGCGGCCAGCGTCGTCACCACGCACAGCCGCAGCGATCAGATACACCCTTCGATGCTGCAAATCCAAGTGAACGAAGTGTTCGACGCCGTGCGTCGGCGTCTCAGAGTCCCTGCATGAGCTCCGTCAGCGCTTTCTTTGCGCGCTGGCGCGTGCGGCTCAGCTATCCGTGTGCCATTCTCGTGTTGTGGTTCGCGCACCCAACTCCGCGGAGCATTCTTTGGGGGGCGCCCATCGGTTTGCTCGGCTTATTCATCCGCGCGAGCGCCGCCGGCCATCTTCACAAGCAGGAAGTCCTCACGGTTACCGGCCCCTATGCCTATACACGCAATCCGCTCTATTTCGGCAGCGCCATTCTAACGCTTGCAGCGGCTGTTGCTGCGTACTCCTGGCTATCAGCACTCATTCTGTTCGCTTACTTTGCGTTGTTCTATTCCATCGTCATGCGCCGCGAAGAAACCGAGCTACGCCAGCATCATGGCACTGCTTTCGAGGAGTACGCCCGCTCCGTGCCGCTGTTTTTTCCGCGGCTCACTGCCGCGAAGCTCTCTTTCGCGAGCGCGGGCTCCTTTTCCTTTGCTCAATACAAGAAGAACCACGAGTATCAGGCAGCCGTCGGGTTTCTGCTATTGCTTGTCGCCTTGCTTTTGATATGGTGGTCGCGCCTGCGCTGACGACGTTTTCGTGTCCGGCTCCGGGCATGCCACAAAGCAGCTAATCTCCAATCGCTTTCCGTCCGTCAGCACGTGCACCGCTCCGTCATGATCCGTCCGCAGAATTCTGACCCCAGCAGCGGTAAGTCGTGCGAGCAACTCCGGGTTGGGATGCCCATAAGGATTGTCTTCTCCCGCGCTGATCACCGCGACACGCGGGTGTACTGCGGCCAGAAATTCAGGCGTCGTCGAATTCTTGCTGCCATGATGACCAACTTTCAGCACATCGGCGCGAAGCGCGGATTCGTCGTTATCCGACAAGACGGAACTCTCTGCCTGGTTCTCCGCGTCACCGGGCAACATCATCCCACGTTCTCCATACTTCAAATGAAGCACCAAAGAATCATTATTCTTTGCCGAAGTTCCGACGGCTTGCGGCGAAATTTCCGGCCAGAGAAGTTGTGCCTCGACGCCATCCCACGAAAAAGCTTTTCCGCGAAGTTCGTGAACGATCGGAATGTTCTTCTCACGGGCCAGATTCTCCAGTTTCGCCAGCGCTGCCGACTCAACCTCTCTCCCAATCCACAGTGTCCCAACTCGGAAATTTTCCAGGATTGCAGCCAATCCGCCGATGTGGTCCTGATGGGCATGCGTTAGAGCCACAACATCCAGTTTCTGAAAACCGCGCGACCATAGGTATGACGACACGGCTTCTTCACCGGGGTCGATTCCATTCTGTTGTTCATGCCCTGCGAACCCGATGAAGCCTCCACCTCCATCCATCAATAGCGTTCTCCCATGCGGCGACACGACAAACAGCGAGTCTCCCTGTCCGACATCCAAAACCGTCAATTCAAGTCTTCCGGCCGAGCGTCGCGGCGAAAAGGGGAATATCGCAATTGTGAGAGCGCTCAATCCCAGCACTCCGGCCGCGCTTCGCGAGGCCAGTCTGCTCCACGAATTGGAACTGCGCGCCGTCACGGCAAGAAGCACGCCCGCCGTTAGAAACACGATCATCAGCCATACTGGCGGCCCCGGTATCCGGTAACTCCATCTCGGAAAGTGCGCGAACCATTGCACAACGTGCAGCAGCAGCGTTGTCACCCACGCCAGCGGAAGAGCCAGTACCTTCCCCACAGCAGGCAAAAGAAGTCCGCTGCCAAGCGTCAAAAATCCCAGCGGCACCACGATCCCCGTGATCGGAACCGCCGCCAGATTGACGAGAGGCGCGCTTAGCGTTACGCGATGAAAGTCTCGCGCCATCAGAGGCAGCATCCCGATTTGCAACGCCAAGGTGATTACCAACAGTTCGCATACGCGAAGCGAAGCCGCAATGCCACGCGCCAGCAGATTTCCGCTGAAGTTCTCCAAGGGCGAAGGCACACGCGAGGAAATCCAACGCGCCGTGGCGCGCAAGTCGATCCGAAATTGGGCCGCCCGAGGCTCGTGCGCCGCATCGCGAGTAACGTCGCGCCATCCGCGCAACGCTTTCACATACGGCTGAAGATTCTTCTCCAACCACGGCGCAGCAAGGCCAGCGATACAGCCTATAGCCAAAAATGTCAGTTGAAAGCTCGAATCGCTAACGGCCAGCGGCTTTGCAATTAGCAAGATCAGCGCCGCCATCCCCGCTGAGTTCAGTAAATCCAAGCGCCGGAAAAACAATCCGCCCATCACCACGAGCGACGTCATCAATGCCGCGCGAAGCACCGGCGGCCTCTGTTCCACCACGGCCACATACGCAAGCAACAGCGTCAGAGTCGTGAGTGCCCTCCATAACGGAGTTAACCTCAAAACACGCCCAATCCAAAACAGGAACACCGCCAGCGCGCCGACGTGCAATCCCGCCACTACCAGCACATGAAACACGCCTGTCTTTTGAAAATCAGTTGACTCCGCCCGCTCCACGAAGCTCCGGTCACCCAAGAGCATCGCGCGCAAAACTCCGTTGACTTGCGGCTTGTTCGAGAAAAACGTGTCGATTTCATCGCGCAGTCTTCGTCGAACATGCGCCAGGAGAGTGGCAGCTGTTGTCCGAGAAACCATGGTGCGTTCCATCAGCTCCGGAGCCCGCAACGTCGCAACCAGGTCGATGTTCTGCTGCTCAAGGTACGCGCGGCGGTCAAACGCGCCTTCGTCTCTATAAATCTGCGGCCGCTTGGCTTCTGTCGTGGCGACGAGGTCGTCTCCAGCATGAACGTCTGGCGCCGCTAGCTGGTCAGTAGACCCTGCAAAACTGACTCGCATTCCTCCTCGCGCAGCCACCAACGAGCCTTCATACTCCACTCCCGTCAATTCGATTTCATAGCCGTAGCCCCACGGCAGTCGCGCAGGTTCGTCCCGCAAGCGTCCGTGCCACCGCAACGGCGTTTTCAAATTCGCGCCCCCCGCCTCAACAAGTGACAGCACGTAGTTCGCCGTCCGGGGCTGATTGGCGACGCCCCCGCCCAACACGCCCAAAATTAGCCAGCTCAGCACGGAGAAAACGGCAGCAGGGAAGAGATGCCCGATTCTGACCAAGACAATTCCGCTTCCGATAAGGAAAGCCACGGAAGCAAAACCAGCCAGAAGATAAGCGTGCGAGAAATCTCGATGTGCAAACCACAGCGTTTGGCCGAGCACAGCGCCGCAGGCAAATAACGCGGCGATGGCGACGGCCGGCAGCCTCATGGGACTCTTCTCAACCTCACCAGCGTTTCGATGTGGTACGTCTGCGGAAACAGATCGAACAAGTGCATCTCGCTCAGCTCGTACCGCACGCTCGGCCCCGAAATTTCTTTAGGTTTCCTCGGCGAACAAGTCAGAACCGCCAAGTCTCTAGCCAGAGTGGATGGATCGCAGGAGAGGTATACAATTTCCGCTGCTCCAAGCTCCGCAAGTTTCGCCGCCGTTTCCGCTCCCAATCCCGCACGCGGCGGATCCAGTACGACGTACTCCGGCCGCTCTTTCGTCTTCTTTAGAAAATCCTCCGCATGTTCGTTGTGTGTGGTGACCGATACTCCCGCTGCCTCCGCGTTGGCGTAGAGATCGCGCGTAGCCGCCAGATTTGCATCGACACTGACCACTTTCTCAAAAGCCCGCGCCAGCGCCAGCGTAAAAAATCCGACGCCCGCGTACATATCGAGCGCCAACCGCCCTTTCGCGCCCGCCGTCACCGTATTCAGCAAATCTCCGATTAAGAACCTGTTCACCTGAAAAAATGACAAGTGGCTCACGCGAAACTTGAACCCGCCCGCTTCGTGTTCCAAATATCCCGGACCAGTCAGCTCGAACTTGTCCTTTTTCTGGTCCAACAGAAGCAAACTCTCTACTTGCGGCATGGCCTCTCGCAGCACCGCAGCCAGCTCCGATGCAGGCTGAGGAAATCGCTCAAAGGCCACGTTCAAGGCAATCTTCTCGTCCGCCGAATCGGCAAACGCCTCGATCTCGAGAATTCCTGTGGGCAAAGCGCCCGACCTCGCCATCTCTTGTAATCGCCCAAACGTCTGCGCCAGCCGCGGTGAAAGAACTGAGCATTCGTCAATGGGCACGATAATCGAGCTCTCCGGCAAAAAGTACCCCAGCGCCCGCGGCATCCCGCTGCGGACCGCCCACTGTGCGCGATTTCTGTAGCCGTAGGGCTCAGCCGTGTGCTCCTGAATCGCTCCATCCCAGGAAATTCCGCCCAGTCGAGAAAGCGTCTCTCTCAAAATCTCTTTCTTCAGCCGAACCTGCTCAGTGGCAGCGATGTGTTGGTAGTGGCAGCCTCCGCATGTCTGGAAATGCGGGCACGGTGCTGCAATCCGCTCCTTAGACGCCGACGTCACCTCCAGCAATTTCGCCCAAATCACTTTCTTCTTTTTCGATCTTTCCGACGCGCGCACCACTTCTCCCGGCAGAACGAACGGAACAAAGACCGTATTCCCGTCGGCGTGCGCCAGCCCGTCGCCCCCATACACAAGCTTCTCAATCGATAATCGTAACTCGTCAGACATATCTGCAATGCCCCATTCTGCGATTTTTCGCGTGGAAAGAAAAGATAATTGCTTCCGGAAGGCGTGGCTCAGGAAAAGTAGTACAAGCTCAGCCGCGGCAGGCCAAACTCTTCGAGCAGCCTCTTCTGCAAGTACTGTTTTTCGACCAGCGCGATCTGTTCCGTCTTCATCTTGCGCCGGTATGCGGCGAGCTGTCCGTCCATCTCGCGCCGGATCTTCAGCATTGTTTCTTCGCTTGCATGGCTCGTCAAAGTGGCCTGGAGCTTCTCATCCAGAACCGTCAGCCGCCTCTCTAAATCTTCCAAGTCCAGAGTGCCTGGCGTCTCGAGCAGAATCATCATCGCGTCCAGAGACTTCGCGACCTCCCTCAAGCGCTCAACCAAGCCCGCACTCGGCGATTCCGTGCCGTTCGCGACCGCCAAAACCCGCGCAACATTCTTCGTGAAGTAAACCTGTAGCTCCTCTCGCGAAAACGGTTCTTTCGCCCCGGCGTGTCCATTCTTGGGCGCACTTCCTGCGGCAGCCTCTAACTGTTCCTCCGCCGCTTCCAGGACCGCGTCCGTGCAGTACGCCAGGCTCTTCAGCGGCTTGCCCGCGCCACGTCGCGACCGCTGATAGCTCTCAAAAGCGTTATCGATCCCCTTTAACACCGCTTCCAGAGGCACGCCCGCCTTTTGCCACGTCTCCATAATCGCCCAGTCCAGAGGCGACACCAGCAAATGTGCCCCCCGCTTCTTCCAGAAATAGTTTTCAATTTCCGTGAAGTAGTTGAAGTAGTTCCAACTGTCCATGTGAATTGCCTAGGCGAAGCGGAGGACCCGCATCCGGCGTGCCTCAAGGGCGCATGGCGCCTCAGCGTTTAACTCTATGCTTTCTTCGCTGAGACCGGGGCAGGCTTTGCAGCGTTTGCTTCGTGCGCCGCCGCTTTTCCCGTTTCGGCCGGTTGATTCTTCTCCCAAATCAATCGTAAACCCGTCAAGGTCAAAAATTCATCCGTCTCCTGAATCTGCTTCGATCCCTTGGCTACCAATCTCGCCTGCCCGCCCGTCGCCACCACTTTCACATTGCCGCCGAGCTCCGCCTTCATCCTTGTCAGCATCCCGTCCACCATGTCCACCGCGCCATAATAAAGCCCCGCCTGCATGTGCGTGACGGTATTGGTGCCGATGACTTTGCCCGGGTCTTTTATCTCCACGCGCGGCAGTCTCGCCGCCCTCGCAAACAGAGCTTCTGATGCTATCCCCAGCCCCGGCGCAATCACTCCGCCCAGATACTCTCCACGCGCGGAAATCGCATCAAACGTGATCGCCGTCCCGAAGTCCACTACGATGCACGGGCCGCCGTATTTGTGGAACGCCGCGACTCCGTTTACGATCCGATCCGCGCCCACCTCAAGCGGGTTATCGACTAAAACCGGCATTCCCGTTTTCACGCCCGCTTCTACGAACAGCGCTTTCTGCCCAAAATAAATCCGCGACATCTCCCCCAGCGTCCAATTCACCGGGGGAACAACCGAGCTAATAATCACCCCTCCAATCGCGTCGCGATCCAACCCTGCAAGCGTAAACAGATTCCGCGTAAGCACGCCGTACTCGTCGATAGTCTGCTGCTTTGCCGTCGTTAACCGCCAGTTGGCAATCAACTCTTCCCCGCGGAAAACACCCAGCACCGTATTCGAGTTCCCGACATCGATCGTCAGCAGCATCTACCGCGCCTCCGCCACGTCTCCGGAAATCACCGTCACCAACTGCCCGTCATCGCGATTTACCTGCAGCAGTCCTTCGGGCCCCAGCCCTGCGGTCGTGCCCGCAAAACTCTCCGTGCCGTTTGTCACCCTCACGCGTTTTCCCCGTGCGTAACTCGAGACGGCCTCGAATTTCTGCGTCACCCCAGCCGGCCCTTCCCGCAAGAAGCGATTGTAGTCGTTCTCAAACTCGCGCAACAGCCGCACGAGGAGTTCCAGCCGTGAAACCTGCTTTCCCGTTTCCAGGCGGAGTGAAGTCGCCGTAGCACCCAAATCGCTCGGAAATTTCTCTTGGTTCACATTTAACCCTATCCCCACGATTACAAATCGCACCAGGGACGGCTCCGCGTGCATCTCCGTGAGGATTCCGCCCACTTTTTTTCCGTGGATCAGCAAATCATTTGGCCACTTGAGGTCCGCTGCCAGTCCCGTTTGTGCTTCGATCGCTGCGCGCGCGGAAAGTCCCGCCATCATCGTGAGTAGCGGGGCCTGCACCGGCGCCAGCCGCGGCCGCAAAAGCAGCGTCACGTAAATTCCCGCCGCGCGATCCGATTGCCACGTGCGTCCCGCGCGGCCTTTGCCGGCGGTCTGTTCTTCTGCCAGCACCACCGCGCCTTCCGGTTCCCCGGCGTGTCCCAATTCCAGCGCCACGTGATTCGTCGAATCCGTCTTGAAAAAATGATAGATATGCTTTCCGAAAAGGCTGCCCTTCAACCTTTGCCGCAGCATGTCTGGCGTTAAAATGTCCGGCACTCTCTCCAGAAAATATCCTGCGCCGCCTTTCCCCTTCACGCGCACGCCCAGCCCGCGCAGCTGCCGCACCCATTGCCAGACCATCGACCGCGACACGCCGATTTCCTTCGCGATCCGCGCGCCGCTAATCACAATCGTAGCGTTTTCCGCCAGCAGCGTCAGCAACGCCGCCAGCCGCTTGTCTGTCGTTCCCGGAAGTGTTTCTTGAGCCATCGAGGTTGCACCGCGCACTTCCACGCCGCCTAAGCTTACGTTTCCTCCACGCGGGCTACAAGCAGGTTGGAGGTTGTCGCGAGTCCTGCACGAGTTCCACGAGACAGCTAGGTGGAACGATCACTTTTTTCGAATTCTGCCACACGATCCATGTGCTTTCGCAATTCCACGCGTCGTTGTTCCAGCGTAGCTTCCATCCCTTTGATAATCTTTTCCGGCGCCCTGCTCCGAAACGTCTCATTAGCAAGTTGCGCTTCCTTCGAAGCAATATCCTTTGTCAGGCCGTCTATTTCCTTCTTTGATCGCGCTATTTCAGCCTGCGAATCTACTATCTCAGCAAAGGGAATGCGAAGGTCAAACCGTGCCGTCGAGCGTATCACCCCGCCCACTCCAATCTTCCCAGGGATCAACTTCAGGTCTGACAGGAACGCCACTCGTAGTATCGTGTCGAGGTTTCGTTCGACAAGTTCTCTGACCGCTGCCTCCTTGCTCGTGAGCTCAGCCGCAATCTTTTTCTTAGGATCGAGCTTCTGTTCCGCACGGATGTTGCGCACAGAGGTGATGAGGTACTGAAGCACTTCAAACTCTTCAAGCGCCCCAGAATTCTTCCAGCTCTCTTGCGCAACGGGGAACTTGTCGAGGGCAATCGATTTTGTGCCAGGCCTTTGCGGCAACTGATGCCACAACTCTTCGGTCAAAAACGGCATGAAGGGATGCAACAGCCGCAGCGCCGCATCAAATCCCGCGAACAAATTCTTCCACGCGACAATCGCTCGTTCGCGGTCCGCGTTCTGCAGCTCGGGTTTCACCCATTCGATATACCAATCGCAAAAATCTCCCCAGAAAAACTGGTACACGCCCTGCGCCGCTTCGTGAAATCGGTAATTTGCCAGCGCCTCATTCACCATTTCCGTCACGCTCGCCAGCCGTGAAAACAGCCAGGCATCTACCAAAGGCACGTTCCCCTTGAACTTGTAAGGCGCTAGCGCTCGCACTTCCGGCGAGGCCAGCTCCTCGATCGCCGTCCCGCCCTGCTCAAACTTATCCAAATTCACAAACAAAAACCGCGCCGCATTCCAAATCTTATTCGCGAAGTTCCGCGCGCCACCCAGCCTATCGTCGGACAGCACGATATCCGTCCCCGGCGCCGCCATGGACGCCAGGCAAAACCGCATCGCATCCGTCCCATACTGCTGATTCAAAACCACCGGATCGAGCCCCGTCCCCTTCGTCTTGGACATCTTCTCGCCGCTTCCCGTCCGCACCAGCGAATGCAAATACACAGCGCGAAACGGCACTTTCCCCGATAAGTGGATGCCCAGCATCGCCATCCGCGCCACCCAGAAAAACAAAATGTCATAGCCCGTAATCAGCAAACTCGTCGGATAGTATTTTTCAAAATCCGCCGTCTTCTCCGGCCACCCCAGCGTCGAAAACGGCCAAAGCCCCGAACTGAACCACGTATCCAGCACATCCGGATCCTGCGTCACCTTTCCGCTTCCGCATTTCACGCACTTCACCGGCGCTTCTTCCGCCACGATCAACTCTTCGCAATCCCCGCAATACCACGCCGGGATCCGGTGTCCCCACCACAACTGCCGCGAAATCGTCCAGTCGCGTATATTGTCGAGCCAGTTTAGAAATTCCTGCCGCCGGTTATCTGGAACGATCTGAATCGTATTTTCTTTTCGCGGCTCATATTCCCGCACCGCCTTAATCGCCGGCTCAGCGAGCCCCTTCATCTTGCAAAACCACTGCGTCGATATCCGCGGCTCGACGATCGTCTTGCTCCGTTCGCATATCCCGATCGAATGAGCGTGCTCCGTCACCTTCTCCAGCAAGCCCTTCGTTTTCAGATCCTCCACGATTCTCTTGCGCGCCTCAAAACGGTCCAGTCCGGCAAAATCTCCAGCCGCCGCGCTCATGCGGCCGTCATCGGTCATCACGTCGATTTCCGCAAGCCCGTGCCGCTTGCCCACTTCAAAGTCGTTCGCATCGTGCGCTGGCGTAATCTTCACCGCTCCCGTCCCGAATTCCCGGTCCACCATGGCGTCCGCGATGATGGGAATTTCTCGGTTCATCAACGGCAATAAAACTTTCTTTCCCGCTAGATGTTTGTACCGCTCATCCTCCGGATGCACCGCCACGGCCGTATCTCCAAGCATCGTTTCCGGCCGTGTCGTTGCTACCGTCACGAATTCCTGCGATCCCGCCACGGGATACCGGATATGCCACAGATGCCCCTGCCGGTCTTCGTGATTCACTTCCAGGTCGCTCAGCACCGTTAGACAAACCGGGCACCAGTTCACCAGCCGCGTCTCGCGGTAAATCAATCCTTCGGAGTAAAGTTGCACGAATACCTTGCGCACCACTCGCGACATTTCAGGTGAAAGCGTAAACCTCTCCCTGGACCAGTCACAGCTTTCTCCAATGCTTCGCATCTGCTTCGTGATTTGGCCGCCTGCCTCGGCCTTCCACGCCCAAACCCGCTTTTCAAACTCCTCTCGCCCCAGCTTGTGATAGTCAATCCCCTGATCCATCAACTGTTTCACCACCACGCGTTGTGTCGAGATGCCTGCGTGGTCTGTCCCCGGCAGAAACAGCGTGTTGAATCCCCGCATCCGGTGCCAGCGGGTGAGGATATCGATCTCCGTATGCTCCAGCATGTGCCCGATGTGCAGCGATCCCGTCACATTCGGCGGCGGAATCACGATCGAAAACACCGGTCCCCGAGCTTTCGTATCGGCTTTGAACAGGGCTTCCGCAACCCAGTATTCCGCCCAGCGCGGCTCTATCTGCTGTGGTTCGTAAGCCTTGGCAATCTCTCGTGCCATTCGATTCTCAACTCCCAGCCCTGATTTCGGACGCGCGCCTACACGTGTCCCATTTCGAGTGCAAAGTAATCTTTGACTATACGGGGGAAAAACCAGCTCCGTCAATTCAACGCCAGTCGCAGTCCTGCTTTAAGTACAAAAATTGTGCTGGTAGAGCGCGTGGAACCGAACTTCGCCCCTCAAAATCTCGACATTTTTCTCGGATAAATAGTTATTGACAGGGTTATGCCCTTGATGGTATTCTTTCCCTCGGAGAATCAGCCCCAATCGAGCTTTGCCGCCGCCTTTCCGGGCGGCTATTTTTTTGCCTTCTCGAATCACAACGCTCAATGGTATAGGTCCGATCTTTCCCTCGGTTCTCTGGCAAGTTGCTGAAAAAGTCCGTGATTGTCATCCCGAGCAAAGCGAGGGATCTCCTTTTTCCGGGGGGTTTTTCGGCAGTCTGCAAGGCCGATGCGTTTCTCCCTTGGCTCTAACCTGAATTCCGAAATTAGCGGGTCCCGAGGAACCTTATGTCGTTGCGTGCACCCCTTGCGTTTAGCGCGGTTTGCACCAGTCACCAGTCACGAGTCACCAGTCACCTTGCTATTTCAGCTTTAACTCAAATCCACTTCTAAGAGGCTTCCATGACGAACCAGAATTCCGGCACGGGTGTCACCACGCGTTGCCAGTTTCCATTTTCAGACGGCCGCGGGTGCCGCATGTTGCGCAGCCCGCACCATCCTTCCTTCTGTGCCTTCCATTCCAGGCAAGAACTCCAACTCCTCGAGTCCCAGCGCCTGGGCAACGAAATTTCCGCCTCTCTCAACGGCGATTTCCTCACCGCCACCGACATCAACCATGTCCTCGGCAAACTTTTCGTCGCTGTCGCGCAGGACCGCATCCCCCCTCGCAAAGCCACCGCTCTCGCCTACCTCAGCCAGGTCTTGCTCTCTTCTCTCCCGCACGTGAAGCAGGAGTTTCCGTTCCACTACAAATTCGACCACTGGAACGAGGTGCTGGCCAATGCCGCCCCGCTCTCCAGCCCTCCCTCTCTCACCGACTCCAAATCCTCTCCAGAACGCCTCCCAGAGCTTCCCGAACCAGACTCCCCCGAAGAAGAATAACCTTCGATCCACATCAGGATATCAAGCCGGTTCATCAGTTCCCTACGAACGGTTGCTAGCGGACTGCCCTGTTTCAACTTCCGGATAGCCCGTGATCCGCCCGCAATCTAGCAATTTCCCAGGACGCGACTTTTCTATTGTTTCCATTACGCAACCTCCCTGTTCTGTCGCGTGTGGGCCGCGGCCGCCAAAATTCAAGAGGCTACATCAGCAGAGTGACTACGCTGGTCACCACGAGTGCTGCAGCCCATACCAGGTTGAGATTGAGCCAGGCCTTGCGAAGAATCGCGAGGCCAAATTTGCTATAGACAACCCATGCGATGATCCCAGTGACAGCAAGATAGGCAGCAGTATGGACCGCGGTGGCGAGCAGTGCTGCCAGAGGGCTGGCGGCTGCGGACATGTGATGGTGACCTGCCATGTGGTCAGCCGCTTCGACTGTACGGCCGCCCAGCAGCACCGGCAACAACATCAAACCAGCACCATGCGCCGATGCCATCAGAAACGACCAGAGCGTCAGGTCGCGAAAACCTACCTGCATGCGGACCCATCGCGGGTGGTGATGCCGCACCAGGGAGTAGATTCCGAGACCGAACAAAAGCGCCGCGACGGGATAGCGGATTGCCTCCCGCGGCAGCGCCATGCCGAGAAACGCCGCTGCCAGAACCACTATGCCGATGGCCAAGGCGTGGCCAAGGGCGATCGGGACGAGCGCCCTCGCCACCGCACGCCCCTTCTGCTCCTGCATCCCCAGCGCCACCGCGAAGAGCCACCCCATTCCAGGGTTGATTCCGTGGTAGGCGCCGAGGAGCAGCATCAGCCACAACGCCGTCGATCCCATCTCGGCGTGCGTCATCGCGCCTCTGAGTAGCA
>JBGPLB010000151.1:0-12487 GCA_041486245.1 Candidatus Acidiferrum sp.
CCAGATAAATATTGTGTTGCGTATCGTTCTGCGGGCTCATTCCAAACTGCCCGAAAGTATCCGGCCCTGGCCCTCCGCCACAATGCTGCATCCCGGGAACCATAAAGAGCCGCAAGAACGAATCGGCATCCGCCTTGCCCATTTTGGTTTCCACGCTCTCGAAATACTTGATTGAGTTCAGTGCGGAAATCGCTGCATCGTTCCATCCGTGATAAATAATCAGCTTTCCGCCGCGGGAGGCAAACGGCTTGAGGTTTGTCTCCGTCGCATTCAGCACGGCAGCAAACTTTTTGTCTGCGGCAGCGACCGCTTCGTCCAGATTCGCCTTCTTGTAATCCCAGTCGGACTTGTCGTAGACCATGTCGGAAAAAAATCCTCCGCCAAACGAAAAAAGCAAGCTCTTGCCAGGCTCGGCGCCGGTAATCCACAGCGGCCAGCCACCTTGCCCGTCTTCGCCTCCTGGCAAGAATCCCGGAAAAATTTCTCTGCCTTTCGAGTCATGGGCGCCTTCATATAATTTTTTCAACGCCGTCATTTGCGGCTGGGTTAGGCACGAGTCCGAATCGGACTCTTTGCAGAGCAATCTCGCCGGATCGAAATGGCAGTTGCGCGGGTCATCCAACACGCCGTCGGTGACGCGGTCATTTGCGTCGCATGCTGCGTTGACGGCCTTCGCAATCATTGGAATTTTGCTCGTCGGAATGTAGCTCGCCGGATCCGAAGTCGTAGTCTGCGCATCATACAAAGCGCTCGACAGCAGATGCGTCCAATAGTTCGCAGGCGCACCTGCCAGTATCCCGTCATAATCTTCCGGATAGCGCTGCGCCTCCATCAATGCTTCGCGTCCTCCGTTCGAGCAGCTAGAAAAATAGGCATGTTGGGCGCCGCCGCCGTAAAACGATTTAACCGACGCTTTGCCGACCACGGTCATCTCGTGAATCGCGCGGTAGGCGAAGTCGATAATCTTCTCCGGATGTCCAAGCGCCCAACTTGCGTCGGGGGCTTCGCCTGTATGGCCCGTGTCCGTGCCTGCCGATGCATACCCTTGGGCGATCGCCAGCGCCAGCCCGCGATAGTCAATTTCACCGGCAAAACCGCCATTGCCTTGGCCGCGGAATTTACCGTTCCATCCGCTCGCCGGCATCCACACCTCGATCTTAATGTCGGAATCCGCGCTTGGCTTGGCCTCCGCCATGACCCTGCAAAACGCCGGCAGCCGGTTGAACATGGAGGTGTCACTCCCCGGCCCACGCCGTGCGTTTGCCGGCGGCTCAAACGCTCCCGCCGCGACAGTCTGCGCGGACGTAATTGTTGTGTTCGGCAAAGTGAGCCGAGCTAACTGCTCGCAACTCTGCTCCGCACCTTGGGCGCGTGATACGAAAGCTCCACTCACCGCCAGTAACGCAACCACCGCATATTTGCTCACACGAAACTCCTTTCCTTCCGACTTAACAATTCGATCACCGCAGCTCGACCTGGACCGCCTCGCCATCGGCGAGGATGCCAGCACATCCTAGCCCAAACGCGCGCTCTATCCAATCCATCGATTCAGCTTCTCTTTATATGAATTTTCTTTCGCATGAACCCAAGAACTCAGGAGGGGAGCAAACCCTGATCAGCGCCGGCCGTCAAAGCAAGTGCGGGGGCGCTATTTGTTCGTTAATTCCATACTCGGCGGGGAACTTCTTAGCGCTTCAGGCGTCTCTTAATTGACAGGACTCAAGCGACCCTGGAGGAGGCTCAAGCATGTTCTCATTTTGGCAAGATCTCCACTACGCCGGACGAAACCTTAGGAAAAGTCCAGGCTTTACCATCGTTGCCATGATAACCCTTGCGCTCGGCATAGGCGCCTCCACCGCCATCTTCAGCGTCATTGAGAACGTTCTGATGGAACCTTTCCCGTACCCCGATGCCCAGCACTTCGTTTCTGTACAAATCCATGATACAGAGCAAAATCGGCCTGGCGGGCGCGGTGGTTTCAGCGGCCCCGAATATTTGGAGTACGTGCAGCAAAATCATGTCTTTGACCGCGTCATCGCCAATGACGGCGGCGACGTGCTCTACACCTACGGCGAGGGCACCGATCGCTTCAGCGGCGGTTACGTGACGCCCGGCACGTTCGAATTCCTCGGCATGCCCGCGCTGGTTGGGCGCGTGATGCAGCCTGCGGATTATGAACCCGGGGCTCCCCCCGTCTTCGTCTTACGTTACAAAGTCTGGGTCAACCGTTTCAACGCCGACCCCGCCATCCTGAACAAAACCTTCGTCTTGAACGGCACGGCTCGCACGCTCATCGGCATCATGCCGGCGCGATTTGGCTGGGGCGATTCGGACCTCTGGATTCCCGAGAAACCCAGCCATGCTGACACCACGCCGGCGCTCGGCTTCAATCGTTACTGGTTTTTGCTTGGCCACCTCAAGCCCGGGGTCTCCGAACGCGAAGCCCAGGCGGATTTCGCCGTAATCGCCCAGCATCTTTCCACCGTCTATCCAAAGGACTACCCAAAGCATTTCACCGTAGAGATCCAATCGCTCACAGATCTGGTGGTCGGGCGCTTTCGCACGACGCTCTTCATCGTTCTCGGAGCTGTTGGATTGCTGCTGCTGATTGGCTGCGGCAACGTGGCCAACCTGCTGCTGGCACGCGCTACCACTCGGGAAAAAGAGTTTGCCATTCGGGCTGCGCTTGGCGCAGGGCGTTGGAGATTGGTGCGCCAACTTCTCGTCGAGAGTCTCATTCTGGCTGTCGGCGGCGCTACCCTTGGCGCATTGCTCGCGTGGGGCGGTCTTAAATCCCTGATTGCACTGATTCCGCAAGATATCGTTCCAGCAGAAGCAACGATTCGACTGAACGTAACCGTTCTGCTTTTTACGCTTGGAGTTTCAGTGGCTACCTCAGTGCTTTTTGGGTTGGTCCCAGCGCTGCAAACGGCGCGCCGCGATCTGAACGACCCGCTGCGAGACAGCGGCAAGGGAGTCAGCGGCGGTTTTCGCCACGGACGTTTGCGTGACGCGGTCGTGGTTCTCGAAGTTGCGCTCTCACTCGCGCTTTTGGTTGGAGCGGGGCTTTTGATGCGCAGCTTTGTCGCGTTACGGGAAGTGCACCTCGGTTTGCAACCGGATCACATTTTGGTATCTCGACTGGTGCTTCCGCGAGACCGCTATAAGACCGCCGAACAACTCACAAGTTTCTATCGTCCGCTTCTTTTGCGGCTTCAAGCGATGCCAGGAGTTGTTGCGGCCACGGAGACCAGCTCTTTGCCGCCTTACGGAGGCATGGGCGCCGAAATTGAAATTCCCGGAAAAACACATAGCGAAAAGTGGAACTCGCTTGTTCAGCTTTGTAGCGAGAACAATTTTGCGGTGTTGAAATTGCAATTCCTCACGGGCCGGCCGTTCACGGAAGGGGAAGTGAACGGCGCGAAAAGACTTGCCGTCGTCAACCAGACGTTTGCTCGCAAATATCTCGGCTCAGATAATCCGATCGGGCAACGCGTGGGCGTGGCGCAGCTCGAAAAATTTCCCGATCCCGTCCATGATCCATCGTTCGAAATCATCGGCGTCGTCGCCGATGCAAAAAACCACGGGTTGCAGGATCCAGTCGACCCGGAGCTCTGGCTTCCGTACACCATCACCGGATCGAACGAGCGTGGAATTCTTGTTCGCACCGTCGGAGAGCCGCTCGCGATGCTGAACGCCGTGCGCCAGGAGATTTGGGCCACGGACCACAGCGTGGCGCTTACGTTGAACGGCACGCTCGAGGGATACATCAGCCAGTTTTCCTACGCTGGTCCACGATTCGGATTTTTCTTGCTGGGAATTTTCGCCAGTATTGGTTTGATCCTCGTGACTATCGGGGTCTACAGCGTGCTCGCTTATACGGCTGCGCGCAGGACGCACGAAATCGGTATCCGCATGGCGCTCGGCGCGGAACGCGGCGACGTCCTGAAGCTGGTCATAAACATGGGCCTGCGCCTGGTAATCTTGGGTGTCGCAATTGGTTTAGCGTTTAGCTTTGGCGTCGGGCGCCTCGTTGCCACCCAACTTTGGGGCGTCTCGCCTTACGATCCGGCGACCCTGATTGCCGTTCCGCTGCTGCTCCTCATTACCGGCTTGATTGCGTGCTGGGTTCCAGCTCGCCGTGCCGCCCGTGTCGACCCGCTCGTAGCTCTTCGCTACGAGTGAAAACTGGAGTTACTCTCCAGCGATGCTGGTCACGGCATGATGAGCGGCTTGTTTTTTGGCATGGCGTCGAGCGTTGTCTTATCCAGATTCAAATGCGCCGCGACTAGTTCCGGCGGCGTGTGCGTGAGCCATTCGGAGAGCGCCAGGTCCTGGTAGTAGCTGCTCTTGAACATTTCCAGGAATTTCAAATCGGTCGTGCCGGTGTTTTCGATGTAGTGAGGCAGCGTTTTTTGGATGTAGCCGACATCTCCCATTTCGAAGTCCATCGTTCTTGCGCGCGCCCCCGTGGCAAAGACGGTCATGCGCGCCTTCCCGCTGATGTAGAACTGCCATTCATCCGCGTTCGGGTGCCAGTGCAGTTCGCGCAGGCCCCCGGGCTTTACCGTCACGACTGCCGCGGCGACTGTCGTCGAAATTTTGAAACTACTAGAATCGATTACCCGTACTTCGCCGTTCTTCAGCTTTGTGGCCGCAGGGCGCTGCGTGGTGCGAAACGCAAAATCAATCGATGACGCTCCCATGGCCCCTGCTGCCAGCCGCTGATCTTCCGCAAGCGGTCCCGGAACCTCCGCCTGAAAAATGAATTTCTCCCTCTTCGGCATTTTTGCCAAAGCCGATTGTGCGACTCCAAAGTTTCTAGCCACCACGTCGGGCGGCGTGTGCGCCATCCAGTCGGTCAGGAGCACCGTTTCATACTCGGAGAAATTTCCGTCGTCAAACACCAACAAGAATTCTGCTCCGTCGGGCGCCAGCCCCTGGATCGAGTGAGGAATGCCGGGCGGGAAATACCACAGATCGCCGTCCTTCACGTCCGTCACGAAGCTTTTGCCGTCCGCGTCGATGCAGGTGATCCGCGCGCTGCCATACAGCATGTAGGCCCATTCCGCCGCGGTGTGCCAATGCAATTCCCTCACTCCCCCGGCCGTCAGCCGCATGTCCACGCCCGCCAGCGATTTTGCAACGGCCAGCTCGCGCACGGTCACTTCGCGCGACCAGCCGCCTTCCTGAAACCGCTTGTGCGCGAAGGAGAACGGATACTTGAAGGTTTGCACTCCGCCCGCGTCCGTCGGCAAGGGATGGCTGCCAGATGGATTTGCGGCGTCGAGCGCTGCATTTGTCGGCCCCGGGTCGCTTGCGCTCCTGTCACCCTTGGGAATTTGCTCTATGGTTTGTTCCTGCCCTCCGGTTCTGTCTGGTCCCAGCACGCTGGCTGCTGCCAGCGCCGCCGAACTCGCTCCCAAAAATCCCCTGCGCGTCCACTGCTCTTTTTCGTTCTCCCCGGCCATGTCCACCATCCTCGTAGATTTGACCGGGCCCGCATCTCCTTCCCAGTCGTCGATACCGTACACTGAACCCCTCCGCTCCGCAACGTTCACTCTCTCGTGTCGCTGCGTGATCGTTCATTCCCCGTCCCAGGGCGTGGTATCTTTTCCAAGAGCGATGCGATCACCCATCTTTCTGGAGGCGATTCCTTTGCCCGAGCAGCTTCCTGAAAAACCACGGATTCTAGGACGTTTTATTCTCTTAAGCAGTCTCGGCGTATTCGGCGCAATCTCCTTTGTGCCGAGCATCACCGCTTCCGCCGTACCCCGCCCATCGATGCTTCAGCTGTGTTGGTTCGTGCTCGCCGTGTCTGGCGTTTGCATCCTGTCGTCGTGGTTCGGCTTGCGCCTTGCCGACGCTGCTCACCTGGCTATGCCGTACTTGCGCCGCCTCGATCTGCCAGCAAAACCCCCCGGGAAAGGCGGCGTGTTTCCCGCCGTCACGTTCGGCTGCATCGTTGCCGCGGGTGCCATCTATGTTCTTCATTCTTTCCATTTGCCCAATCTCTCTGGTCCGCTCTGGTCTAGGATTGCGAGCGTTTTCTTCGCTGCTGGCAGCCTCGAGCTTGTTGTTCATCTCTTCATCATGAGTGCGGTCGTTCGTTTGGGACGCGGAAGAGTCTGGCTGGGCATCCTGGTTTCAGCAATTTTCTTCGCGGCTTTTCATGTTGCGGGATTGCAAGGACAAAGCGCTTCGCTTATTGCCGCGAGCGCTTTGCTCAACGGAGTTTTTGGTCTGGCACTCGGCTTCTTCTACTCCCGCTACGGCTTTGAATACGCGCTCCTCTCCCACGCCGTCGCCCACATCCTCGCCGTTACTCTGGGTTGATCCCTGGCTGCCGCGCGACGCGGTTTTGTGGATCCAGCCTCCACCGCCATATTGATCAGGAGGGCGTCTACAGCGAGACACGCGTCGCTCTTTGTGTCCGCTACTGCACAGACTTAGGGACTCTTTTCGCCCATACTTACCATAAGCCAGGATTCCAACATTGGAGTTCGCGAATTACGAAGGAGCACACGTGCACCTAGCAACGAAATGTCTGAGTTTTCTATTCTTGACTGCGGCACTCACTGTTTCGGCGGCACCCAAGGCGGGCGCTGCCCAAGAAGTGGTTGTCAGGGTCGATCATCCTCGCTATTACGATCGTGATCGTCGTGACTACCATGAGTGGAATGACCGCGAAGACCATTCCTATCGCTTGTACCTGGGCGAAAGGCATAGACCGTATCGTGAGTTCCACCGCGTCAACCGCCGCGAGCAGAATCACTACTGGCAGTGGCGTCATCACCATCCAGATCGCGACTAGCTTTATCATCAACCAGCCAAACGAGGTTCCTTCCTCCATGCGCGGCAGCGTGGAGGAAGGGTTTGGTTTTTATAAAAGTTTGGCGGCGAGCATATCGAGTTCTCGAGCCACCGCCTCATCAGGGCAGCCGAAAGGAAACAACATGTCATTCGGACTTTACGCAATTGGATTCGCGGTTCTAACCATCGGTCTCATCTATGGCGCCTACCTGGTGCACGTGCCCAGACAATGGATTGTTGTGGGTGCGATCGTACTCATAGGAGCGGGGATTCTTTCCGGGGTTAAAGCAACGCGCCAAAGAGATACGGCGGCATAACCGCCGTTGGAGATCGGCTCGCCCCATGCGGGACTGTGAGGCGTCTAGAAGCCGGTGAAGCATCAAGAGACATAGAACCGGAAGGTCAATAAAAAAGCCGGCTCGCGAGGAGCCGGCTTTTTCGTCTGTGGTGCGATTAGCGAGGCGTTGACGATGCAGTCACTGGCAGTATCACCAGCGAAACGATCTTCGTGCCGATCACTTCGCCCGAAACGACCAGCTCGACGCGTCGGTTTTGCTGGCGCCCGTCCGATGTATCGTTGGAAGCGATGGGCCGAGTCTTGCCAAAGCCCTGGGCAGTCGTCGAGGATTCCGGAACGCCTTGGCCCGTGAGATAGGTCCTCACACTCTCGGCGCGTTGCTCTGAGAGGGTCTGGTTGAACTGTTCCGTTCCAACGCTGTCCGTGTTGCCTTCAACAGCCAGCCTCAGAGTCGGATAAGCCAGCACGATGCCCGATATTTTCGCCAGCTTTTCGCGAGCCATGGGCCGCAACGTGTATCGTCCACTGTCAAACAGCACATCGGACATGTTCACGACCAAACCGCGGGCCGTGTCGCGTGTCTCGAGAATCAAGTTGAACTGCTGAAGGAGCTTTGCGCGAAGCTCTTCGCGGTCGCGCACGGCGTCCTGGGCTTGCAGATCGGATGAGGCGGCTGCGGCTCGATTGCGGTCGGAATCAGCTTCGGCGGAAGCTTGAGCGCTCCTGGCGTCCTGAGTTTGCTGGTCGGAAGCTGCGGCTGCGGCTCGATTGCGATCGGAGTCGGCCTCGGCATTGGCTTGGGCGCCCTGAGCGCGCCTGGCAGCCTCTTCGGCTTCATGCTTCTTGCGGTCGGAATCATCGCGGTCGCGTACGGCGCCTGCGGTGTTCGCTTCTGCTTCACGCTTCCTTCGGTCGGCTTCGTCGCGGTCGCGAACGGCATCCGCGGTGGCGGCGTTGGCATTCGCTTCACGGCCCGCTGACTCGTTGCGCTCGTGCTGTGCACGGTCCGAATCAATGCGCTTCATGGCGATTTCGCGCGCGTCTTCCGCGGTCTGCACCGTTTCACGCGAGATGGAAATCAATGATTTCCTGTTCTCATGTCTGCTGGTGGCCATCGCATCCGCTTCGTTCATCTGGCGCATTGCATTTTCGTAGCTGGAGCTGGCATACCGCTCGGCTCCCGCCGACTTTGCGATGCGTACCGCATTGCGCGCTTCGAAGAATTCCAGCGGCAACTTGGCGTTCAAGACCACCGGGTCGAAGTGATAGCCCGTGGGGATGTATCCGCCGCGATCAATCAGTTCATACTTGGCTTCCATGGCTTCCGACGTGCCTTTGGTGTCCTGGCGAATTACATTTTCCACCACCACCACATTGCTCGGGCGCCGCACCGCGTAATAAGGTTCCGCGGTCACAATCATCGCGAAAGCCTGAAGATCGGTCGTTACGTCCAGCTTGCTGCGGTGGTTATCTCCCACCAATACTTCGCCGAGATTCACCGAACGCCCCTCCGGCGAAATGGCCCAAAGGACGTAGGTGAGATATTCGTTGCCGAATGCTGTCGGTCTGTCGAGGTCTGCAAATTCAACTTCAATTTCCAGCGCCCCGCGCTTGCTTTCTACTTTGGCCTCGCCCCTTGCGCTGGGCATGAGGTCGGTACCTTGAAAGTCGATCTTTGTCGCTCCGCTGCGGTGTCGATAGTTAACCGCCCGCGCCGTGCGGCTGACGACGGTGACACGGTACGTTGGTATGGGATCGCCCGGCTGTGCGGGCCTCTGCGTCTGTGCTTGGCCATATACGGAAGCACCAAGCGCGATTGCCATTCCTAATGTAATTCTTGAAATCTTGTTCATGAGTCTCCTTCGAAAAATTGCGAGACCCTGAGTGTGCCTCTTCGAGCTTGTTAATACTGTCCTTAAGTGCACATATTTTCTAATTAGTCGAGCGAGGGATCGTAATTTGCCGGCGTTTGTACGGCCTGTGTTGCAGAGGCCGCGTTCATGTGGATCTGCTTGGCAGGCATTCCTTCATTGCAATTTCCAAATCTTCAAACATCTTCTCTTTCCGGCCCACGTTTATTGCGGAAAAAGTACGCCGCTGCGCCAATCACGATGGCGAAAAAGAGGACCACTCCTGCCAGCATCGTGAAAGCTCCTGAGTCCACCCGAGCTCCGGGCAGCGCTGCAAAGCGCTGTGACCAGATGGCTGCGTAACCCAGGGAGTCGTGTGCTGCAGCGCTCCCAGCCGGCGTCGTAGTCCAGGGAGCGACGCAACAGAGAATGGCCAATCCAATCAGGAAGCTAAAGAACGTAACGCTGAACAGAGTTTTCATAGGGGCACAGTTTACACCGGTCGACTGCCCTTGAGGATAAAGACAGCCTGGTCGCAAAGTCTCGACGGCCTCTGGATCGAGTGGTCGTTCGGCGCAAAGTGAGAAGGGCCGTAGCTGGTGACTAGTGGAACGTGACTCGTGACCAGTAGAAGAGAAAGAGCCCCAGCTGTTCGCAAATTTCCGCTGGGAGCGCGCGGCGCGCGGCAATTGGCGAAAAGGATGGGCCAGCCAAAAGCGCTTTAGCCGATCGAGGGATGGCCGCCATCGACCCGCTTGGCGAGGGATTGTGCGCGCCGGTATCTCTCCACTTCAATGGCTTCAGCTGCGCAGAGTTTCCGGTCAACGTGTGATTCAGTTCGCGGCGCGCCTGAATGCAGAATGCAACGTTCCCCGGAGCGGACACCACATGTAGGACAGGGGACTGCGGATAACTGTTTGGGAGACAGGTCTCTCATTCTCATATTGAGAGAATGCGACAGAAATTCAAGGAAAGCTATCCAATTTGGAACACTTTCGGCAAAAATCGAAACGCGAGGCTATCCGCTCTCGCTGAACGACAAGGGCGCTGCCAAACGCATACAGGAAAAGCAAAAGGTCTGCGTGTAAAACCGACAAGGAAGGCATCCGGCCTCGAGACCACAAGTTAAGAATCCCAAATTTATAGGTCGCTCTTTTCTGGCTCGCGGGAGGTAACGATTTTGTCGTAGGCTTCGCGGCGGGTGAGTCCACGTTCTTTGGCGGCAAGTTTCAGGGCTTCTTTGCGATCGAGTTTGGCTTGGTGGATTAATTCTTCGACGCGCTCGGCGAGGGATTGCATGGAGTTGGCGGGAGTGCGGGCGTCAGCGGGATCTTCCGCGCCGATGAGCAGCGTGATTTCACCTTTGGCGGGGCGCTCCTTGAGCGAGCTAAAAAGGTCGGAGAGTTTGCCGCGGCGAAACTCTTCGTGGAGCTTGGTGACTTCGCGGGCGATGCAGGCGGTGCGGTTGCCGAGAACTTCGCGGGCGTCGGCGACGCATTCCGCGATGCGGTGCGGGGCTTCATAAAGAATGATGGTGCGATCCTCGATGCGCAGGCGCTCCAGGGCGCGGCGGCGTTCGCCAGTGCGCGCGGGCAGAAAGCCGACAAAGAGAAATTCTTCGTTGGGCAGGCCGCTTGCGGCGAGCGACGCGAGAAGCGCGGATGGGCCAGGCACGGGAACAACAGGGACATGATGACGCAGGCAAAGCGTGACGAGACGATGTCCCGGATCGGAAACCAACGGCATGCCCGCGTCGCTGACGAGAGCGATCTTGGCGCCTTGTTCGAGAGAGATGAGCAACTCAGGCGCGCGCGTCAGCTCGTTGTGTTCGTGGTAACTGATGAGGGGCTTGCGAATTTCGTATTGATTGAGCAGCTTTTGCGTGTGGCGCGTGTCTTCGCATGCGATCTGGTCGACTTCTTTGAGGATGCGGAGAGCGCGGAGAGTGATGTCCTCGAGATTGCCAATCGGCGTTCCGACAAGGTACAAGCAGCCGAGTGCGGTTTCGGTGTTGCTCGCGGCGGGTCCGCTCATGCATTTGAGTCTAGCACGCGCTGCGGGGACATTTTGTGACGCATGCTATACTTTTTTGTTTGGAGCTGAAGCGGAGGGAGTTGCTGTGCCACTGTACGAATACAAGTGCCTGAAGTGTGGGCGCCACACCGACAAGATCGAAAAGGTCGGAGGGCCGCACCTGAAGAAATGCCCGCATTGCGGCGGCAAAGTGGAATCGGTGATCACCGCGCCGGCGATTCAGTTCAAGGGGTCGGGCTGGTACGTCACGGACTACGCCGGAAAATCCACGGATGGGGGAAGCAAAGAGAGCAAGCCCGCCGCGGAAGGCAAAGACGGCGGCAGCAAGGACGCCGCGGCTAAAGATGGTGGTGGAAAGGAATCTGCCGGGAAAGAGTCTGCGGTGAAAGAGGCTAGCTCCAAGGAAAGTTCCTCGAAAGAAAAGAAGCCCGCGAAGAAAAAGTAGGCACGAGAGGAATCGCATGGCCGAAAATCCACAACCAACTGGCGCAAGACAAAGAGTGCGCAAAGCAGTTCTTCCAGCTGCGGGACTCGGCACGCGTTTTCTGCCGGCGACCAAAGCGCAGCCCAAAGAAATGCTGACGGTGGTGGACAAGCCGCAAATCCAGTACGTGGTGGAAGAGTGCGTCGCCTCAGGAATCGAGCACATCATCATCGTGACGGGGAAGGGTAAAAATTCCATCGAGGATCACTTCGACCATGCGCCCATGCTTGAGCGCTTTCTGGAGGAAAAGGGGAAGAAGGAACAAGCTGCTATGGTCCGGCGGATCAGCGACATGGTGCAGGTGAGCTACACGAGGCAAAAGGAGCCGCTCGGACTTGGCCACGCTGTGCTGGTGGCGGAGGATTTGGTTGGTGACGAGCCGTTTGCAGTTTTGCTGGGGGATGTGCTGATTCCTGGAAAGAACCCTGCCACCAAACAGCTCATTGATGTG
Organism: Candidatus Acidiferrum sp.; assembly: GCA_041486245.1. Lineage (GTDB taxonomy): Bacteria > Acidobacteriota > Terriglobia > Acidiferrales > UBA7541 > Acidiferrum. The sequence goes on from JBGPLB010000151.1 coordinate 11,931, forward strand.
TATGCCGCCACGGGCGTCGGCGCAATTGCCGTCGAAGAAGTGCCCAGAGAAAAGACGCATCTTTACGGAATCGTCGATGGCGAACCCGCGCCCCAGCCTCCCTTCGGCGCGCGGCTGTTGAGGATTCGCGACCTGGTAGAAAAACCAAAACCAGAAAATGCGCCATCGAACCTGGCCATCACCGGGCGATACGTTTTGCCGCCACAGATTTTTGATTGTTTGAAGCGCACCAAGCCAGGCGCGGGAAATGAAATCCAGTTGACGGACGCCCTGCGGATCCTGGCGCAGGAAGACGGGCTGTGGGCGTACATCTACGAGGGCGTTTCGTATGATGCGGGCGACAAACTGGGATTCCTGAAGGCGACCGTGGAGATCGCGCTGCAGAACGAAGAGCTGGGCGCGCCGTTCCGCGATTACTTGAAGGGCTTGAAACTCTAATTCTTCCTGGTGTGAGTCTGAAGATGACGCGGATACTGGGGATTGAATCATCGTGCGATGAAACGGCCGCGGCGGTCGTGGCCAATGGGCGCGAGATTTTGTCCAGCGTGGTGGCCTCG
>JBGPLB010000152.1:0-12431 GCA_041486245.1 Candidatus Acidiferrum sp.
GCACCAATGCCGAGCGCCAGTGTGAGCATCGCCACCGCGGCAAAGCCAGGATTTTTCCTCAGCATCCTGACGGCGAATCTAAGGTCCTGCCAGAGGGTTTGCATCTCACGCATCCCCAGTAGGAGAGCTGCGAATTGTTAGACTTCCCGCACCGCGCTGGGTGAGCGGCCAAGTTGTCCTATCGCGAATCCCGTTCCTAACTAATGCACCTCATTCTTATAGACTGTTCCGGCTTTCATGACGAATTTCACGCGCTTAAGTTCGGTGATGTCTTTGAGCGGGTCACCGCTGACCGCAACGATGTCCGCCCATTTGCCTGGTTCTATGGTTCCGGCTTTGTCGCTCCAGCCAAGCAGTTCCGCGGGAACGACCGTGCCCGAACGAATGGCTTGCATGGGCGTCATGCCGTAGTTTACGTAATACACGAACTCTTCCGCCTCGTTCAGTTCTTTCCAATCGAAGCCGCCGGCGTCCGTTCCCATAGCAATCTTTACATTTTTCTTCAGCGCTTTTTGGAAAGCGATTTTTTCCAGGTCCACCATTTTCACCCAGTTGCCGCCGCGGCCCGGTGCAACGTACGCGCCGACAGTAATCGTGTGAACCCAATAGACGCCTTTTCTGGCGGCCTCATCGAGAAGAGCATCAGTGAAACCGTCGCCGTGCTCGATGGTGTCCACGCCGGCTCGCAACGCAGCCGCAATTCCATCGGAACCGATGCAGTGCGCTGCAACTTTTTTGCCGAGGCGGTGCGTTTCGTCGACGATGGCTTTGGCTTCTTCGTCCGTAAAATTCACCATGCTGTGTAGCACGCCGTCGTCTTCAAAGTGATAGCGGCGGTCGGAGTAATACTTGATCCAGTCCGCTCCGTACATCACTTGCTCCCGCACGGCTTTGCGCGCTCCGTCGGCTCCGTCGACGTACTGCACGCCTACCGGCACCTTCAATTCCCATGAATAGCCGAGCAGCGGATACATTCCCGTCGGAGTCATGGCACGCGTGGCAACTTGCATTCGCGGTCCAGGCACTTCGCCTTTTGCGATCGCCGTCTTGACGTCCACGTCCGCGTACATCGCGCCTTCCGTTTCGACGTCGCGGATGGTGGTGAAACCGTGGTCAAGAGCGATGCGGGCATTGCGCGCAGCGAGAATCGCGCGGTAAGGAGTGGATTCTTTCAGGAGCTGCGTATCGTAATCTTCCGCGGTGATGTCGCCGTTGAGCAGTACGTGCGTGTGAACATCAGCGAACCCCGGCAGCACGGTAGCTTTCGAAAGATCGATCAGCTCGACACCAGCAGGCGGAGTTCCTCCGGCAGTTACGGAAGCTATTTTGTCTCCTTCCACGACGATTAGCGCGTTGAGAATCTGCGTGTCACTATTTCCGTCAATCAATCGTCCCGCGCGGATGGCGATTTTCTTGGCGGGAGCTTTGTCCTTTTCCTGTGCTGGGGTTGCAGCGCAAACGGAAAGCATCAATCCCGCTCCAACGCAGGTCAGCGCGGCTAATTTCTTCCGAGAGGTCATGGCCGTCTCCTCATTTCGTCCGTGTAAAATTCCTTTTCGCTTGGTGCGCGCGCAAAGAGTAGCACAAGCGCCCGCACTCGCAACCTGGCAAGGCGGCCTTGTGCGCACTGGGCAGAAAAAAATCTTGACACCAGCCTCACCCAGACATATATAGACGGCTAGTTGTCTAGACAACTGGGGAACGAAGTGGACTCTCTCAACCTGGACCGTCAAAGTGTTGTCCCACTCTACTTCCAGATTCAGCAGCAGCTTCTCCAACAAATCCGTTTAGGCCGCTTCAAACCGGGCAGACCGCTTCCCTCCGAGGAGGTCATTTCCAGGCGCCTGCGTGTCAGCCGGATGACCGCACGGCAAGCTCTCAAATCGCTTTGCAGCCAGGGCGTCGCGTACAGCCAGCGCGGTAAAGGCACCTTCGTCGCCGAAACCAAACTTGAAAAGAACTTCCGCCAGGTACTTTCCTTTAGCGAAGAGATGGAGGCTCGCGGAACACGTCCTCATTCGAAGGTCACTTCTTTCGAAGTAGTTTCTGCTGGTGGGGCTGCGGCCGAAGCTCTCCGCGTCTCCCCCGGCGAAAAGTTGATCCAGTTGCGCCGAGTTCGAATGGCGGATTCCCTGCCAATGGGCGTGGAATGCACGTGTCTGCCGCTCCGCCTGTGCCCGGATTTGCTCCAAAAATTTGATCCGGGCACTTCGTTGTACCGCACCCTGGCCGAGGTCTACGAAATTCATATTGTGCAAGCGGACGAAGTCGTCGAGGCCGGGCTGGCAAGCCCCGAAGAGGCGCGCCTCTTGCGAATTTCAAAAGGCAGTCCCGTCTTTCAGTTTACCCGCACTTCCTACGTGGAGAGCGGAGAAGCGGTCGAGTACGTCAAGTCCACATTCCGCGGTGATCGCTACAAGATTACGAATCGTTTGCGGCGCCAGGGCAACGGCAATTCTTCAGGGGGTGTGCAGTGGACACAAGGATAGAAGTATCCAAGACGCGAAAGAAATATTCGGACTCTTTAGCGTCAGCAGGGGGTGTGGAATGGAGGAGGTATTCGATGAGAAGAATAGTCGGCAAATGTCTGTTCCTGTTTTTGTTCGTGGTTAGTCTCAGTGTTGTAGCTTTCGGTCAAAACGTCACCGGCACCATTTCCGGAACGGTCTCTGACCCTAAAGGCGGCGTCGTTCCAAACGCCGGCGTAACCGTTACCAACGCGGACCAAAAAATCGCCGTTCGCATGATTACAACCGACGACCGCGGCGAGTACGTCGCTGCACTCTTGCCGGTTGGCCGTTACAACGTGACGGTGGAAGCCCAGGGGTTCAAGAAGGTCATACACTCCGGCATCGTGCTAAACGTTGACGACAGACTCCTTGTCAACTTCACGCTGGATGTTGGTTCAATCAGCGAGACTGTATCTGTGGAGGCCAACGCTTTGCATGTCGACACGGAAAGCGCGACCGCTTCCGGTGTCATTTCCGGCTTGCAGCTCCGTGAACTCTCCCTCAACAGCCGCAATTACGCGCAGCTTGTACTTCTCGTCCCCGGCGCTTCCGATTCCGGCAACGCCGATCAGATCTTCCCTGGCGCAACCGCTCCTATCGGCACCAACGTCATGAGTTTCCAAATCAACGGCGGCCGCCGCGAGGAAAACAATTGGCAGGTCGACGGCGCGGACAATGTCGATCGCGGCTCCAATCTCACGCTTCTCTCCTTTCCCAGCATTGATGCCATCAGCGAATTTCGCGTCGTTCGTGGCGCCTACGATGCCGAGTCCGGCCGCTCCGCTGGGGCCCAGATCAACGTCATCACGCGCTCCGGCACCAGCGACCTCCACGGCGGCGTCTACGAGTTTTTCCGCAATAACATTCTCAACGCCAACAGCTTTTTCAACAACGCCGCGAACCCCATTGTTCAGCGTCCCGTGCTCCGCTATCACGACTTCGGCGGGACCATCGGCGGCCCCGTTTGGATCCCCAAAATTTACGAGCAACGGAATAAGACGTTCTTCTTCTTCTCCGAAGAGGCCCGCCGCATCGTCACGTACTCCAATCCCACTGCGACAGTTCCCTATTCAGGGATGGCCAATGGGCAGTTCAGCCACGTAGTTTGCACCCAATGGGCCAACAGCAACGGAGCCCCGGGCGCTTGCACCGCGTATGGCACCAGCATCCCAACAACCTCGATTGACCCTATCGCCGCGGCTTACGTTAAAGACCTCTTCTCCAAATTCCCGCTTCCCAACGCGGCGACCGCCGCCAGTCCGTTCACCGACATAACCACACTCGGGAATATCTTCAACTTCCGGGAGGACATGATAAAGATTGATCATGTCTTCGGCCCCAAACTGACCCTAAACGGCAAGTTTCTCCACGATTCGAATCCCACCGTCGAGGCCGGCGGTCTCTTCACCAGCTTGCCTGTCAACGGCATCGCGACCACTTCCACAAACTCGCCGGGACACCAATACAACCTAGCCGCCACTTTCACGCCCAACGCGAAATTGGTGATTGAGGCCGGTTACCGCTATTCTTACGGCGCCATTCTCAGCAGCGTCATCGGCGCCGAGAATTTCTCGCAATCGCCGGACGTCAAGACCGCGCTGGGCAGCGCGCTTCCTTTCGCGAACCTCCTGGGCCGCGTGCCGACTATCACCCTCACGGGTGGTACAGGAATTTCTACATTTGGTCCGTACAATGATTTCAATGTCAACCACACGGCCTACGGCAACGTCACGAGAGTAATTGGCTCGCACACGCTCAAGTTCGGCGCTATCTATTACCACTACAATAAGCACGAGAACCAGCTCACCGGCAGCAACAACGGATCGTTCTCGTTTGACGCCCAGAACGCTCCAACGGCGACGACCACTTTCAATGGCAACCCCGTCTGCACAGGAACGGCCGCCGCCGGAGGAACTTGTCCGTTCTCGTTCGAGCAGTCATACGCAAACTTTCTTCTTGGCCAGAACAGCACGTTCGCGCAAGCCTCGCTTGATGTCACCGCGAACATATTCGACAACCAGTTCGAATACTACGGCCAGGACACCTGGCGCGTCAGGAAGAACATCACCGTCACCTACGGCATCCGCCACTCGTTCTTCCGTCAGCCCACGGATGCCAGCGGCGCGAACGGCTCGAGCCGCCTCGTGAATTTCGATCCCGCACTTTACGATCCTGCGAAGGCGCCCTGCATCACTTCTTCCGGCGCCATGGACGTGAAGCTTGTTAACGGCGTGCCGACGAGCAGCGCTTGCAACCCAAACTACAGTCCCTTGAACGGCCTGATCTTTGCCGATCCGCCAACTTTCAACGGCTTTGTCGGCACGAAATCGCCCTTCGGTAGCAAAGTCGGCAAGGAGTTCAATCGAGCCATCGCTCCACGGATCGGAATTGCCTGGGATCCCTTTGGCAATGGCCGGACGTCGGTGCGCGTCGGCTACGGCATGTACTTTGACAACGGCCTCGAGTTCGGCAACCCAGAACTCAACGTCGGCCTAAGCCAGGGCTTCCTGACCAATCTCAACATCAACCGCAGCACACTCTCCAATCCAACCGGGGCTACCACCACCGTTGCTGCCACCACCCCGTTCACCATCCAGTCGCGCATGCCCGTCGATTACAAGTCTCCCTACTCGCAACAATGGAGCTTGGACGTGCAGCGTCAATTTGGACCAACCTGGCTGGTCGATGTCGGGTACTACGGCAGCAACGGAATCCATCTTCCCGGCTTTGAAGATTTCAACCAGGCACCCGTGGCCTCCTATTTGAACTGCACAGCCGCGACTCCGTGCACCGCCGGTCCTGCTCCAACGGCCGCAGACCAGGTTGTCATCACTGGGCCGGTCAATGGCAACACCAACTCAAACAAACTTGCCGTGCTGAGGCCTTTTGTTGGCTATGGCCCGGGGCTCTTCTTCGTCGACGTCTTCACCGCCAACTATCACTCGCTCCAGACGCAAGTGCAAAAGCGTTTGTCCGGCAGCTCTATGGTCAATGTTTCCTACACCTGGTCTCACGGTTTGACCACTGATCCGGCCGACCGCAGCACTGGCGGCGCTGCTCTTCCCCAGGTCACTGGCGATCTTCGCAGCAATTACGGGCCGACGATCGCGGACCGACGCCACGTGTTGACCGCAAACTTCGTTTGGCAAATCCCTTGGACACACAGCCTCCAGGGCGTTGCCAAACATGTTCTTGACGGCTGGCAATTCTCCGGCGTCCAGACTTTTCAGACCGGACTGCCTTTGACCGCCGTTTTAGGTAACGGGGGCTGTGTTAGCGGTACTGGTGCAACATGCAACGATCCCACGGGTTCCGGCTGCCTGCTCAGCGCCTCACCTCTCGGCTGCCGTCCAAACCTGATTGGCAACCCCAATTCCGGCACATCAACTTATGCACAGTGGTTTAACTTAGCCGCCTTCGCTGTCCCGGGTACGACTCAGACTACGCAAACCACTGAGCCTCCGGGCGCCATTCGTGGGCCCGGTTTCTGGCGCACGGACCTCTCGTTATTCAAGAACATGAAGTTTGGCGAGCGCGTCTCCGGACAATTGCGCTGGGAAACGTTCAACACCTTCAACCACACCAACCCGATCTGCTGCGCTTCGCTTAATTTCACGTCGAGCTTGTTCGATAAGGTAACTTCGACGCGCGATCCGCGCATCATGCAGCTCGGACTGAAATTTAACTTCTAATTGTCTGGATTTATTTCAGGCACAGCAGCGCCGGTAGCTAAACTTAGCTACCGGCGCATTTTTTGACTGAGTTTCGACGGTCACTCGGCCCGCAGTGCTTGGATGACGTCGACCCGCGCGGCGCGAGCCGCGGGAAGCGCGGAGGCAATGACGGCGGCAGCCAGCAGAATAACCCCCGAGGCAACGGCCACTGTCGCGCCCGGCATTTGCATGTCCCGGAAGTAGCCACCTGCCAGACGGGCCAGTGCGTACCCGCCCGCGGCCCCCGCGACAATCCCTGCGCCAGCCATCACCGCCCCTTCGGCGATGACGCCTGCCAAGAGCTGCCGAGGCTGCGAGCCAATCGCAAGACGGATGCCGAATTCGCGCGTGCGTGCGCTGACGGAGAACGCGAGTACGCCGGCAACGCCGACCAAAGCAATGGCCAGGGCGACGGCCGCGAAGACGCCAAACACAACTGTGTTGAGACGATCCGGAGTTAGAACTTCAGCCCGGACGTCCTCAAGAGTTGCGGCGCGTTCCACGGGTTGGTCCGCGGACATGTCGCGAATGATGCGGGTGATCGGGGTAACGAGAGAGTACGGATTTGCGCTGGTATGGATGAAAAGGCGGCCGCCAAAGATTGGTCCCTCCTCAAAGGCGCTATAGACGGTCATGCTGGGCCCAGGAACAACGTGTTAGTCGTCAATATCGGCAGTGACGCCGATGATGCGGTGCGGCTTGGTGCTAATCCCGGGTACGAATTTAATCACCGGATCCGTCCAATATACATGCCGATTGACGGCATCCTGATTGGGAAACATGCGCTTTGAGAGAGTCTCGCTGACGATGACGACCGGTTCTCCGTCCTTCTTTCCGTCAAGCTCGTTGAAATCGCGTCCGGCGAGGATGGGAACGCCGAGCGCGGCAAAGAATCCGGGAGAAATGGTCCGCAGCTGAGCGCGAGGATCGTCCTCGCCGGGACCTTTAACGTGGCCGTCCGCGGAAAACTCAAACCCAGGGCCAAAGCTGCCGGCATCGCGCCAGGGAACGACGATCCCAAAAGCCGTCTTGTTCACACCAGGTAGCGACTCAATGCGCCGCATCGATTCCTTATAGAAATCAACGATTTGCTCAGGCGTTTTTCCGTAGGAGATTGCGGGAACGTTGATGGCCAGAACGTGTCGCGTGTCCAGACCGGTCTCCGCGGCTTGCATGGCAAGGAGCGTTTTCAGAAGCATGGTGGCGCCGGCGAGCAGCATGAAGGAGGCAGCGATTTGCACAATGGCAAAGACGCGCAGGCGCCGGCTGGTGCTGCCAGTTATGCGGACGCCACCGCTGGTGAGGCCGGGCGTTTGAGAGGTATTGGCATTCGGAAGGTGCGGCACGTACGCCAGGAGAATAGACGCAACGACGGCGAGCAGCGTACCCACCCACAACATGCTCCAGTCTACCGTCAGATCAAGCGCCCGGACGGAGAAGCGCGACGCGTACCGGGCAAGGACCGCCAGAAGCGGCCGCGCCGTAATTACGCCGAGAGTCGCGCCGACAACGCAAAGAATGAGACTTTCAGCAAGTAGAGTCCGGCGAAGCGCGCCGGCGCTGGCGCCGAGCGCCGCGCGGATGGCGAGCTCCCCTTCGCGGCGAACGGATCGAGCCAGAACCAGATTGGCGACGTTCGAACACGCAATGATGAAAATGAGGCCGGAAGCCGCTAGCAATACTAGAAGGACGGTGCGGGCACGCGAAGTGATTTGTTCGCGGAGGAGCCTTACGCTGATTTGGTTGTCGCCCTGCTTCGAATACGCCTCGGGATGCTGGCTCACCATCGAGCCATACGCGGTGCGAAGCTCAGCGCGCGCTTGCTCGATCGTTACGCCGGGAGCGAGGCGGCCGAAAAGTTCAGTCATGCGGTGGACGCGACCCTCGACCATGGTCGCGGACAAGTGGTGCGGACTTGTGACGATATTCGCGATGATTTCCGTGTCGGCAGGATACGGCACAGAGGGTTCCAGGACCCCAATAACCGTCGCGGTCCGTTCGCCAAAGCTTCCAAGTCGCAGGTTTTTGCCGATGACCGTCGGATCACTCTTGAGCGTTGTGGACCAAAATCGATAGGTCAGCACCGCGACGCCGGCAGCATTGGGACCGTCGTCTTGCGGTCCGATCAGACGGCCAAGAACGGGATGCAGTCCCATCACGTGGAAATAAGACCCGCCGACAACGCCCGCGCGGACCTCGCGCGGTTCACCGAGACCGATCATGGTGAAGCCGATGGTCGAGAAATCGCCAAATTCGTTGATGCTATGGACGCTGGACTCGATGTCCCGCAGTTCGGGAACGGAAAAATTCGCGTTTTCGACGCCAAGGCCTGGCGCGCTCTGTCGAATGTAAATGAGGTGGTTTTCGTCAGCATTGACGAGCGGGCGGAGCAGCACGCCGCGCACCAGGCTGAAAATGGCCGCGTTGGCCCCGATGCCCAGCGCGAGCGTGAGCACCACCGTGATCGCCAGGCCCTTCGCGCGCGCCAGCGAACGCAAGGCAATCTTCAAATCATTCGCGAATAACTCCGGCTTGAAATCCATCGGCATGTCTCCTTCTCGTAGTAAACGCATCCGCAAATCAAGGTGTTACCGAAAATCTAGCTTCGCAACGGGAGAAGTGCGCGCACGCGGGCGTCGCGAAAGAAAAGCCCGCCCCACACGAACACTCCTAACAGGACTGTCATCACGTAGGAAGGGTCGCCGATGCGAACGTTGCTGGCCGTGGCCCCGCCGAGATAGGCAGTCATCAAAATCGCGCCTAGAACCGCCGTGCTCGGAATCACATACACAATACAAGAGAGAAGTTCGAGCACTCCAAGCATGACTATTTGGCTCTCGGGATATCCGTATCGCGGGAACCCTTGCACGACAGGGGCAGCCTTGATTATTTTCATCACAGCGCTGAGAAGCAATAAGAGGACAGGGATGGCGCTAATGATGCGTCCGATCCAAAGCATCTTCTTTGACGCAGCAACACTTGACGCTCCCGATTGAGTGATTGCTGGACTCTCAGGCACTGAGCTCATGAATTCTCCTCTTTGTCGCGTGATGCGTGAGACATGGAGATTGGGATGCCAGATTATAGGCGTCCCTCGGTTCAATTTGCTAGGCGTGCGCGGCCGCTTGCTCGCAGTTGACTATCCACGGAATGCCAAAATGATCCACCAGCATGCCGAATCGCACCGACCAGAACGTTTTCTGGATGGGCATCTGCACTTTGCCGTTTTGCGCCAGTTCCTGGAAGATGCGCTCGGTTTCCGCTGGTTCTTTGACGGAGATCGAGACCGAGAATCCTTGCGGAGGTTGATAACGATCTGGCGGAGGGTCGGAACCGAGCACGATCATGCCGCCGATGTTCAAGCGAGCGTGTATGACTTTGTTCCCCCATTCCGCTGGCACCTGTTGTGCCATGGGAGATTGGCCAAAGGTCATGATTGCTTCGATTTTTCCGCCCAGACATTTTTCGTAAAACTTGAACGCGGCCTCGCATTGGCCGTTGAATAAAAGATATGGACTCAATTCCATAACGTACCCCTTCCGTGGTTCCAGGAACAGAAATAACTTCGATGGAGACTATGCCAATGTAGCTTGCATATTGCAAGTGAAAAGTGCTACCATCCCCCTATGCCGAAAAAGAAGCCGGCGCCCAAGCGGCGTTCCGGCTGCCCGCTCAACGCTTCCGTCGAGATGCTTGGAGATCGCTGGTCGCTCTTGATCCTGCGAGACATGATGATTCGCGGCTACCGCAGCTTTAACGAATTCCTTCAATCCGATGAAAAAATCGCCAGCAATATTTTGGCGGACCGCCTGCGCCGTCTGGAATCCTACGGAATTATCGCCACGGAACGGGACGCTTCCGACGGCCGAAAAGTGATTTATTCGCTCACCGCAAAAGGAATCGACCTCGCGCCGGTTCTTACGGAAATGGTGATGTGGGCGGCAAGACACGAAGAAACCGGCAACCAGCCGCTCGTGCGGCAGATGCAATCCGGCAAGGAACAGTTCCTGGCTGCCGTGCGCCAAAGATGGGCGAAAGAACGTAGTCACCTCACCGCTTAGCTGAGTGCGTTCGAATTCATCCATCCGAGTGCTCAGCCAGCCGATATAGGCTTTCGCTTCAGGCCTGCTCCTGCAGCAAAAAAGAATAAGGCCAGCCGCTCTCTCGGGACGGCTGGCCTTATTCTTTTATTACTTTTGACAGAGGCTGCTTCCATCCTGTAAGGAGGCAGGTTGGACAGCTCTCCGTGTGCTCTGGCAAAAGCCAGAAACTGGTCAGCGGCTTAACGAGCCGCGGCTGAACCCGGGCGCCGCAACGGCCGGCGGGCTATGTCTTCCACGGCGTTAACACCGCGCCGTGCCATATCCACTACCGGGTGCTGGCTGTCGGCTACGCGTTGGACGCCTGTTTCCCAAACCTTCTGCATCATGTACAGGCTGACCACGACAAAAGCAATGGCCGCAAATCCCAGCGCGAACAGCGCAAAAGCCGCCAGGAGTTCGCGAACGAAATAAAGTTGCAGCGCGAGCACAACCCCCAAGAACCACCACATCCACTTGCGATTGCTGTCTTTGATCTTCATCTTTCCTCTGTTCTCAATCCCCACTTGTTGCAACAGTTGTTGGCCTCTTGCTGCTTGCTTGTTGGCCTGTTCTTTGGATGCGCGAGACCTGTCATTTGGTCCAGCCGCTTGCACCTGTCCCATTTGACACCAGACCTGTCCTAAATGCGATGGTACGGAAGGCACATTTTGGGGCCTAAACTAGCCTCCTGGTACTCCTATGCCCCACTTTGGAACGAAATAAGCTCTTTGTCATCAGCGTATTATGCATCTCGAACCTTTCGCTCCTGTTTTCGCCTGTTTTTCCCTGTACTGCGTGTTCGAAACCTGGCCCTACGGACAGGTGTTATTGGGTTCTTCCAGTGGTGATGCGGGACGCCAAATTGTATCAAACTTGGGGTTCCCGGATGCCTGGGGCGGTCTGCGAGCCGTCTGCCGGCTGGAGAAGCTAGGCAGTCGGACGATTCGAGTGTCGTATGATCCAGTTTGTGAAGCCGGGTGGCGGATCGAAGCAATAGCAAACGAAAGAGCAGAGAACGTCCCGTCTGTCCCCCGGTTTTGTCCCCCGGTTTCCCCCGGTTTCCTGTCCCCCGGTTTCCTGTCCCCGGTTTCCCGGGTTCCCAGGGATGCGGCACTCCATCAGAATTCTGTGCTCCACCCACCGAGGAAATGAAGCGTCAGGCTCTTTTCAGAAGGCGAGTGATCCAGACGAGGATGACGGCGCCGACGAAAGCAACAATGATCGAGCCAACCATTCCTCCTGCAGGCCAGATTCCCAGGCGCCCAAAGATCCAGCCTCCCAAGAAGCCGCCGAGGATGCCGAGAAGGATGTCCACGATGACGCCATAGCCGCCACCCTTCATGACGAGTCCTGTGAGCCAGCCGGCGATAAGTCCGACGACAATCCAATAGATCATGTGCTGCCTCCTTTGATGGATCCTGGAGATAACGGGGATATGGCATCCATTTAGAACACACCTTTACCGAATGTCAATCGCACGCCGGTGGAGAGGAGCAGGTCGTTCTTCTTGAAGGTAGGGAGAGGATCGCTGAGATAGCGGTCGCTGTAGGTGATTTGCCAGCTGAGCCAGTTTTTCAGTTTGGTGGCTGCTGTGGTATCGAATTGGAAGCGATAGCTGCCGATGTTCGAGACGTTGGGATAGAGGCTGAACTGTTCACTGAGCGTGGTGCGGTTGTTGAGCTTGGCGTTAAGAGTTTCGCCGAGAACGATTTCGCCTGCTTTGCGAGTGATGGCGGGAGTAGCGGGGGTCGTTGCAGTGGCGGGGATGGCGCCGAAGAAGTCCGCGTCGTAACTGCCGCCGGCAAAAACGTCGAAGGTGGTGTTTTTGGTCTTGATGGCATGATAGCCGAGGCCACCGCCGATGACGTTGCGTAAGTCAAGGTCCTGGAATTGGTCGTACTCGAAGTCGGTAAACCCGAAAACGAAGAGCTTCTCCCTGACGTTAAGGTCGCCGCGTACACCGCCGCGAATGGCGTGGGCAGTGGTGGAGCTGACGCCGTTGATGGCGCTGTTGTTGTAGATGGCGGTGGTGTAGACGGAGATTTTGTCGCGGTCGGTGACTCGGGCGGCTTTGCCGGATAGCGAATAGGTGAGCGAGTCCGAGTTGCCGCGAGTGAGGCTAAGGC
>JBGPLB010000153.1:0-12426 GCA_041486245.1 Candidatus Acidiferrum sp.
AGCTGCCTGACGAAGATGGGCTTCATCACCGATGACGATATCACCGGCGTGCTCTCCCGTCAGTACGGGGTTCCCTCCATCAATTTGAAGTATTACGAAATCGATCCCAACGTCATCAAGCTTATCCCGCAAGACACGGCGCTCCGTTACCAGGTCATCCCCCTTTCGCGCGTGGGTTCCGTCTTGACCATCGCGATGACTGATCCCACAAACGTTTTCGCGATGGACGACATCAAGTTCATGACCGGTTTCAACGTGGAACCGGTGGTGGCCTCGGAGTCCGCTATCGGTGAGGCCATTTCCAGGTTTTACGGCGGTTCGGATTCAAACACGGAAGAGTTGAGCAAGATGATGAAGGACCTGGTCGACGAAGACCAGGAACTGGAGTTGGCCGCTGAAGAGGCCGAACTCGACACCGCCACTCTGGAGAAGGCCGCCGAAGAGGCGCCCATCATCAAGCTCGTTAACCTGATTCTCACGGACTCGGTCAAACGAGGCGCAAGCGATATTCACATTGAACCGTATGAGCTCGAAATGCGCGTACGGTTCCGCGTTGACGGACAGTTGCAAACCGTCATGACACCGCCGCTTCGCCTGAAGGATGCAATCACGAGCCGCTTGAAAATCATGGCCAAGCTGGACATCGCGGAAAAGCGCTTGCCGCAAGACGGCCGCATCATGATCAAGTACCGGGCCGACGGCAAAAAGAAGGAACTCGACTTCCGCGTCTCGACCGTGCCGACCCTCTATGGCGAAAAGATCGTCCTCCGGCTCCTGGATAAAGAGAACCTCCGGCTGGACATGACCAAGCTGGGCTTCGAGGTGGAGTCGCTCAAGAAATTCGAGCGCAACATTTTGAAGCCTTACGGAATGGTGCTTGTCACCGGTCCGACGGGGTCGGGCAAAACCAACACACTTTATTCGTCGGTGGCGAGGCTCAACACCGTCGACACCAACATTATGACGGCGGAGGATCCCGTCGAGTTCCAATTGGCGGGCATCAACCAGGTCCAGATGAAGGAACAGATTGGGCTGAACTTCGCGGCCGCGCTTCGCTCTTTCCTTCGTCAAGACCCCAATATCATCCTGGTCGGTGAGATTCGCGACTTTGAAACGGCCGAGATTGCGGTGAAAGCCGCCCTAACGGGACACTTGGTGCTTTCGACCCTGCACACCAACGATGCGCCTTCCACCATCAGCCGCTTGATGAACATGGGTATCGAGCCTTTCCTGGTGGCCACCTCAGTGAATCTCATTTGCGCGCAGCGGCTCGTCCGCCGCATTTGTTCCAATTGCAAGGAAGAACTGGAATTGCCGGAACAGGCTCTGATAGATGCGGGATATTCCCCCGATGAAGTTAAGACCACGAAAATCTATCACGGCAAGGGATGTAACACCTGCAACAAGGGCGGCTACAAGGGCCGCACGGGTTTGTATGAAGTGATGGAAATCAACGACGAACTGCGGGAATTGATTCTCGTCGGCGCCTCCGCCCTGGAGCTGAAGAAGAAAGCGATCGAGCAAGGCATGCTCACTCTTCGCCGGAGCGGATTGGCCAAAGTGGCTTTAGGTCAAACAACGATGGAAGAAGTTTTGCGCGAAACGGTTTTGTAAGAAAAAGGTGAAGCGATGGCCGGGATTACCCTGAGCGAGTTGCTCAAAAAGATGATCGAGATGGGAGGCAGCGACCTCCATATAACCACGAACAGTGCGCCCCGCGTGCGGGTTCACGGACGTTTGCGCGCTCTGGATATGCCTCCGCTGACGGCGGCGGACACGAAGTCGCTGGCCTATAGCGTGCTGACTGACGCACAAAAGCACCGCTTCGAGGAAAACCTGGAGCTGGACTTTTCCTTCGGGCTCAAAAACCTGGCCCGATTTCGCGGCAACGTCTTCAATCAGCGCGGCGCGGTTGGCGCCGTTTTCCGTACCATTCCGTGGGAGATTAAGGGCTTTGACGCCTTGGGTTTGCCTCTCATCGTAAAAGGGCTTTGCGACAAACCGCGTGGACTCGTGCTGGTTACCGGGCCGACGGGTTCCGGAAAATCGACGACGCTCGCCGCTATGCTCGACAAGATTAATAGCGAGCGCGAAGAGCACATGATCACAATCGAGGATCCCATCGAGTTTCTGCATAACCACAAGAAATGCCTGGTGAACCAGCGGGAGATTCACGCTGATACCCACTCGTTTGCGAATTCACTCCGCGCCGCTCTCCGCGAGGACCCCGACGTTGTCCTCATCGGCGAAATGCGCGACCTCGAGACGATTGAGTCGGCCTTGCGCATTGCCGAAACCGGCCACTTGACCTTCGCCACCCTGCATACGAATTCCGCGTCCTCCACCATCAATCGTATTATCGACGTGTTTCCCTCTCACCAGCAGCCGCAGATTCGAGCGCAGCTTTCCATGGTACTGGAAGGGATTCTTTGCCAGGCGCTGCTTCCGCGCTCCGACAATCGCGGCCGGGCCATGATCATGGAGGTTCTAATCCCCACCCCCGCGATCCGCAACCTCATTCGCGAAGACAAAATTCACCAGATCTACTCGGCGATGCAGACGGGTACCGGACAAACGGGCATGCAAACGTTCAATCAAGGTCTTGCCAACGCGTACTTTACTAAGCTCATCACGCTTGATCTGGCGCTCTCGCGTTCATCGAACCCCGATGAGCTGCAGGACATGATTAACCGCGGTGTGTCCGCGCCGGTCGCCGGCGGCTCGAAATCCCCGGTTACTAGTAAGCGGTAAACTTTTTTTGGGGCCGCTGTGCCCCTGGCCAATGAATTTGATAGTTTGAGGAGGAAAGAACATGCCAGTCTTTACTTATAAAGGAACGAATCGTTCCGGTGGCAACGTCAGCGGGGAGCTTTCCGCGACCAGCAAGGCGGAGCTCCAGAACCTGCTTCGCCGCCAGCAGATTACTCCCACCAAGATGTCCGAGAAAGGCAAGGAATTCAACTTGCCTACCTTCGGCTCCGGCGTCAACGCCAAGGAGCTGGCCATCTTCACGCGCCAGTTCTCGGTGATGATCGACGCCGGCTTGCCGCTCGTCCAGTGTCTCGAGATTCTTGCCAGCCAGCAGGAAAACAAGACCTTCCAGAAGGTGCTGGCGGGCACGCGCGGTTCGGTCGAGGGCGGCGCGACACTCTCTGCCGCCATGCGCGATTACCCTAAAGTTTTCGACTCCCTCTACGTCAACATGGTCGAGGCGGGCGAAACCGGCGGTATTCTCGACACGATTCTGCAGCGCCTCTCTTCGTACATCGAAAAGAACGTCAAGCTGCAGCGTGCCGTCAAGTCCGCGATGGTGTACCCGGTCGGCGTCTTGACGGTGGCGGGCGGCGTTATCATCTTGCTCTTATGGAAGGTGGTCCCGATTTTCGCCACTTTGTTCGCCGGGCTTGGTGTCGATTTGCCCTTGCCTACCAAGATCGTCATTATGCTCAGCAACCTGATTGGCAGCATCTTCGGTTTATTGGCCTTGGTAGCCTTTGCAGGCGCTATTTTCGGATTAAAAGTCTGGTACGGTACTCCACAGGGTCGTTACGCTATTGACGCGACCATCCTGCGCTTGCCGGTACTCGGCGTACTCATGCGGAAAATCGCGGTAGCGCGTTTTACCCGCACGTTAGGAACTCTAATCGCCAGCGGCGTGCCCATCCTCGAGGGTTTGGACATTACCGCCAAGACCGCCGGAAACGCCGTCGTAGAAAAGGCTCTCCGGCAAGTACGGAAGTCTCTCGAGGAAGGCAAATCGCTTACCGAGCCTCTCAAGGATTCGGAAGTCTTCCCCGGAATGGTTACGCAGATGATCAGCGTCGGCGAGCAAACCGGCGCGATGGATGCGATGTTGCAGAAGATCGCGGACTTTTACGAAGAAGAAGTTGACGCGGCTGTGAAAGACCTTCTGACCGCCTTGGAACCTATCATGATTGTCTTTCTCGGCCTCGTGGTTGGCGGTGTGGTCATTTCCATGTACCTGCCATTGTTCTCCTTGATCGGCAAGTTGAGTAACGCGCACTAGTCGCCACAGCGAGCGGCGAGAGTTATCCATTTGGCGAAGGGCAGGGAAGGAACTCCCACCCTTCGCCATTTCTGTCTAAACTAGAGAATGCCGGAGGAAGACTGGAGCCGGGGACGCGAGCAATCTATGGAGCAAAATACGACAACCAGGGAATGGCTTGGCTGGCTGATCCGCGTCCGGCTGCTGACGATTCTCCTGATCCTGGCAGTCGATCTCATCTGGCCGCAGTATATCCCCGCTTCCGGCATGAACCACGCCTTCCTGCCTCTCTTGCTTATCTGGGTCACGGTGGGCGTTCTGCACATCTCGTTGGTCCGATGGATGCCCGGTGCGACATGGCAAGGCGGTCTGCAGGTTGCCAGCGACGTAATCATAATCTCCGCGCTCGTCTACACCACCGGTCTCCAGGAAAGTTATTTCATCTCCCTCTATCTGCTGGTCATCATCGTGGCCAGTATATTGTTTTCGCGCCGCGTGGCCTTTATCACCGCCGGAGTATGTCTCTCCATCCTTGGCGGGATGACTATGCTGGCATTTACGGGAAAAATTCCGCGCACCTTCCAACTTGTGCCCACGCCCGACGTACTCCGGGTCTGGTTTCTCAGCAATCTATTTGGTTTCCTTGCGGTTGCTTACTTGGCCAGTCTTTTAGCGCAATCTCTCCGCCGCAAAGGAATCGAACTCGAAGAAAAGCGCGAAGAGTTGCTCGAACTCCAGGATTTTACGGAAGACATCATCCATTCCATGCGCGGCGGATTAGTGACCACGGACCTGGACGGCAGGATTGTGCTCCTCAATCGCACCGGTGAAGAAATTCTCGGCTGCCGCTTCGTTGATCTCCGGGGAAGAAAGCTGCCCGAAATCGATGAAAATTTTTGGCTTCCCGGTTTGAAGGGTCCCGATGAACGGCCGGTGGTCCGAAGAGAGATCGACTTCCGCACCCCGGACGGCCAGCAAAGGTACGTGGGCATTTCCGTCTCTCCGTTGCGCACCAGGAATTCCTCGCGGAGCGGCTACGTTTTCAATTTTCAGGATCTCACCGAGCTTCGCAGGCTTGAGCAGGAGGTCGCCACCAAGGAGCGCATGGCAGCCCTGGGCAGGCTTTCTGCCGCGATCGCCCATGAAATTCGCCAACCGCTGACGGCCATGGCCGGCGCGGTGAAGGAACTGGCGCGTCTCGTGCCGCTTGAGGATGACGAAAAACACCTGGTCAACATCGTTAGCCGCGAGTCAGAGCGTTTGAACCAGACCATCACGGACTTCCTGAACTACTCCCACGAGAAGACTTATGAATTTCAGGAAGCAGACGTGCGCGTGCTGCTGGATGAAACGTTGACCCTGCTCGAAAAGAAGCCCGAAGTGGAAAACAAGTATCAGATCGTCCGGACATTCAATGGTGCTGACAATGATGCTGAAGTGCGCGCCCGCGTGGACGCAAACAGGATTAAACAGGTCTTCTGGAATCTTAGTGACAACGCGCTTCGCGCTATGCCTGACGGCGGAACCCTCACCGTTGGGATCGAGCGCATGCCCTTCTGGCTGCGCATTGCCTTTCGAGACACCGGCGTTGGGCTTGATGCAAGACAGCGGGCAAAGATTTTTGAGCCTCTGCAGTCCGGATTCGAGGGCGGCACAGGTCTTGGACTCTCCATTGTGTATCAGATCGTGCAAGCGCACAGCGGAAAGATTAGCGTGATCTCCGAGAAAGATCGTGGCGCGGAGTTCATCGTGGACTTGCCGCGAACGGCGTGAGGTTTTATGCAGGCAACCAAAGCTGTAAGCCAGGACGCTCTCAAAGAAGTGATTCACATACTCGTCGTTGATGACGAGCGCTCGATCTGCGAGCTTCTTGAGATAACCTTTCGCAAGGAGGGCCATCGTGTCGAGGTGGCTCACAGCGTCGAGGCCGCAAAACGAAAACTCGAATCGCAGATTTTCGACATCATCATCTCGGATGTGCGGATGCCCGGTGCTACCGGCGTCGATCTCCTGAAGTTCACCAAGGAGATTTCTCCCAACACCTTTTTCTTGCTTATAACCGGCGTACCCACCGTCGAGACCGCCATCGAAGCCATCAACTCCGGCGCCGATCGCTACGTTATTAAAGACCACGCCCTTGTTGACCAGTTACGCCGGGCTGTAAAGGAAGTCGCGGAGAGCCTGAAGTGGAAAAAGGAGGCCGGGTACCTCCGCAGGGAACTGCGCCGTCTGACCGGTCTGGACGGTATCATCGGGCAGAGTCCCAAGATGCGCGCCATCTTCGACTTGATCCAGACCATCGCGCCGCAATCCAGCCGCGTCCTCATTACCGGCGAAAG
The DNA here is from genome assembly GCA_041486245.1 of Candidatus Acidiferrum sp. Lineage (GTDB taxonomy): Bacteria > Acidobacteriota > Terriglobia > Acidiferrales > UBA7541 > Acidiferrum. Next base: position 6,346 of record JBGPLB010000153.1, read on the forward strand.
CGGCACTGGAAAAGAATTGGTGGCGCGTGCCATTCATGAAAACAGCGTTCGCTCTCAGGCTCCCTTCATCACCATCAATTGCGGCGCCTTTCCAGAGACACTTCTTGAATCGGAACTCTTCGGCTATATGAAAGGCGCATTCACTGGCGCCAATGCCAATCGCGAAGGACTCTTCCAGGCGGCTCATGGCGGCACCCTCTTCATGGATGAGATCGGCAACATGAGTCTTACCATGCAGGTAAAACTCTACCGCGTGCTTCAGGAAGGCAAAGTGCGCCCCATCGGCAGCACCGATGAAACAGATGTGGACGTTCGCATCATCGCCGCCACCAACAAGGAGTTCGAAAAGGAGATCGCCGAGGGCCGCTTCCGCGAGGATTTGTACTACCGCCTTAGCGTAATTCCCATTCACCTTCCGTCGCTTCGGGAGCGTCGCGAAGACATTCCTCTTTTGGCGCGGCATTTTCTCGAGCGCTTCCGTAAATCCATGGAAAAGCCTATTGGGGCCATCTCACCGGAAGCCATGCGGCGGCTCGAAGCTTACGATTGGCCGGGAAACGTTCGTGAACTAGAAAACACTTTGGAAAGGGCCGTAGCGCTTGAATCCGGTTCAGAAATTTCTTTGGGTGTTCTGCCCGACCGCATCGCCGGATTCGCCGCGGCATCCTTATCGGAAGCTATCGGGGGCGGACCATCAGCCTTTCCACCGGAAGGCATCGACTTTGAAAAGGAAATCGCGCAAGCGGAGCGGCGCTACTTGCTGGCCGCCCTTGAGAAAAGCGATGGGGTCCGCACTCGGGCTGCCGAACTTTTAAAGATCACGTATCGGTCTTTCCGGCATTACGCAAAAAAGCATAACGTGTCCTGACAACTGACTTCGCAAACAGCGATTTTTTCCGAGATGGGAGAGGTTTTAACGGAGGTCTCAAGGTGACGGATTACGCGCACATTTGTAGACATAAAACGTCGTCATTTTTTGTCAATCCTGGCTGAAGCCATTTTGGAACTGGCGCTTTCCACGCCGTTAACCTCTATGTGCCAAAGAATGTGTAACTTACGCTTTTACGAACAGTACTGGACCTTCCGATTGGAAATGGTCATTCTCATGCACTATCCCATCGCATACTTCGGTACTTTAAACCGAACTCAAGGAGATTGCATGAAGAAGCAAAAGGGTTTCTCTCTTATCGAGCTTTTGATCGTCGTGGCGATCATTTTGATCATCGCGGCCATCGCAATTCCCAACTTGCTGCGTTCGAAGATTGCCGCGAACGAAGCGTCCGCTGTGGGTTCGATCCGCACGATTAACACCGCGGAAGTGACGTATTCTTCCAGTTGGGGCAGTGGTTTCGCGCCGGGTTTGGTACAACTTGGCGGAGCCTCACCTTGCGTCGCGACTGCGGCCTCAGCTTGCTTAATTGACCCGCTTTTGAGCGTCGCTCCTAACACGAAGAGCGGCTATAGGTTCAACGCTGCCGGGACTCTTCTGGTAGGCGCCGTCAACAACGGGTTCGAAGTGAATGCCACTCCATCCACCGTGCAGACAACTGGTGTGCGTGCGTTCTGCGCGGACCAGACCGGGCTGATCCAGTTTGTGACGCCTGGTGCTGCTGCAATCGGAGTCGGTGCGGGAGCTTGCGCCGCGGTTCCGAACGTTGCCGGAACTTCCGGTCCTATCGGCAACTAATTCCAAAGCTAGGTTCAGGACTCGGGGAGGAAGCTTCGCTTCCTCCCTTTTTTCTTGTAAGCAGTAGATGATCGCCATTCCAACAACCAAGAATAAAAGCTTTAGGCTCATTCCTAAAGGTGAACTTCAGGGCTTTCTGACTCAAACGCTAGGAAGCCGGGCATCCCGCTGCAGTGACGATTTCTGCTCCTGGACTTCGACAAAAAAGGTCAATTTTGAGGAGATTTGCCATCTTTGGGGCGATGAGGGCCCCGGACTGACCTGGCTATGATATTTGTTATCAATAAGATAGGAAAAAACGCGCGAAATGCCCTTTACTTCGACATTGGTCCCCAGCTTGCCATTGTATTAGCGTGCTCTCGCACCATATAAAAAGCTCAAGGAGATCTAGCATCATGAAGAAACAGAAGGGTTTCTCTCTTATCGAATTGCTGATCGTCGTGGCGATCATTTTGATCATCGCGGCCATCGCCATTCCGAACTTGCTGCGTTCGAAGATTGCTGCGAACGAAGCGTCCGCTGTGGGTTCAATCCGCACGATCAACACGGCCGAAGTCACGTATTCTTCCAGTTGGGGCAGCGGTTTCGCCGTTGGTCTGACACAACTTGGCGGAGCCTCACCTTGCGTCGCGACTGCGGCCTCAGCTTGCTTAATCGACCCGCTTTTGAGCGTTGCTCCTAATACGAAGAGCGGTTACGTGTTCAACGCCGCCGGAACTCTTCTCGTAGGCGCCGTCAACAACGGGTTCGAAGTGAATGCCACTCCATCCACAGTGCAGACGACTGGTGTGCGTGCGTTCTGCGCGGACCAGACCGGGCTGATCCAGTTTGTGACGCCAGGTGCTGCCGCAATCGGAGTTGGTGCGGGAGCTTGCGCCGCGGTTCCGAACGTTGCCGGAACTTCTGGTCCTATCGGCAACTAACTCCTGAGCTAGCTTCGTAGCTTTGGGACTGGGGGAGGAAGTTTCTAGCTTCCTCCCCATTTTTTTGCTAAGACGGTTTTCGAACAGTGCATGACAGTAATCCTTCGTATCCTCTGCACTGTTGTCGTCGGCCTGATTTGAGCATAGGCACCTTCCGAGGGACCTGTGAGCTTGCCCAAAGAGTGCTGTGCCTTTATGATGCAGCGCAGTTGGCCACTGCTTGGCTCGGCTTCAAATTGAGCGCCGCAATATCGGTGCGATAAGGCGCCGGCCACTGCAGAAGTGGCCCATAAACTGCTCATTAGAATAGAGACAATGTTTTCGCTGTACGCGATCCGAAAGGAATCATCGAAGTCCGGTAGAGTCAAAATGAAAAAACCACAGAAAGGGTTTTCCCTCATCGAACTTCTGATCGTCGTCGCGATTATTCTGATCATCGCGGCCATCGCCATTCCGAACCTGCTACGTTCGAAGATCGCAGCGAATGAAGCATCCGCTGTAGCCTCGGTCCGCACGATCAACACTGCGGAAATGACCTATCAATCGACTTGGGGCAGCGGTTACGCGGCCGGTTTGGCGAATCTGGGCGGAGCGCCCCCTTGCCTCGCCGCGACTGCGGCTGGAGCCTGTCTGATCGAACCGCTCTTGAGTGTCGCTCCGAACATTAAGAGCGGCTATGTGTTCAACGCTGTCGGAACTATCCCACTAGCCGGTGTCAACAACGGATTCGAAATGAATGCCACTCCAACTCAGGTGCAGACGACTGGCGTGCGCGCGTTCTGCGCGGACCAGACTGGGCTGATCCAGTTTGTCACGCCGGGTGCTGCGCCGATCGGCGTGGGTGCCGGCACTTGCGCCGCAGTCCCGAACGTTCCCGGAACTTCTGGTCCTGTCAACTAGAAGCCATCTCACAAATCCCTGCTAAACTTGGTCGTATGACCTCAATGCTGTGGCTTCTGGCCCTGACCGGGAGCTTCGCCGCTCTCGGCTCCCAAGTGCAGGCTCTTATCCGCGTGTTCGAAGGACGCTATCGTTCCGCCCATGTGCTGGAGGCGAGATTTCTAGAGCGCTACTCCGAATCCGGACATGTCCTTCGCAATGAATCAGGCACGGTCTACTTCCAGCGCCCGGGGAAAATGCGCTGGGAATACGAGGCGCCGGAGAAAAATCTGTTCCTGGTGGACGGCAAGACTGCTTGGTTCTATGTCCCTGCCGATCATACCGTGATGCGCGTTCCCGCAAAGCAAAGTACAGATTGGCGAACACCCCTGGCGCTGCTTGCAGGCGAAATGAAATTGTCGCGGATTTGCTCACGCATCGAACCCACCATGGTTGAAAAGCCCGATACCCCGGGCAACACTGTGTTGTACTGCCCCCTGCGTGGGGAAGAAAACAAACCTCAACATGCAGCGACTGGCCCAGGGGCAAAGCAATCATCTGGTCCCGAGCAGTCTGTGTACCTTGAGATCTCTCCCGAGAACGGAGATCTTGCACGCGTCCTGGTTCGGGAAGAGGGGGGAGTCGCGATCGAGTTCAAGTTCGCCGATTGGCGTTTCGACCCGCAACTTCCGGTTTCTCTATTTCGATTTGAAGTCCCTGCAGGCGTTGCCATCGTAAGAGGCGAACCGCCCGCCGAATCAAGGCCTTAAAGTTAAAATCAGGTTAAAAACTCCGAACGTTTCCTCGGAGGCACAGCCAACCATCACGCACTACACCGCATATTAGCTAGATGAGGTAAACTTGGAGCATGGGGGAGTTTGTCTGCCGTGTTGCGGATGCAAACGGCCGGGTTTTCTCGCACGTCGAGGCTGCGGGTTCGTTGGCCGAGGCGCGCCAGAAGCTGGCTGAGAGGGGCCTGTTTGTCTATTCCGTCGAGACTCGCAGCAGCCTGCTCAGTGCGTTCATAAAACGGAGCAGCGAGCGCCAGATTGGCGGCTCGGACTTCCTGATACTCAATCAGCAGTTCAATACCCTCATCAAAGCCGGTTTGCCGATTCTCCGCGCGCTGGATCTTCTGGCCGACCGGGCCACCTCTCCAAAACTTCGTCCCGTGCTCTCCAAGATCCGCGACCGCGTTCGAGAAGGCAAGTCGCTTTCCGAAGCCATCAGCGAGGCCGGCGTGTTTTCCAAGGTTTACTCAACCGCTATACTCGCGGGTGAGAAGAGCGGAAATCTTTCCGGCGTTTTGGACTATTACATTGCCTACCAGCGCGTCAGTACCGGAGTTAAGAAGAAGATTCTCGCCACCCTGGTATATCCAGTTCTCCTGGTCACTGTCGCTTCTGTCATCGTCACCTATCTGGTGACTTTCGTGATTCCAAAATTTGCGCTCTTATATAACGATTTGCACGTGCAATTGCCGGGGCCCACTCGATTCCTCATCGCTCTCACTGGCGACTATCGCTACGTGGTAATCGGTGTCTTCGCGCTCTTATTTTTTACCGTAGTTGGCGTTTTTCTCTGGTCCAGGACGCAAGAAGGTGGTGAGGCCTTCGACCGGCTCAAGTTCCGCATACCCATTCTCGGCGACACGCTCCTCAAATTCCAAGTTGCACAATTCTCGCGCACTCTCGCCACGCTCCTTACCGGCGGCACTCCCTTGGTTGCGGGTTTGCAAACCGCCGCCGATGCTATCAGCAGCAAGCTGGTCCGCTCGACGGTCACGCAAGCCACCCAAATGGTCCGCGAAGGCGAGTCCCTTCACAGCGCTTTGGCCACTCGGGGGACCATGCCGGTTCTTGCCTTGGACATGATCGAAGTTGGCGAATCCAGCGGCGCCTTGGCTCCCATGCTCACCAGCATCGCCGAGTTCTATGAAGAGGAAGTTAGCATCAGGCTTTCCGCGCTGGTAGCGGTCATCGAGCCTATTATTCTTATCTTTATGGGTCTGCTGGTTGCTTTTATCCTGATTTCGCTCTATCTGCCGATTTTTTCCTTCTCCGCCACGGGCGGAGCGGTAAAGTAAGGTAAGGAGACTGTGGCTACATCTGAGCACAATTGGACCCCCGCCGATACCGCGGAAGCCGTTCCGGAGCGAGAATTCGCGCGCAAACTCGCCGCCAGGTATCGCTGCGCTTTTGTCGATCTTAGCGAGCAGCACATCGACCCTGAGCTCTTCCGCACCATCCCCGCGGACTTGATGTTCCGCTACAATTTCGTGCCGCTCGAGGTGCAGAACAATTCGCTTTCGATCGCCGTCGCCGATCCCAGCCTGGTCCTGCTGAGTGATGAACTGCCCTTGTTGCTGGGAAAAAAGCTAGCCATCAAGGTGGCTACCGCTCGCCAAATTGGCGACCTCCTCAAGCGCACCGAGCAGTCCCAGCGCGTCCTGGAGCAGGCTACCGAAGCTTTCACGCTGCAGGTTTCCAAGGAAGAAGAAGAAAGCGAAGAGACCATTTCCGGCGACCGCCTGACGCGCGATAGCACCGTCAGTCCGGTCGTCAGGCTCGTGGAAACGATTATCTTCACCGC
>JBGPLB010000154.1:0-12397 GCA_041486245.1 Candidatus Acidiferrum sp.
ACTAGCTTGCGCGCCTGATAAGGTTGCAAACCGGCGGCCGGATGAATCGTTTCGCGCATGATGGCTAGGGGATTGGTCTTGGCAACTTCTTCGATGTCCATGCCGCCGGAGGCGCTGGCCATGAAGACAACTTTGCCCACGCTGCGATCGACGAGAATGCTGAGGTAAAGTTCGCGTTTGATATCCAGACCCTCTTCGATGAGAACGCGCTTCACGGTGCGGCCGCCGGGGCCGGTCTGCGCGGTGACGAGATTCACACCAAGCATGTGCGAGGCAATCTCCGCGGCTTCGTCGGGGGAATGCGCGAGCTTGACGCCGCCCGCTTTGCCGCGGCCGCCGGCATGAATTTGGGCTTTGACGACCACCACGCTGGATCTGAGCCGCGCCGCGCCTTCGCGCGCTTCTTCCTTGGAAAAGGCCACTTCCCCGCGTGGTGTGGTGACACCGTAACGCGCAAGAATGGCCTTCGCCTGATACTCATGAATCTTCATCGGGGTTCCGTAGTGTTAGAATTTTCGTGTCGTCGCAAACATAAGAGTGTACAGGGAAAGCATAAAACTGAGCAAGGTTGCGGCTGTATTGCGGCCGAATCGAAATGACAAAATCTCTTATTGATCGTGCGGAAGCGGGGCACATTTTTTCACGCGAAGAAGCGGAAGTGGTGATGGAGGAGCTGCTCGAGGGCCGGGTGGAAACACCTGAAATCGTGCGGCTGCTGATGGCGATGAATGCGCGGCCGGTGCGCGTGCGGGAGCTCGCCGGTTTCGCGAGCGTGATGCGGCGCCATGCTTCACCGGTGTTTGCGGAAGGCGAGCCGCGGCCTGAGGGCCTTGTAGATACGTGCGGGACGGGCGGAAAAGGTTTTGCGACATTCAACATCTCCACGGCAGCAGCCATCGTCGCCGCCGCCGCTGGCGCACGCGTAGCGAAGCACGGCAATCGCGCGTCGCACTCAGGCAGCGGATCGGCGGACGTCATTGAGGCACTGGGCGTGCGGATCGATTTGCCGGTCGAACATTTTGGCAGAGCGATTCGCGAACTCGGGATTGGCTTCTTTTTTGCAAGGGCTGCACACGCGGCGGCTCGCCATGCGGCTCCAGCGCGAAAGCAGATCGGGGTGCGCACGGTTTTCAATCTGCTCGGCCCGCTAACAAATCCAGCGGGGGCGCGGGCCCAGGTCATAGGCGTTCCGTCTCCGGATCTGATCGATTTGGTTGCAGAGACGCTCGCCGAGCTTGGCGCGGATCACGCGTTCGTGGTTCACGGGGCGGGCGGGCTGGACGAAATTTCGCTTGCTGGAGAAACTCTGGTCGCGGAAGTAAAAGGCGGAGGTGTGCGGCGTTTCACGGTCACTCCGGAAGAGTTCGGGGTTTCGGGGGCGCCTTTGGATTCCGTTCGCGGAGGGAGCGCTCAAGAAAATGCGGCGACAATCCAGAAGCTTTTCGGCGGCAAGAGCGGTCCGCAGCGGGATGTCGTTGTGGTGAACGCGGCCGCCGCGCTGGTCGCCGCCAATGTAGCTCCGAACTTTCTCGAAGGAGCGCGGCTGGCCGCCGAGTCTCTGGACTCGGGAGCAGCCAAGGAAAAGCTCGCTGCGCTCGTTAATTTCACTCAGCTGCTTGAATGAGATTTATTGCGGCTCATCCGCGAGAAAGCGCTCCGACGGAAACCAAAACCGAAGTCCTTCGTTCAGTAGGATGGGTGTTCAATGGAATGGTTAAGATGAGAATAGGAAAGCGCCTGCTTGCCTGGCGTCGAAACGAGCTTGCCTGCGCGATAGTGAAATCATTTAAAACTAGAGGAGAAAATCTTTGAGATTTCTAGCGGTTGTTCTGATCGCTGCCGTTTGCGTCTGTGTTGCCATGGGGCAGAAGCCTGCGGCCATCTCGCCGGCACAGGTTGTCCAGGAAGTGCGCGAGTACCGGATGGACAATGAAGACCGCATCGTTCGGGAGTTGGCGGAATTCCTCTCCATCCCCAACGTCGCCAGTGACACGGCAAATATTCAGAAAAATGCAGCGCACCTCGTTGAGATGCTGGAAGCCCGTGGGATCGAGACGCATCTGCTGCCGATTGCGGGACGCGGGCCGGTGGTCTTTGGCAAGTTAATCAGCCCGGAGGCGACGCGCACCGTTATTTTTTACGCGCATTACGATGGCCAGCCAGTGGACCCTTCGGCATGGACCGATGGCGCGCCGTTCGAAGCCGTCTTGCGAAGCGATGCGATTGAAGCCGGCGGGAAACGCATTCCCTTCCCAGAGAATAACGCGAAGAAGCCTGCCGTCTACCAGGACGACTGGCGGATTTATGCGCGATCGGCTTCCGATGACAAGTCGCCGATTGTAGCGCTCCTTGCTGCGCTGGACGCGTTGCGCGCCAAACAGATTCCGCTAAAAGTGAATTTGAAAGTCATTTTCGAGGGCGAAGAAGAAGCGGGCTCGACAAACCTTCAGAAAACTTTGGAGCTCCACAAGAATCTGCTCGGAGGTGACCTGCTGATCACCGCGGACGGGCCGGTGCACCAATCCGGGCGGCCCCTCGTGTTCTTCGGGAACCGTGGAGACATCGGGCTGGACATCACGGTGTACGGACCTGTGCGGGCGCTACACAGCGGCCACTATGGAAATTGGGCGCCGAATCCGGCGATGGAACTCTCGCGGCTGTTGGCCTCCATGAAGGATGCGAACGGCCGCGTGTTGATTGACGGCTACTACGACGATGTTGTGCCCCTGAGCGAACTTGAGAGGAAGGCGCTCGCGGAGATGCCCGTGAATGATGCCGACATCGAGCGCGAGTTGGGAATCGCGAAACCAGAAGGCGGCGGAAAGAAACTAGTCGAACTTTTGCAGGAGCCTTCGCTCAACATTCGCGGGATGCAGAGCGCTTACGTTGGGGAGCATGCGCAGAACGTCGTCCCGGACAAAGCCGAAGCTTCGATCGACGCGAGGCTCGTGAAGGGAGAAGATCCCCGGAAAAAATACGAGCTGATCGCCGACTTCATAAAGAAGCAGGGATATTACGTCATTGACCGCGAGCCGACCATGGAGGAACGGCGCACACATGCGCGGATCGCTAAAGTCATTGACGAGGGCGGCTATCGGGCTTCGCGCACGGCCATGGATTTGCCTGTGTCAAAAGCGCTGATCAAAGTCGTGCGAGAAGCGATGGGCGGGGACACGGTGATCGCGCCTACGCTCGGCGGGAGCGTGCCTATGTATATATTCGAGGATTTGGGATTGCCGTGGATCGGAGTGCCGATCGTGAACTACGACAATCACCAGCACAGCTCGGATGAGAATTTGCGGTTGGGACATTTGTGGCGCGGGATGGAGACTTACGCGGCAATTCTGGCGGACTTGAAGTGGTAGAACAAAAAGATTTTACACAGAGCGCACGGAGAACCCAGGGGACAAAGAGAAGGGCGAGAAAAAGACGGAATTGATTTTAGAGAGAGAGAAAATTTTTGAGGATCTGTTTGCCGGACGTGGTGAGAACCGATTCGGGATGGAATTGGACGCCTTCGATTTTGTGGCGGCGGTGGCGCAAGCCCATGATGATGCCGTCGTCGGTTTCGGCGGTGATGGTTAGCTCGCGCGGAAGGGATTTTCGCTCGACAATGAGCGAGTGATAGCGCGTGGCCGTGAAAGGCTCGGGCAGCCTGCGGAAAATATTCTTTCCATCGTGATGGATTTCACTGGTCTTGCCGTGAAAAAGTCTTGGAGCGCGAACGATTTTGCCGCCGAAGGCCGCGCCGATGGCTTGATGGCCAAGGCAAACGCCCAAAATCGGAAACTTGCCTGCAAGACGCTCGACCAACTCCACGGAAATGCCCGCCTCTTGCGGAGTACATGGCCCAGGTGAAATGACAATCTTCTCCGGCTTGCGCTTGGCGATCTCTTCAACGGAGATTTTGTCGTTGCGGTGCACTTCCACCTGACAGCCTAGCTCACCGAGATACTGGGCGAGGTTGTAGGTGAACGAGTCGTAGTTGTCGAGCAGCAGGATCACGTTTTTGCACGCTTTCGCGGAGCGATCTTAGGCTTTCGCTCCGTCCCTCTTCGATGCGCGGCCTCAAGGGCCGTAAGTAAGGCTTTCGCCTTGTTAACCGACTCCTGGTATTCGCCTTCGGGTGTGGAATCCGCCACGATTCCGCCGCCCGCTTGCACATGCGCCACACCATTTTTGATGACCATGGTGCGCAAAGCGATGCATGAATCCAGATTCCCGGCGAAGTCCAAGTATAAAACGCCTCCCGCATAAATGCCGCGCCGGGTACGTTCGAGCTCCTCAATGATCTCCATGGCGCGCACCTTGGGAGCGCCGGAGACGGTGCCCGCAGGGAAGCAAGCCATCAACGCGTCAAAGCAATCGACATCCTCGCGAAGCCGCCCTCGCAAGCTTGAGACAAGATGCATCACGTGCGAGTAGCGCTCGACGGTCATCAGTTTTTCGGGCTTCACTGTGCCGTATTCACTGACGCGCCCGAGATCGTTGCGCCCCAGGTCGACGAGCATGATGTGCTCGGCGCGTTCTTTTTCGCTGGCGAGCATTTCGCGTTCGAGCCGCTGGTCTTCGGCTTCGTCTTTGCCGCGCCAGCGAGTCCCGGCAATCGGGCGGTAGAAAACGTCGCGGCCCTGGACCTTCACCAGCATCTCGGGCGAGCTGCCCACGACAGCGACGTCATTCATCTGCAAAAAGAAGAGATAGGGAGAGGGATTGAGCGCGCGCAACTCGCGATAGACGTCAAACGGCTCGGCATGCGTTCTCGCGGAAAAGCGCTGGCTGATCACCACCTGGAAAACATCGCCGGCGCGGATGTAGTTTTTCGCTTTGCGAACCGCCTCGAGGTATTCCTCGCGGCGAAAATTGGAGGTTACGCGGAGCGGCACGCGGCGCTTCCCGGTTTCCTTCTTCGGCAGCTCGGAAGGAGAAGCCTGCTCGAGCAACTGGCGCGTCTTGCGAATCTCGCGCACGGCGGCGTTGTATTTCGTGCGCAGGCTGCCTTCGCCGTCGGTGTGGACATTGCGCACGATCCACAGCCTGTGCTGGACGTGATCGAAGGCGATTATGCCGTGGTAGAACATCAACTGCGCGTCGTACAGGCCGATTTCATCGCGCAGGCGCTTGGGAAGCCGCTCGATGAGGCGGACCATGTCGTACGAAAAATACCCGATCGCACCGGCTACTAGCGGAGGCAGACCCGGCAGGCGCACGGGGCGGAAGCGATCCATACGCGCGCGAAGGAACGTCACGGGATCGCGCTCTTCCCAAAGAATGCGGTTGCGGCTTTCGAGGACGCAGGCCCCGTTGGCGTATCGGAACACTTCCTCGGGATTCGCGCCGGCAAATGTGTAACGGGCAATTTTTTCGCCGCCTTCGACGCTTTCGAGCAAGAAGGAATATCGCGCGCCCTGAGCCAGGCGCAGATAGGCGCTGACCGGCGTGAGCAAGTCCGCGGGAAATACCTCGTAAACCGGGATGAGGTTTCCCTGCTTGGCGAGGCGCTGGAATTCGCGGAAATCCGGCTGGATCATGGGTCCGTTAATGACTGACAGTTTGAGATACAGAGCTTGGCATTATCGCATTTCTGGATTAACCGTGCTGGCGGGACTTTTCTTCCGCGCGCAACGCCAGCAGAACGGCCTTGCACATGATGGATTCCGGCGCGCGCTGTCCAGTCCAAAGTTCCCACTGAGCGACGCCCTGCGGAACAAACATCTCAACGCCGGAAATTGTGACGATCCCTTTGCGGGCGGCCAGTTTCAAGAGTTGCGTTTTTTGCGGGCGGTTGATGAGGTCCATAACGATGCGGCAGTTTAGCTCCCGGGACGAGAGTGGCGAGATTCGGTCATGGGGATGCATGCCAATCGGAGTGGCGTTCAGGATAGCGTCGAATGATTCGCTTCGCAGCGCGCGTCGCTGGATAACTTCGCCCCCGGCGGCTCTTGCGAGTTCAAGCGCGGCCTTTTCCCGGCGGGCGCAGATTGCAACCTCGGCGCCAGCCTTCGCAAGCGCAAACGCAGCGGCTCGCGCGACGCCGCCCGCGCCGAAAATCAAGACGCGGCTCCCCGGCAACTCAAGCTTCCTTCCAAGCGCGCGCAATATCCCGATGTAATCCGTGTTGCTACCAAACAGCGCGCCATCGCTCCGGACGACGACGGTATTGACGGCGCCAATTTCAGCGGCGAGCGGCTCGCATTCTTTCAAGTGCCGCAAAATGGATTGCTTGTGCGGGATGGTCACACTGAACCCGCAAATGCCGAACTCCGGCACAGCCTTCAGAAAGTCGCGAAGATCGTTCACGAGAAATGGCAAATAGACGGCGTCGATTTTGCGCGCGATGAAACCGGTGTTGTGGAGAAGCGGCGATAGGGAGTGGCCGACAGGGGCACCGATCACGCCATAGACGCGAGTGCGCCGGGTCAGCTGGTGCGCTCGGTAGAGATGCTTCAAATCGTGCAGGGCGACCTGGCCGGGAGCGGTAGCCTCGCCGATCGGCGCGTACGCCAGCGCACTGCCTTCTCGAAGGGCGAGGATACGCACCGGAAGGCCGACATCTCCCATTGGCACAGCGACGAGGTTGCGCGAGCGACGGGCCATGCTCAGCAGGCGGAGGCTCTGCGCAAGAGTACGTGAATGCGCGGCAATTTTCAGGGCCGCGGCCTCCTGGTGCGCGGAAGAAGAAATGGAACCAAGCCGCGCCGGCATGCGCTGGAAGTTGTGCAAGGAGAGCAGAATCTTTGGAGGCAAGCCAAGCTCGCTCAGCGGCTTGCCACGCAACTCGCGAAAGGTTTCCACCTCCAAGTCGCACCAGGTGCAACCCGCCTCGCGGGCCCGGGCCAGCCATTGGAGCTCGGCTTGTATGCCCCCAAGGAGCTTGCCACCTCCCTCTAGGCGGCGGCAGGTGGCCAGAAAGGTTGCGTTGCGCGGCTTGTTCCGCTCCACCCAGTGGAGGAGGTCTGCACGTTCGGCATCGCTGCGCAGCCAATCCAAACGCAGCTCGATAGTAGGGGTTTCGCGAAGCCCCAGGCGAACCAGTTTAGCCATTTCCGTCGCCGTGGATGCCGCTGCGACGGCGCAGATGCGCCTTATCCCTGCACCGAACACGCTCTTTGTCTGCACGATTCCAACCATGTTATTGAGAATACGGGTTCTAGCATGCCCGTAGCAAAAGTGTAAAGCGGTCGCGCCCTATTTGTTGACGCACTGAGGCGGTCCTGCTACTTTCGCAAAGAAACGTCCCCGCACGGCCCGTGAGGCGTGTTTTTAAGGAGTCTTGGAATGCGCGCTAAATTAGCTGCACTATGTGGTTTTGTCTTTATGGGCGCCGGAATCTGCTCGGCGCAGACTGGGCCAGGCCCTTCGCAGACGGCCTTATCCACGGTCTATTGTTCGGGATTTGTGACCGACCAAAAGGTCCCGGATGCGACCCGGCTAGTCTCGGGCGAGCAGTCCAATGTGAAGCTCGTGTTCTCGCGTGGCGACTACGTATACATCAATCGCGGACAGGATAAGGGTGTTCGAGTCGGCGACCGATACTCCGTGGTACGACCCGAGAAAGACCCGCTGGAAGTCCAGTGGTTCAAGTGGCAAGACAAGCTCTTGAAGGCGATGGGCACTCAGTACGTGGACGCTGGGCAACTGCGCGTCGTAAATGTTCTGCCCAAGGTGGCTATCGCGGAGGTAACACTTTCGTGTAACTACATGGAGCGCGGCGATATTGTCCTTCCTTTTGAAGAGAGACCGCAGCCAACTACCAAGGATGCGAGCACCTTTGACCGTTTCGCGCCCGTCAGCGGCAAGCCCGTCGCAATGGTCGTCCAGGCGAGGGAATATAACCAGTCTGCTGGACAGGGCATCACTGTCTACGTGAACCTCGGAACGCAAAAAGGCGTAAAGGTGGGCGACTATTTTCGAGTATTCAGATATCAAGGTACGTTGGCAGAGTCCGCTCCTCAAACGAAAGACTTTCAGGATCGTCTGTATGGCTTTGGCAGCTCGCCAGGGCGGTATAGCTGGAACGACTTGCCGCGCGAAGTGCTGGGCGAAGGCGTCGTCATCAACGTCAGCCGCAACTCTTCCACCGTTTTTATTACCTACAGCTCCGAAACCGTTTACGCCGGCGATTACGTCGAAATTGAATAGCCGATCTCCGGCATAACCCAAACTTACGGCCCGCTGCGGAGCACCTCCCGCGCGGGCCTTTTCATTGGCACGAGGGCCGGTCACCCCTCGGGGATGTATTCACGAGTTCAACTATTCCCCGATAGAGGTTCGCCGGAGGTTCCTTCTTCCGAGAAGACCTCGCAGAAAAATCCAGAGATTTGCGTTTCCGGCTCTTGCCATGACTTCGCATCCAGACCCGCTTTGCGGCAGGTCTCATCCAGAAACTGTTCGCGGCTAAATTTGTGTTCTGCGGCAACCTGCGGAAGGAGAAGTCCGCGCCTGGAGCCTTGGGAAATCAGCAGACCGTGCTTGCCGATCTCGATGACCTCGGGAAGAATCGGCTCAGGCGGAGACAGCAGGGAAAGTTCGATTTGTATTTCGTGAAGCTCTTCTGCGCGGACAGGCGAGAATCGCGGATCGTGCAGGGCCGCGCTGGCGGCGCATCGCGCGATGGATTCCCCAAGTGGCGCGAATGCCTCGACAATGCCGATGCAGCCGCGCAAGCGGCCGCGCAACGTGAGGGTCACGAACACGCCGCGTTTTTCGGCAAAGACTTCATTTCGCAGAATACTTTCGACAGGTTTCTGGAGGGAAACGGCGTCGACAATCGCCCGCCGCGCCAAAACGAGCAAGGACCGGCGATCGGCTTCAGAAAGGAACGGCATCCTCGGACTTCTTGTGGCTTTCCATCATGCGCAGCTTGCGGCGCTGCTTGATGCGGCCATCGAGCTGGCTCCAAAATCGGAGGAAGTATTGCGCGGCCGATACCAGAGCGCTGATCACAACCAGCCACAAAAGCAAGAGCGCAAGGGGCTTCAGAGAGGGGTGACGAGCGCCTACAATCAGTACAGCGACGGCGCACACCTGCAGCACCATTTTCGTCTTGCCCAACAAAGACGCCGCGATTGTGAATCCTTCGGCGGACGCGATGTTCCGCAAACCAAGCACGGTGAATTCCCGCCCAATGATGATCACCACCATCCATGCGGGCGCCAAGTGCATATCGACGAGAGAAATAAAGGCGGCGGAGATGAGCAGCTTGTCCGCGATTGGATCGAGAAGAATGCCGAGAGTTGTTACCTGGAGCCGGCGCCGGGCAAAATACCCATCTGCCCAGTCCGTCGCGGCCGCCAAAAGGAGGATCAGCACTCCCCAAAATTCAAAATGCATGGGAAAACCGCGAAAGTCCACGTTGGGGCTCTTCGTCAGCAGGACTGCAATCAGCAGGGGAACAAAAAAGATACGAAGAACCGTCAGTGAGTTGGGGAGATTCATCTGAACCAGGCCGCGGAGAGGCTGCCCTTGAGGCTTCAGTCACCGCTCGCCTGACTATAGTCTCCTGCCTGGCGGGCGTCAATGTCTGTGGCCAAGTGGAGGAATGCAGAACGGGTACTGTAACGTCAACAACTAAAATGAGTTGCGTCTGGTAAGTGCTTTTTCTCGCCGAGATGCCGGTTGCTGCAAACCTGTGCAAATGTCTGAAGCCTCAGCTAAGCTTGCCGATGTCCTTAGAGATTTCCGATAGACTCTCGGCCTTCCTGTAACCTGTTTATTATCAATGTGATAGAGAAGCAATACGCTTGAACTCAAGGCATTTTGCTGAAACGATAAAGTACGCGAGAATTTTTGCGCGTAACGGTTTCCACAAGGTTTCCACAGAATGGACGTTCCCTCGGCACCCCGCAAACCCTTCAAGACAGACCCATTTAGCAGCCAGCATGGCAGTTGTTTACATGATTGAACGGAGGTTACTTTGGCGGCAACACGAGGCGGTTGCTCAGATCGTTCGCGGCCCTCGCAACAATCGCGCCGGAAGGAAAAAGATGGCTCTCAGGAACGACAGGACACCTTCCACAGCGATACCAACGATCCGAAACGGCAGCAGAATGAGCCAAACAAAGGGATAAACCACAAGTGCAAGCAGCGCGAGAGGCCAGCAGAAGAAAAACAAGATGCACCACAGGATGAATCCGACCATGACGACCTCCTCGCTACATATTACGCACGCACGCGGCTCGAAGTTCCATCCGCTGCAAAAGCGTTTAGTTTGAGCCTGCGCGCAATCGACACGGGAACCTCGGCGTCGAGCAGAATATGGGAATCCTCAACCTCGGAATGCAGCACGCGGCCTAAAGCATGAACGAGCGCAAGCGTGCGGCCTTCGGCGAGCGGCAAACGAAGCGAAAGCTTCACCACGGCATCGACGGGAAGGGCCGCGTCCATGCGGCGCAACAATTCTTCCACACCTTCACCCGTAAGAGCTGAGACCAGCACCGGTCCGCCGTTTGTCCCTGCGCCCATCGCGTATGGATGGATGAGCGGCGCTTTTTGCTCTTGGGTGAGCCGGTCCACTTTGTTGAAGATGCGAAGCCTCGGGCGATCCGCTACGCCTAGATCATTCAAAATCTTGTCCACTTCTTCATCCAGTTCGGCGTGATGAGGGTTGGAGACATCGCTCACCTGCAAGATCAGGGCTGCTTCCTGGACTTCTTCGAGAGTCGCGCGGAACGCCGTAAGCAAACCCTTTGGAAGATCGCGTATGAATCCCACGGTGTCCGACACGAGGACGCGGCGGTTCGATGGCAGGCGAATCGCCCGGATCGTGGGGTCCAGCGTGGCGAACATCCGCGAAGATACGAGCACTTCGGCGCGGCTCAGCGCATTAAACAGGGTGGACTTGCCCGCGTTGGTGTACCCCACAAGCGCGATTGTGCCAAGCGGGACAGCGTTGCGAGCTTCCCGCCGCAGAGCACGTTGCTTGCGGATGTCTTCGATGCTGTTTTGAATTTTGCCGACGCGGTCGCGGATGCGTCGCCGGTCCGTTTCCAGCTTCTTTTCTCCGGGTCCGCGTACGCCGATGCGCCCCGCTCCGCCACCCGCGCCGCCGGCGCCACCGCCGCCGCTTTTGCCTCCGAGGCGGGACATCGAAGCGCCCTTGCCTGTAAGGCGCGGAAGCATGTAGTTCAGTTGTGCGAGTTCCACTTGCAATTGTCCTTCGCGGCTGCGCGCGTGCTTCGCAAAGATGTCCAGAATAAGCTGCGTACGGTCGATGACGCGGCGCTCCGTGGCGGCTTCGATGTTGCGCTGTTGCATCGGCGAGAGGTTGCTGTCGAAAATAATCAGCGGCGCCTTGTGCGCGGTGGCCTCCGCGCGAATCTCGTCCAGCTTGCCGCGCCCGACAAGCGTTGCCGGGTCCGCCGATTCGCGCACTTGAAAAACCGTGCCGGCAATTTCCGCGCCGGCACTGCGCGCCAGTTCGACGAGTTCCAAGAGCGATTCTCGCCCCTGTTCGCCCGCAGGCATGCCAGGAAAGCGCGGCGCGCGCTTCCAGCCCAGGCCGACCAGCAAAGCGCGATCCGCCGTAGACACGGTTTGTGAAGTCTTTGTCACGGAATTAGTCCTGGAGCCAGCGTACGGAGGGAACCATGGGGCAGAGGGTCTTTCTTCACCTGAATTTCATTATACCCGTTCAGCTTGTCCGCGGCGACTCTGCCAAGCTTTGCTGGCGGAGCCACTCGCGCACTTGGCCTTGCACGCGAGGATCGTCGCCGAAGCCAGAGAACCAGTGAACTCCGGACTCTCTGCGGAACCACGTCAACTGCCGTTTTGCGTAGCGGCGCGTAGCTTGCTGAATCGCCGCTCGCGCCTCTTCCAGCTTCTTTTCCCCGCGCAGTACCTGGCGCAGTTCGCGGTAGCCGATGAAATCGAAGGACTTGGCATTCTCCGGCAAACCGCTCGCCATGAGGCTTCGCACCTCCTCCATCCAGCCTTGTTCCAGCATCGCGTCTGTGCGTGAGTGAATGCGCGCATACAGCGCCTCGCGAGGCGGCATCAATCCGATTTTCAATGCTCGCCAGCCTGCAAGCGGCGAGCGTCCCGTGCCTTGCACTTCAGATACCGGCCGCCGCGCCAACACGCACACTTCGACGGCGCGGATCAATTTCTGCTTATCCGCAGGCGCGATTTTCCCTGCCGCTACGGGGTCCAGCTTCTTCAGCAATCGATGTAAGTATCCCGGCGCGTGCTCCTCTGCGCTCGCGCGCAGTCTCTCTCGCAATTCTTCGGAGCGCTGCGGCACGTCTGCCAACCCCTCGAGCAGCGCGCGCAAATACAATCCCGTGCCGACAGTCAGAATCGGTAGCCGGCCGCGGCTCCTCAAATCTTCAAGCACAGCCAGCGCCATCTGCCGGTATCCGCCCGCGGTCGCGTCTTCAATGGGCGTCAGAACATCGAT
>JBGPLB010000155.1:0-12380 GCA_041486245.1 Candidatus Acidiferrum sp.
GGAAATCTTGGAGCTCAACGGGTAGGGGTTCAAATAATGCCGCTAGCCAGGGAAAAATTAGAGTGGCGGGTTGGGTAGCTCGCACACGGCCCCTTGCGGAGCCGCTGTCCCCGCGCGGCCCCCAACCCGTTCTTAGAAGACTACGCGGCGTATGTGGAGCCCTCAATGGGCCGCTAGAGCCAGTGGGCGGGGTACCCCAGTCGTGGTACTAGACCAACGCCGTTGAGCAGGGACCATTACGCATATATGTCCTTTATTTGCAGTAGTTTAAATGCCAATCACGTGACATGTTGAAGACCAAAAGGTACTAGCTGGGGCCATTCACGCCGCTGAGAAATCCGCCCAGGTGACCCGTGAGCCCCACAATAAACACGGCCACTGTTTCTAGCGCAAGGCGGAAGATTGGAGGAGTCCTCTGCAATCTTTGCCTTTCTCGTCGTGAGCGTGCGTGAAGACCCCAGGCGATCCAGATGAGGAGCATCGACGTGAAACCCAGAACCAAATGCATGAGCAGAACGCCTTTGAGTTTTTGGCCCTCGAGTTGGAACTGCCAAGCGAGAAGACCGGTCGCGAGTACCGGCAGCACGGTAATCGCTGCGCCGAGCAAATTGTAATAGGCCACCTCCGCCAGGACACGCCTCTTAGTGCTCTGCGAGAGGAAATCAAACACCACGCCGGCAATGAACAGCGCGATCGGAAAGTGGATCAGCACAACGTGCTGCGCGTGCCTCGCGAAGAATGCGGCTTTGATGTCAAATGGGTGCAAGTTCCATCCTCCTCTTGCGGGCGATCACTGAACGACAACTTTTCCGGTCATCTTCGGATGGATTGAGCAGAAGTAGGGATACTCGCCGGGTTTCGTGAAGGTGTAAGAGAACTTTTCGTCGGTATCGAGAACCTTGGATTTGAATACTTTTTCGGTGCTCACGACGGTATGCGGGATGTCGTCGCGATTGATCCAGGTAACGGTGGTTCCCACCGGTACGGTGATGGCCGCCGGGCCGAATGAGAAATTGTCAATTTTCACTTCGGCCGTTGAAGCAGTTTTTTCCTGCGCGCTCGCGAGGATGCCATTGTGCTTGGGCTGGATTCCGCCCAAACCCATCACCGCCGTCACCATCACAGTTGCTATGAACACACTTTTCCACATGATTTTTTCCTCTCCTTTGATTTTCAATCTTGGCTTGCTTGTATGCCCGTGGGTGCTCTTCTCGCTCACCCCAGCGTTGAATCAACCACTGCCAGCGCATGTTGGCCGCGGATGTAATTCACATCCGTTATGCCCAGGAGGCTTCGCAGCTGTTCCGCGGGCACCTTCATCGGTCCGGGCGAAGGTGCTTCGCCAGGCTTTGGCTGCGGGAAAGCGGTGGAACACGCGGTGTGAAATGTGACGTTCCCCTCGACCTTTTGCATGGTCTGATGAATGTGTCCGTTGAGAACGGTCACGGAGCCAAACTTTTTCAGGTACCCAAGGGCTTGCGCGCTGTCCTCGGTTCCCCATCCCCATTCCGGATAAACCGTCCACAGCGGGATATGCGCGAAAACGACGATGGGCGTGCTGGACTTAAGATGCTTGACGTCTTTTTCGAGCCACTCGAGCTGCTCGTGCCCAAGAGTCCCCAGTCCCCCGGCTTTCAGATTCATTACGTTCACTAAACCAACGAAGTGCACGCCCTTCTTTTCAAAGCTGTACCACCCTCCCGGCTGAGCGCCCTTGCTGAAACGCTCGAAATATTCTTTGCCGTCATCGTTTAAAACGTCGTGCTCTCCGGGGACAAAGAAGACATCCTTCGCCGTGGCGCCTTTCAGGATTTGGCTAACGCCGTCGAACTCCTCGGGCTTCGAGAGGTGGCTGATATCTCCGGTATGCAGCAAAAACTCCGGGGGAGTGGATAACGCATTTATTTTATCAACGGCGGCCTGCAAGGTAGCGGCAACATCTGGATTCGCGGCCTTATTGAAGCCCATGTGGCTGTCGCTGATTTGCACGAAACTCAATTCGCCTTTGAGTTCGGCGGCGTTCATCTCCGACAGCCGGCTCATGCTGTAGGATTTCAGAACACCACCCTGCATTACGCAGAAGGCGCCTGTGCCGGCCCATGCCATGCACTTCAAAAATCCGCGGCGATCAACTCCGTCCTGGTTGTGATCGTGCAAAATTTCATCTTTTGTCTTGCCAGTCATTTTTTCTTCCTCCTGAAGACACTTCTGGCATACGCACAAATTCGTATGCGTTTCCCACGACTGCGCATTTTTGGCAGGAGCGGCGCGGGTTAAAGAACGTCCAGGGAGTCCCGCGCCGCCATGGGACGTGTTTCATCTGTGCAGACCAAGCGAGGCATGCGCTTATTCCAATTTTCTTACGCTCACTTCAGAGAAACTAATTCGTCACATATATTGGATAAAGTGGAATAAAATCGGCTCCAAGGTGGTTCTCGTCCATGAGTATTACGGGCCAGGGGAAGGGTTGGGACGTGTTGGATTCGCAAGACCGGGCTCGCTTCGAGCAGCTCGTGTTGCCTCATCTTGATGCTGCATTCAATCTTTCGCGCTGGCTGCTGAGAAGCCGGGCCGACGCGGAGGACGTCGCACAGGAAGCGATGCTGCGCTCGTTTCGTTTTTTTCGGGGCTTTAACGGCGGCGATGCGCGAGCTTGGCTACTGCAGATCGTACGTAATACTTGCTATACGTGGCTGGAGAAAAATCGCCAAGTGGAGCTCATGACCGAATTCGACGAAGACCTGCACCAACAGTCTGCCGCGACACCGGAAACGCTGGCCATCGCGGGAGACAATCGCGAAAGGCTGGCGCGGGCTCTCGAAACACTTCCTTTACGCTTTCGCGAAGTGCTTGTGCTGCGCGAATTCGAGGGCTGTTCGTATAAAGAGATAGCCGCGATTACCAGCGTTCCGATCGGGACGGTCATGTCCGCGCTCGCAAGGGCACGGCAGCGACTGCAGCGCGCCTTGACGCAACCTGCCCAGCAGGAGGCGCCCCATGAGCTGTGATTTCCCAGGGACGCTCCTTCACGCCTATCTCGACGGCGAACTGGACGCCGTGCGTGCCGCCGAGTTCGAACGGCACCTCGAGGATTGCCGCGAGTGCACGACAACTCTGGGAGCCATAGAGTCGCTTCGCTCCTCGTTTCAACGCGCGCAGCTTTACGAAACCGCTCCGGCGGAATTGCGGAGGAAGATTCGCGGGGAACTCAAAAGCTCCGCCACTAGCTCCGGCGGTTCAGCAGTTGCCGCGTGGCGCTGGCTCGCAGTAGCTGCTGCAATCTTGGCGGTGACCGGAATAGCTTGGTTTTCCTTGCCGCGTTTCCGCGCCACTGGCCCTGAATCGGTCACGGCAGCGGAAGTCATCGACGCGCATATTCGCTCGCTGCAACCCGGGCATCTCACCGACGTGACTTCCACGGACCAGCACACGGTCAAGCCATGGTTTGACGGCAAACTGGACTTCGTGCCGCCCGTGCACGATTTTGTGGATGAAGGCTTTCCATTGCTGGGGGGCCGTCTCGATGTGTTGGGCGAGCGTAACGTCGCAGCGCTGGTCTACGGACGCCGCAAACATTTCGTCAACGTCTTTGTCTGGCCGACCAAAGAACCGGACACGCCGATTCACCCGCCCGGCTCGCGGCAAGGCTATCAGTGGGTTCACTGGCGCCATCAGGGGATGGAGTTTTGCGCGGTCTCCGACACGTCTGCGCAAGACCTGCATGACTTGGCAGAGCTGTTCGTCCATTAGCGTGGACAGCTTGCTGGGATTCTCACTGTCCAGCTTCAAGCCGTACAGAGAAATCTACGGTTTCTTCTTTTTGTTCGAATCAGACTTGGGCATTTCCTTCGCGTAGATCAGCCGCAATTCCACAGACTTGGTCTGCCCCTTGCGCAGCGGGATATTCCTTTCCCAATCAGAAAAGACTTCGTCTGCTGAGGCTCGAATGTCGTAGCTGCTGGCCCGGAGATGCGGAATCGTGAATCGCCCATGCGCGTCGGCGCGCGCCGCATGTGGCCCGCTTCCGTCGGAGTATTGATACGAGATGTTGGCATGCGGGGCGGGTTTGTCATCCGGTCCGATGACCACGCCGCTCAACGTGGAACTTCCTCTGGCTTGCGGCGAGGCCACAACGCCACGAGCCACCAAGAGCGTCACCAAGCATCCCGTGAGAAAAATAAGCGCGCGTTTCATATTCTCCGTCTCCTGCCACGAGTGGGGCCCATTTTCGGGCGTCTGCGAGAAAGTACTTGAGGCTGTCCACATCGTGTTCTGTCTAGCCAGTGTAGACCCCGGCGCTCCCAAGTTCCTTTGAGTTTCCAAATATGTGACGCAGGGCGTACCTGCCTTCTCGGACAGGTCAGGTCCGAGCCAACCTGTAAACACGCGCATGGGCTTGCAGCATGCGTTGGAAATCGCAAAATTCGATAACGCGTTGGCGCCCTCGCTCGACGAGGCGGAAAGCGAGCGTGGGATCATCCAGGAGACGCGCGAGCTCTCGAGCTAATTCCGCAGCATCCCCCGTGCGAAATGTGAGGCCGCCATCACCAAGAACCTCGACGAAAGCTCCGAGGTCGGACGTGATCACTGGTAGACCCCGCAACATATTCTCGGCGACGACCAGGCCGAAAACTTCTCCGCCGAGGGACGGCACAACGACGACAGAAGCTTCCGCGAGCGCGGCGTCGAGTTGCGCTCCAGGCAGGCGTCCCGCGAAACGAACATGCCCAGCGAGCGGAGCTTCGTTTGAAAGACGCTCGAGAAGTGAGCGTTCTGGACCGTCGCCGATGACGAGCAACTCGAACAAGCGATTCTGCGCAAGGAGTAGGCGTGCCGCCTCGAACAAGATGCCAACACCTTTCGTCGTGACCAACCGTCCCTGAAACGCGATAACCGGCAGATGCGCGGAAGGCGCGGGATGCATTGGCGGAGCGGCATTAAATTCTAGTCCGTGCGGAATCGCAACGACTCGTGGAAGTTGCAGCAAATTGCCAAGCCAGACAGTCGGCGTGATGTTGATGGATACTCGCCGGCAAAGGAATCGTCGCACAAAAGTCAGCAGCCAAAGTTTGCGAGAAGCAAGCCAGCCTTGACCAGCATTGCAGCGCAGGCATTCCCCGTGCCGTCCCGCCATGAAGTGGCCCGGGCACGGAACGCCGACGGGCTCTATGAGAAGCTGGCCGTTCGGGCAAATCGTTTGAAACCCGTGATGCTCGACGACCACGGGCTTGCCCGCAAGAAACGTGAGAAAAAGGGGCGCCATTGAGGGTCCTGCAAGATGAACGGCGTCGGACGCACGAATCAAATCCCACAATTTAATCAAAGTTGGCCGCCGCACTACACGAAAAGGAAGCGGGCCATCGTCAAACCTGTCCGCGGGGGTTTGCGTAGCCAGACTAACCTCGAATTCGGGATCGCCGCCGGGTTTGCGAAGCCCCGCGAGGCCCCGAGCCAGAGACAGAACGATGGACTCGACTCCGCCGACGCTCGGCGCAAAAAAATGAGAGTAGACAAGGAGCTTCATTCGCGGAATTTCCCGGGAGCGTCAGGAGCGATATGTACGCCGGCCGAATCGGGAAGCGACGCACGTGGCCGGCGGCCGACCCGCGACACGGCAATTTCAATCGCCTCGAACGTTGCTGCGATGTTTCTCTCCGGCGACCAAGTGCGCATCTGAGCGACGGCGGCGTGGCCCAGCGAGGCGAGCCGCGCGCGATCGCCCACCGCGTCTTTTAGGAGGACGGCGAGGGCGGCGACGTTGCCGCAAGGAAAAACAAATTCCTGCCGAACGGGCGCGACTAGATCGCGGGCCGCGCCGACGCGGTCGCTGGCGGCCACGGGACATCCGCAGCACATCGCCTCGTTCACGACCACGGCGAAAGGTTCGTATTCCGAAGGAAGCACCATGAGGTCGGCCGATGCATAGACGGCGGGCAGTTGCGACTGATTCACGAAGCCGAGAAAGCGGACTCGCCTTGCTATTCCCAGAGCCGCTGCCTGCGACTCGAGCCCCCCGCGCAGCGGACCTTCCCCCGCGACGACCAGCAGAGCATCCGCAAGCTGAGCTTCGGCGAAGGCGCGAATCAGGTCGCCCGGCCGTTTCCACGGCTGGAGCTTGGCGCAAAATAGAATGACGGCGTCAGCCGCGGAAGCTCCCCAGGAAGCGCGGACGGCGGCACGGTCTACGGTTGCGGATTGTTTCATCCACCAGTCGTTATCGACGCTGTAGGGCGTGAGAGTGACACGATCGGCGGTTAAGCCGAGAGACACCATGAGGTCACGCGCGCCGGACGAAGGAACTATTACCTGATCGGCCAGACGAAACAGGCGCGGCCAGAAAATTTTCTTCACTGTTCTCTTCCACATTCGGCCATCGCGGGGAGCGAGCGTGTTCGTGTCTGTGCCGAACAGAAAAGCCGTCTTGGAAGACTTGGCAGCGCGCCAGACGATCCAAAACGTGGCGCGTACGTAGCCGACGAAACACAGCACTGCATCGTAGTTGCCGTCGCGGATGAGCTTTGCGAGTCCCGGATTGCGCAGGCCGAGGAAGGTCTCGGCGCCAGAACCGTGGTTGGGAATGTGCGACCAGGAGTAGCCCTCTAGCAAGGGAACATCCCATTGAATCGTTGCTCCAAACTCTGGGTCGTGGGCGGCTTCGGCGCCGCGAAGACTACAATATGCAACGTGCAAATCAAAGCCAGGATGAGCAGCCATCCGTCGAAAAAGCGGCGCCATGTATTGGACGGGGTGGGTGGCAACGGCTAGTACGCGGTAGCGGCGGTCAGGCATGGCAGGACCGTGCGATTTGGAAGTAAAGCGCGGCTAATGTATAGAAGCGAATCGAAAGCAAGGAGCGCCCCAGGAGCGAGTATACCCGGTTTCGAGAACGTGGTAGGCATGCTGGAGCGCCACAGTTCAGAAGAAATTTGCCTTTCGAATAGCAGCTTCCCTGGTTGTGAGGCGTTTCCCGTCAATGTCGTTTCCAGCTGGCGTCGCGGATTCGTGTACGCTCAATATCATGGGCGAGTGCACTGGTTTTGCGATGCCAACCCACGTGATAACCTTCCACTGGCGGCAGAATTAGTTCAATCGTTCCGCCGAACTGGCGAACATTGTCTCAGCAGAGTGTTCCACGAATGCATAACCGCTGCGTGGCGGTCCTCGGTCGTGCGGATTCGCCGACGGACGCCGTCGAAGACTATTGCCATTATCTGGCTTCAGCGCTCGCCGCGCAGGGAACTTCGCTAACGGTAGCCAGGGTGCGCTGGATGGAAGCCGGCTGGGCCACCGCACTCTCAGAATTTACTGAGAAATTCCCGGGGCAGGAAAACTCCTGGTTCCTGCTGCAATACACCGCCCTGGCCTGGTCGCGGCGCGGCTTTCCGTGGCGCTTCCTAAAGCTGCTTCGTCATTTGAAGAAAAGTGGAGCGCATTGCGCGGTTGTGTTTCATGACGCAGAAAGCTACTTTGGCTCACGCCTCGTCGACCGCATTCGGCGTGCCGTGCAGCTCCATACCATGCGCAATGCCACGCGATTGGCCGATTTATCCATCTTCACGATCCCCCAGGAAAAAATCTCGTGGATTGCCGCCCCTTCGCAAAAAAGTGTCTTCATTCCAGTGGGCGCAAATTTGCCGTCTCCGGAACAAGCCTGGCAGAAAGCGGACGTCAAAAAGGAGGCCGCGCCCGCGGTTGCTGTTTTTTCTGTGACTGGGGGAAAAGCGGGCACAGAAGAAATAAAATTGATCGCTGCGGCGGCTGTCTTTGCAACAGAACACATTGGTCCCATACACATCGTTGTTCTCGGACGAAATTCTGAAATCGCAAGGACCCAGCTGCAGGAAAGATTGGGGTCGGCTCCAGTGCAAGTGAGCGTGCACGGGCTTCTGTCCGCGGATCAGATCGTGCGCTTGCTGGTCTCCTGTGACGTAATGCTTTCCGTGAGGGGGCCGATCTCGACCCGGCGAGGCAGCGCAATCGCCGGCATCGCCTGCGGTTTGCCGGTGATTGCGAGTCAAGGCTGGGAGACGGCGGCGCCGCTAACGGAAGCTGGCCTTGTGTTGGTGCCCCCTGAGGACTCAAATAACTTTGGCCCTGCCCTTGTTAGCGTCCTGGCGGATCCTTCATTCCGTGCGCAGCTCGCCAAACGCAGCCGGGAGGCCTACGCCCGATATTTTTCATGGGATGTCATCGCCTCACAGTTTGCCGAAGCGATGCGAAAGCATGGCACAAGGCGTGAGCCGTAGGGGAAGTGCCCAAATTGAAGTACGTCGATTGCCCGGCGTATTCTCCCTAATCCCCATGTTTTCGAGGGCATGGCGGGTGTGCTAGACTGGCTCAGTTCCGCAGGGGTTTGCGGTTTACCCTAAGTCTCCGCACAGATGCGCCCCGCCTTGCGGGGTAAAATTGCCTAACCGCCACGCAGGTGGCGCGCGGCCGCACGAAATTTCACCCAACGTGGATCCCGCAAGGCCGGGAACACGCTAAAAAGAGGATCTGTCATGTCCGGGCATTCAAAATGGGCCACCATTAAACATAAGAAGGCGGCCACCGACGCGAAGCGCGGTCGCGTCTTTACACGAGTGATCCGCGAAATTACCATTGCTGCCAGAATCGGCGGTGGCGATCCGAATTCCAATCCTCGTCTGCGCACCGCGATACTTGCCGGCAAGAACGAGAATATGCCAAACGAAAATATCGAGCGGGCCATCATGCGCGGCACCGGCCAGCTCGAAGGTGAACAGTACGAAGAAGTGACCTTCGAGGGCTATGGCCCGGGCGGCGTGGGGATGCTGATCGAAGCGGTGACCACGAACCGCAACCGCATTGTCGGCGAATTTCGGCACCTCATGAGCAAGAATGGCGGTAACTTGGCGGAAGCCGGCGCCGTGGGATGGATGTTCCATCGCAAAGGTGAAATCGTTGTGCCCAAGGAAGCGGCCAGCGAAGACAAGATGATGGATATCGTGCTGGAAGCGGGTGCGGAGGATTTGAAGGACGATGGTTCCGGGTGGTACATCGTGACGCCGCCGGAAGCGCTTGAAAAAGTTAAGGAAGCGCTGACCAAGGCGGGCATCACGCCAGAGTCCGCGGAAATCGGAATGGTTCCGCAGAATTACATCAAGCTTACAGGACAACAGGCCACGCAGATGGTGCGGCTGGTCGAAGCACTCGAGGAGCACGACGACGTACAACACGTCTACGCGAACTTCGACATCGATGAGTCGGAGATTCAAGCGGCGGTGGGAGCGAACTAAGCGCAATTGTACGAGGGAGGACTTGACTCTTTGTCTGATTTCACTCGGCCATTCGGGCGTTCTCGGATGGCCGTTTTAGTTTTGGCAAGAGAATCGGAGACAAAGCCCTGGCAGAGACGCGGCGAACGCCGTAGACTTAGGTCGATGAAAGGGGCGATCCCAGCGGGCATTTCCGGCGTCAAAAACGGCTGTTTCCGCGTGCTGGGCGTGGACCCGGCAGCCGCGGGGCCCACCGGCTACGGAATCATCGAGAGCGACGGGCGGAGCTGCCGTATGCTGCGTTATGGTGCATTGAAAGTGGCGCCAAAGAGGCAGCGGGAGTGCGCCGGTGCGGTCTTGCAGGATGTCCACGCGCTCCTGTGCAACCTGCTGGACGAGTTTTTGCCGGACGCCCTCGCCGTGGAATCGGTCTTTACGGCTCTGAACATGAGAACGGCCTTGCTTCTTGCCGAGGTGCGCGGAGTGGTGCTTTTGGCTGCCGCGGAGCGAGGCGTGACGGTGCACAGCTATTCGCCGCGAGAGGTCAAGGCCTCCGTGGCCGGTTACGGCCATGCGGACAAAAGGCAAATGCAATTGATGGTCCGGGCCCTGCTCGATTTGACGGAGACTCCGGAACCTTCGGATGCCGCGGACGCTCTCGCGGTGGCGCTTTGCCATTTGCAGGCGGAACAGGCCCGGCAACGCTTTGGACTTCCGGACAATGGCGCAATGGCAAAGTTGCGGCCCAAGCCTATTGCAGCAAGGACGGCCGTTCGACGGAACGGCGCAACTCACCGCGCGGTTCCGCGCATCTTAACGACGCGATGAAGACCTGCCTAATGCGTTTTTTTCTGCTGGCCGGGCTGGCGAGCGTCCTACTGAGTTCGCCCGCGGAGGAGGCCGCGGGTGCGCCGGCTCCGGCGCCTGCCCACGCAAAACTCAGCTATCGCCGCATTTTTAAATCCAGCTCGCCGGAGTTCATTGAGATTATTGTGCGCGACGATTCCGATGCGGCGACCTATGAAATCCGGCAGCTCGATGAGGAACCTGGGGCTTCGCCATTCGAGATAAGCGCTCCCTTGCGCGAGAAAATGTTCGAATTGGCCGCACAATTAAAATATTTCCAGGGACAGGATCTGGATGTCCACCGCAGAATAGCCAATCTGGGCGAGAAAACCTTTCGCTGGGAAAAAGGCACGGAGAGCCACGAAACAAAATTCAACTACACCCTGAATTCCGCGGCCTCTCAATTAATGCAGATCTTCGAAGGACTGGCGCGTCAACAGGAATTGGTCGCGCTGCTCGAACGCCGCATGAAGTACGACCGCCTTGGCATCAACGATGCTCTACTACAGTTCGAAACGGACTTGAATCACAAACTGCTGCCGGAACCGCAGCGCGCTTTGCCAACGCTCGATCAAATCGCGGGCGATTCCCGATTTGTCCAGGTTGGCAGGCAGCGTGCGCGAGCCCTCGCGGAGCGCATTCGCCACCCCAGCTGAACGTCCGACGCTAGCCTCCAAGGCTCCATTGTCGGGGCCCGCGAATGGAATTGAGCTCAGGCGATTCCAAAAGTAACTTCAGCGGCAGCAAAGCCGTCTTCCCATAATGCTCGCCCTCCAAAATTCGCGCCTGGCAGCGCGAATGCTCCCTCTCCACCTCGAGAATTCTCAGCGGCGTTCCGTCTGCGACCAGCAACAATCTCTGGGAAGCGATCAATAGAGACAGCCCCACGTCGTCATTCGCCGTATCCAGCTTTCGCCGCTCCGCGGCAGTTGCCTCATCAATCGCCACCAAGGCGAACGAAAATCCATCCTCGCAGGAGAGTTTCGCCACACGCCCTATCAAGGACGAGGCAAGCCCATCTTGCGGCCCTTGCGCCGTGCGTGCACTCGTTTGTGTGGAGTCTGCGGCACGTGCGGACGGTGCGGCGTTTCCCTTGACGGTGGCGAGAAACCTGTACCCGCGCTTCGGCAACGTCTCGACGAAGCGCGGCTTCGTCTTGTCATCACCAAGCGCCTGACGCAACTTTTTGATCGCGGTATTCAGACTATGGTCAAAGTCGACAAACGTATCCGCCGGCCAAAGTCTTTTTTGCATCTCTTCCCGTGTGACGACTTCTCCCGGAGTCTCCAGGAGCATCGCAAGCACATGAAATGGCTGGATTTGCAGTTTGATCTTCCGCCCGCCTTTGTATAGTTCCTGCGCGCGCAGATCGACTTCGAACGCTTCAAAGCGCACAATATTCGCGCTGCTCGCAGGCCTCGACATTCGCATTATTCCCTGTGACCCCAAACTATACCACTCCTCCCAAAAATCGCGACTCAGCCTGGCGCAAACTTAACTCCTCTATTTTCGAGCAGTTGCTTGTTCACCTGCGGTCTGCTTGCAGTTCATCGTCCGTGCATTGTGTTCGCAGAAGGAATGCGCGAAAGTGCGCAGCATGTTGAGGCGCTGGGCAGGCAAACTTACACGTCGAATGAGAGTTCAACCTGGACGCCGCCAGCGGATAGGAAAGAGGAGGGTCCCATGAAAACGCGAGCTTTGGTTATGGCAGCTCTGACTGCCCTTACCGTTATGGCATCAACGCGAGTGGCACAGGCGCAGGAACCGTTGGTCGTAAACATCCCCTTTGATTTCGTGGCCGGCAACCAGGCGCTTCCGGCGGGAGAGTACTCCGTTCAGGCTTCGGGCCCGGAGAGGACGCTGATCCTGATTGACCGCAAAGATCCTGCAGCGTCGGCAATTATCAACTCCAACGCTGTCGTCGCGAATGAAATTCAATCCCAATCAAAACTCGTCTTCAACCGCTACGGTGATCACTATTTTCTCTCGCAAGTCTGGACCGCGGGAAATTCCCGCGGACGGCAACTCTTGAAATCGGGACGAGAGAAGGAAATGGCCCAGGTCTCGAAAATTGAGACGCAGGGCCAAATCACCCTGGTCGCAGGCCTCCCCCGTACCAACCCCTGATCCACACCCCGCCCCAGACGATGCAACCCCCCGGGAATCCGGAACCCCACACCGGATTCCCGGCCCCTTTTTCGAGCTCTTTCACGTGCATATATGAAGACGCATGTAGGTTCCGATTCGAAGTAATTTATCGCGTTCTCGTTTCCCACTAGGTGCTCTCAGCTCTTCTCC
>JBGPLB010000156.1:0-12367 GCA_041486245.1 Candidatus Acidiferrum sp.
CCACAAGAAGGAGCCGTCAAAATAGGTTTCTCTTGGGCCGCCTCGAGCTGCGGAACCTTGCGTTC
This sequence comes from Candidatus Acidiferrum sp., assembly GCA_041486245.1. Taxonomy (GTDB): domain Bacteria; phylum Acidobacteriota; class Terriglobia; order Acidiferrales; family UBA7541; genus Acidiferrum. The sequence goes on from JBGPLB010000156.1 coordinate 66, forward strand.
CGCAGCTCGAGGTTTAGTTCCTATCATTTTTCAATGCATTCCGCTCTTCTGACTTTCGCACCACTTTTGTCTTTCTAGGGTTTCTCTGCGAAATTCACGACCTCATTTTCCATCGGGATCTCGTTCTTATGCACTTCCGCGGGCCCTTTCGCGTCCGCCGGTTTCCAGCCCTCGCCGTGACCCACTACTTCGAACGACGCTAGCGTGTATGGCAGTCCCTCCGCCCCAAGCGGGGAGCTCCCGTTCTCGATATGAAAGTGCAGATGAGGCTCCGTGGAGTTTCCCGAATTTCCTACCAGCCCGACCAGCTGTCCGCGCCGGACTTTATCCCCGAGCTTCACCCGCAGCGATCCCGGCTGCAAATGCGCATAAAACGCAAAGCGCCCCTCGCCAATATCCAAAATCACGTGGTTCCCGCCCACGGTTTCCAGCGTAATCGGCACAGCCCGCGAATTTTCGCCAGGAATATTCTCTGGAATCCCATCCTTCACTTCGCTCACGACACCGTCCGCCACAGCCAGCGCATCATTCCCATAGGCCAGATAATTCTTGTTGTCTTTTTCATCTCCCTGAAACGTCTTCCCATCGTCTCGCAATCTCACCCAATCAATGGCAAAGCGCTGCGCGATCGCCGCGTGGCCGTCAATCGGAATCAACGCTCGCCTGTGCCCTGAACTATTCGAAGGCCCGTTGGCCGCGAACCAATGATCACCACGGAGCGGCGCGCTGATCTGAATGGCCTGACGCCCCACCGAAATCGGCGAGGTTTCAATAGTCATCTCTTCCGGATACGTTCCCACTTTAACGGTCAATCGCTGCCGGATGGTCGCCGGCACCGCTTCCTGCGTGTCCAGCGTCGCCCACATGTAAACAACACCCATCGTTCCTGGCGCCAACTTCGCTTTTTCCGCCGCCCCGGGCTGCCCGGGCCGCCTCATCACCGCTTCCAATCCCGCGCCTGTATACGTCACAAGCGACCGCGCCGCCGCGTCGCCCGAAATCGCTTCCACCCGCGTCACCTGGTAGTTCCATCGATCCATGTTGTTCAGGTGTAGTTCATAAACGAGATGCCACTTCCCATCCGCCTTAAATGCCGACGGTGCAATCGGGACGACCACGTCCACAAATGCTGAAAGGGGCTTTTCCTTCGGTCCCTCCGGCATACTCTGGGCGGTTTTCTCCTTGGCTGCAGAATCTTCCACCGAGCGTTGAAACTTCAGCGGCTGCGCCGGAACGCCGCTCTGCGTCCACGTCCCAGCAATCTCCGTCCGCGCCGCGTTCCATTTGCCTTCGTAGACGCCACCTACCGCTTTTACCTCAAACCGCACGGCATCGTCCTTCAGCGTGACGTTTTCCATCGGAAGACTTGCGCCCTGATCCACGCTCACCAATTCTCCAGAATATTCGCCGCCAGCCAGCTTCGTTATCGTCAAAATAAGATGCAACTTTCCTGCGCCTTCCCCCAACTCCCCCTTCCACGATCCAGCAAGGTTGCTCTCCGTCTTCGCCGCCTGCCCCATCGCGCAACAGGGAATCGCGGCAAGAAGCGCAACCGCTAACAAAAGCGGGACAGAACCGCGCGTATGTAGCTCAGTGAATTTCGCAGCCATTCTTCTTACTCGATCCAATTTCCTGCTCGCCATCAGTTTCTCGCCCAAGACGTTTCTCCCTTTTTCACCCTATACATCCCGTCACTCTGGCCTCGCATACAATACGCGATATCTTCGTGACGGCGGCTCCTCGGCATCAAAATAAACCTCGAAACTCTGCTCAGCGAGCCCGGCACGAATAAATTCTCCTAATTCAGTGCGGGTGAGCGGCCACGGCAGCTCTCCTTCGGGCTCGTCCACCTCCCGCCCGCGGACTATCGCAAGTAGCTTGCCCCCCGGCCGCACAAAGGCAGCGATTCTTTGAATCGCTTGTGCGCGGATGTTGACAGGGAGAGCCTGCACAGTGTTTGCCTCAAAAACGAAATCAAATGCGCGCTCCCATTCCGCCGGCGGCTGAAACAAATCCGCTACGCTGTACTTCACTTCACTCTTCGGAAACCTCTTGCGCGCCGTCCGAATGGCTGTCTCCGAAATATCAAAAGCCGCCGTTTCGAATCCCCACGCCGCCAATTGCTCCGCGTCATCCCCCAGCCCGCAAGCTATCACCAGGGCCTTCTTTCCGTCTGTCGCTTGCCGGTGCATACTCCAGAATTCAACGAGACCAGAATTCGTCCCGCTGTCCGCCCACGGCACAATGCTCTTGCCTGCTTCTCCCTCTTTGTAAAGTTCTTCGAACCATCCGGTTGGATCACCCTTCCGGATGAATTCCGCCGCCAGCTCCCGGGCTCTTGTTCGATCGTTCATTTTCGCCACTGGTCCGCCGGCTAGTTGCCGGCCAAAAGAAATTTGCCGATCGTTTCGTTCAAGAATTTAGCGTCCGCTGGATCAGCCGCCGCGCCCGCCGGGTGTCCCCACAACGACGGAATCGGCATCAGCGTGACCGTCTTCATAAAACTCGCCTCGTATTTCGCGTCGCTCATAGGGAAATACAAATCCGTCTCCGACGGCATGTACAAAAACGGAACCTTGATCGACCCAAGCGCCTTCTCCACGTCTCCGCCAAATCCCGGCGTGGTTCCCACGTCATGCTTTTCCCAAGTCCTCATCTGCAAAATCAAATTGTTGGCGTCCGCCCCCGGAATAAAATTCGTCTTCAAGCCGTTCACAAAGCTCTCGAAGGTTGTGCCCGGCTTGGCTCCCTCCCGCCACATCTCTTTCCGCCACCACTCCTGCGAAAAAAGCCAGGCTGTCCAGACAATCGCAAACGCTTCGATCCCTTTCTTCGGCTGCTCCTTGTAGTCGCCGTTGGCGAATACCGGATCCGTCGTCAAGGCAGTTATTTCGCTTTCCAGACGCACTATGCCATGACCATAGGTCTTCGCCGTTCCGGAAGTCGCTACGATGCGATCCGCAAAACTCGGGTAGCTCACCGCCCACTGGAAAGCCTGCTGTGCTCCCATGGAAAATCCCACAATCGCGCGCAAGTGCGTGATCTTCAGCTCCTCGGTCAGCATGCGGTGTACCGCTTCCACGTTGTCGCGAATGCTCGTCACTGGGAATCGCGGCCCGTGATATGGCTCTGGGGTGTTGCTAGGTGAAGAGGAATTGCCGTTGCCAAACAACTCCGTGGCCACAAGAAGAAGCTTCGACGAGTCGAGAGCTTTGTCCGCTCCGATCAGCCATTCATAGCCGTGGAAGTTCGCCATGTAGTGCGACGGCAACAGCACTGCGTTGTCCTTCGACGCGTTCAATTTGCCATACGTTCCATAGACCACGCGTGCCTGCGGCAGAGTGACGCCGCTCTCCGTCTTGAAATTAGCGATCACGAACTCATGGCGTTCGCCTTTGTCCGCCTTGCTCTCCGCCGCATCTTGCGCAAAGAGCGTCTGAGCATTCAGCGCTTGCAAAACAAAAAGTAAAAGAATTAGTTTTTTCATGTTTAACAATTTCCTCTTTGCCGAAGACCGGCGCGATTCGCTATCGCGAATAAAACCGCATGCGCCCGCCCGCATCGGGGCAACGCGCAAACCCGCTTCCGGCGGCAGGTATCCTATCACCCTCGCAAGTTTCTAACAGCTTGCGCTGCCTCCTCGAAACGCTGCTGTTCCCCGCGAGTTGGCGGCCTGCAGTCAGCATTTAACCGGAGTTCTACTAGTAATGATTTGGGCTACTAGCCAGCAACATTTGTTCAATCCGTCGTAACATCATAGGAGAGACACATCCGTTCGGAGGCAATTCATTGGGAGCAGAACGACGTCGCACACCTAGGTATACGTTCATAGCCAGCGCCGAGCTAATTGAAGAAGCCTCGGACGTGCGCATCGCCACGCGCGTCAGCGAGCTGAGTCTTCATGGCTGCTATCTGGACATGATGAATCCGTTCCCTGTGGGAACCCTGGTCCTGGTCAAAATTTCGGCCGGGGACGCCTACTTCGAAGCAAAATCGAAAATCGTCTACTCTCAACAAAACATGGGTGCTGGCGTTACGTTTCTAGAGACGGCCCCCCAATACGCGCCAGTTGTAGAGCGCTGGCTGGACGAAGCTCAGAAGCTCAATCAAAATCGCGTCGGCTGAATTTGTTGGGCACTCTTGCCCCTGCTCTTCACGCAAACGGCGCCGCTCCGGTGCTCTCAAACTTGTTTGTCGCGGTTCTCCTCCCGTTGCGAGACCGATGGCCAGTAATTTCCGCAAGGCCCCACATGTTTCCAGGAGGTTGTTCCGAGGCATAGTTGCGCATCATTTGTGCGAAGAACTATTCGCATCGCAGAGCGATGATCGGATCAACCCGCAGGGCGCGCCGCGCGGGGATGTAGCAGGCAGCGACGGCCACAATAATCAACAGCAGGGCGACGCCGGCAAACGTCAGCGGGTCGTGCGCACTGACGCCGAAGAGTTGGTTGGCCATAAGACGCGTCAATCCCAGTGCGGCGCCGACGCCGATCGCCACGCCGGTCAGCGCCATCCTTGCCCCGTGGCCGATCACCAGCCGCAACACATCGCCGCGTTGCGCGCCCAAAGCCATCCGCACTCCGATTTCGTGAGTGCGCTGCCCGACCAGATAAGAAATCACGCCGTAGACTCCGACGCACGCGAGCACCAGCGCGAGCGCCGCGAAGACGCCCAGAAGAATCATCGAGAGCCTCCGCGCAGCAAACGAATTGGAGACGACTTCCTCCATCGTTTGGACGTTGTAGACCACTTCGCGTGGATCGATTTCCTCGACTGCGCGGCGCACCGAGCCCATGACGGCGGTGGAATCTCCTTCGGTGCGCAGCACGACAGCCACAGCATCTGCCGCGAGCGGCATAAGCTTCTCGGGAAGCTGCATGAACGGATAGTCAAACTGCGCCTCGATGGCCGATTTGGCATCGGCGTCGAGCCCCCACTGTTTTACGTGGCCGACTACGCCGACAATTTCGGCTTGCACGTTGAAGCCCGCAAGATTGATGCGCTTGCCGATGGGATTTTGATGAGGGAAATAGGTGCGCGCGAAAACGTCGTCGATGTCCACGACCACCGGCGCGTGCTCGTCGTCCTGCGGCGTGATAAAGCGGCCGCGCTCGAGGGTGACTCCCATGGCTTGCTGGAAGCCGGCTTCAACTAGATAAAACATCGCCTGGGGCATCTCTTGGAAGTTGGCTGGCTTTGGCTGGCCCTCGATCCAGAAAGGCAAAGAGGAATTATGGATCATCGGGCGAGAACCGAGCGTGACGGAAACGGCTCGGACGCCGGGGATGCCATGCATTTTGTCGTCGAACTGGCGCAGACGGGCGCGCGTTTCGGCGGAGCTGGTTGTGGGGGCGGCCGGCAAGGACAAACTGAAAGTGATCGCGTGGCTGGGATTGAAGCCGGGATTGACGCGCAAAAGCGCCGTGAGACTGCGAATCATCAGTCCCGCGCCGACGAGCAAAACCAAAGCCAAGGCTACTTCGACGGCGACGAAAACTCCCTGAAGCCGGTGGCGGGTACCGCTCAAACCGCGGCCGCTCTCCTTGAGTATCTCCTGCAAATTCACACGGGAAGTTTTCAGCGCGGGAGCGAGGCCAAAAATAATTCCGGCAAACAACGAGAGCGCCATCGTAAAGAGCAGGACGCGTGAGTCGAGGGCGACTTCGTTGGCGCGTGGCAGAGCGCCAGGCAAAGTGCCGAGCACCGCTTTCGTGCCCCAAAATGCGAGCAGAAGTCCCAGGGCCCCGCCCAAGCCAGCGAGCAGAATGCTTTCGGTGAGAAGGTGGCGAATGACTCGCGCGTGGCTCGCGCCCAGCGCCGCGCGAATCGCAAACTCGCGCGAGCGGCCCATCGACCGCGCCAGAAGCAAATTGGCAACATTCGCGCAGGCGATCAGCAGCAGGAAACCGACAGCCGCGAGAAGCACGATCAGGAATGGCTGGACATTACCGACGATGTCTTCCTTCATGGAAACGAGCGTGATCCCTACGGCCTTATCGGCCTCGGGGTACGCCACGGCGAGATTTTGTGCAATGCCGTCCATGTCGGCTTTCGCCTGCGAGAGCGTTACGCCTGGCTTCAGGCGCGCAACCCCGTGCGAACTGACGTCCACGCGGCGGTCCCGAAAAGAGGCGCCATTCCATTGCCCGATGGGCGTGTAAACATCCCGGTCGTGCCCATAGAAAGTGAAGCCCGAGGAAATCACGCCCACGATCGTGTAGGAAGTGCCATTCAGGATGATCGGTTTTCCGATGAGTTCGAGCGAAGAGCCGAATTTACGTTTCCAGAAGCCGCCGCCCAGAATCACGACCGGCGCGCCGCCCACGACATCGTCGTCGGTCCGGAAGGTGCGCCCAAGAATGGGTCTTACGCCAAGGGTCGAAAAAAAGTCCGCGGAAATCATGTAACCGCTCAGGCGTTCCGCCTCCCCCGTGCCGGTGAAGTTGTAATCCTGGTTGCGGTAGATGGCCATGGAGGAAAATGTTTGCGTGTCGCGCTGCCAATCGAGGAAATTCGGGTAGTTGATCGAAGCTTGATCGAATCCGGGAGTCTTTCCATAAAGCGCGACGAGCTGCCCGGATTGTGGGTAGGCCAGGGGATTGAGCAGCACGCCGTTGAGTACGGAGAATAGCGCCGTATTCGCGCCAATGCCCAGCCCCAGCGTCAATACCGCAATCGTCGTGAATCCCGGTGATTTCGCCAGCATCCGAAGCCCGTAGCGCAAGTCCTGAAGTAGCGTCTCCATGCAGCTACCCGTCCTTCACCTAAAGCCAGAGTGAACCAATCGTTGCAGGCCTAGGCGCGAGGGACGATTGCTTCCACGGCTTCGCAGAATCGGTCGATCTCCGCGGTTGAGGTGTAAACATTCGAACTGACCCGAATGCCGCTGAAGCTGGGTGACGAGATGGGAGTAACGAAAATGTTGTACTTGGCCAGGAGCGCATCGCCGAGCTTCCCTGGGTCCATGGTTTCGAAGTGGATGGTGCCGAAGGCGCCGGACAGATTGGGATCCAGATTGACAAGCACTCGGGCGCCAGGAACTTTGGCCAGGCGTTCGGCCCAGCGATTCTTCAAGTAACTGAGGCGCGCGAATTTTCGCTCCGCGCCTATTTGTTCGTGGAACTCCAGCGCTTGCAGAATGCCATTATGCATGGCCGCAGGGTGAGTTCCGATCTCTTCGAACTTGCGGATATTTTTGTCCATCGAGGGCGGCGCAGCCATCAGTGCCCAGTGTTTTTCGATGCGGTCCTTACGCACGTACAACATGCCCGTCCCGACGGGCGCCGATAGCCACTTGTGCAGACTGGAGCCGTAAAAATCGCAGTCCACGTCGGAGAACTGGAAGGGCACGTGCGCAAATGCGTGCGCCCCATCCACGATGCTGATGATGCCCCGCTGGCGCGCCAGCGCACAAATCTCCTTGATGGGAACTATCTGACCGGTGAGGAAAATCGCGTGCGACACATGGATGACTTTGGTGCGCGGCGTGATGGCCTGCTCGTACAGCCGCACTAAATCGCCGGGATTATTCACGGGTACGGCGAAGTCCAGTTGCTTGAGCACAATCTTTTCGCGGCGTTCACGCTGCTGCCATGTGGTGATCATCCGGGGATAGTCTTGGCTAGTGGTCAACACTTCGTCGCCGGGTGCAAGGTCGATGCCAAACTGGGCGATCTGCAGCGATTCACTGGCGTTCCGTGTGATGGCAATGCATTCCGGATCGGTGTTCCACATACTGGCAAGCTTTTTTCGCACGTCCTCGATCTTCGGTTCCAGATCGCGCCACATCCGGTAACTCGGAGCCTGGTTGCTATAACGCAGGGCTTCGATCTCGGCTTCCAGCACCGACGTTGGCGAGGGAGCAACGCCGCCGTTGTTGAGGTTGAGGATCTGCGGGTCGCCGGTGTACGCCCCGCGAATTTTCTTCCAGTAGTCCTCGTCGGCAGCGACCGCTGCTGGAGGGACACCCGCGTAAGCCCGGTTCAGGACGGAAGCCAGCAGTACCGCCTCTGCTCCGAGGAGGAAATCACGTCGGTTCAGTTGTGTTTGCATGGACGTAAATTCGCACCAACCGCTATGAATTGCAAGAATTCATTCTGCTTGCGAGTTTCAGACGTACCAACCCGCTGGCGAAGCAGGTACACTCGTACACTTTTACCCCTCGGGCGGGCACGCCCATCATCGCCGTTTCTTGCCTTCGATCCGTGCCACCCGCGCCTTCACCATTTTCTTAACCAGTGCGGGAGGCAGCGGTTTGTCCGTTGGGAATTGGATGGTCCCCTTGGAGATGGTGAAGCCTTTAAGCTCGCTCTTGAATTTCTCGATTACGGCCGCAGTAGGGAACAAACTGCAATGGTTCGAAAACGCGGCGAACCATATCAGCACTCCGTTGTGTTTAAACGCCGGTATCCCATAGCTGATGACCTCGGTGGCCTCCGGAGGCGCGGCGGACCGAATCGCCGCGCGAATCTTGTTCAAAGTGCCGCGTGCAGGCTGCGGGACACCGGCAAGATAGTCGTCAACGCTTTTCGGAGCGCCTTTGCCTTTCGGGGCCGAACCGCGCTTGCTAGATTTCGTTTTTTTCATGCGAGCAATTCTACAAGCACGTCCGCGGCAGGTCCATCCCACAGTGCAGCGTGCAGGCGTTCGACAGAAACAACCATTTATGATGCAAAACGCCCGATCTCAGGACGCGCTGGCCTCACCCCCAAGCCGGGGCACTCATTGCTCAAGATAGATGCGGAACAGGTTGGCTTTCGCCGAGCGGAGCGTGCTGACGAAGTAGCTTGGCGAAATGCCCGAAGATACGTCGTTCTGATCAATCAAATGCGCGCCCGGGATATGCGCGAAATCCGCTTCACTGGCGAAGCCCTTCGCAAAGCTGGGAGGCGCGCCGCCGGACTTGATGGGTATCATCGCTGTCTTTGATGAGCCGAACGGAAAATACCGCAGAGATACAAACACCCATTTTCCGTCAAGACTCCACGAGAACAGCGGTGCCGAGGAGCGTGTGCTGCCGAACCCGAAGCTGCAGTGATCACATACCGTGATGGGCGCCCCGCCCTCAAGCGGCACAGCTACAACCATCACGTTCCTGTCGCCGTGCCCACCGGGGGGCGTCACGCCCACGAAAGCCCAGTGCCCGTCAGGCGAAACGCTTTGTAACTGCATGATGTCAAAATCCGAGACCGCTGCCTGGCCGCTGCCATCTTCGTTGATACTCATGACCTTCGGCGAAGTTTGAGTGCCCTGATACACGATCTGCCCCGGTCCGCGGAAAAAAGCGCGATATTCGCCTCCGAACGTAAGTTGTCGCGGCGCCTGTGTGCCGTCAAGCCAGCCGACCCAGATCCCCGATCGAGCCTGCCCCTGTTCTGTCGCGAAGACCACTTTTTTCCCATCCCGCGATATTGAGAAATGCGTGAGCACTAAACCCGCGAAGAGGCGTTCCGCGGCTCCTGTCGCGACGTCGGAAACCCACAACTCGCCGCTGAAGTAGGAGCGCGAACCGGTTACCCGGCGCAAACAATAAACCCTCTTGCCATCCGGTGACAGTGTCGGGAAAAACGAGTAACCCTCTGGGGTGATTTGCTTTTCGCCTGTCTTTTCGTCATGCAGCCAGATTGCGGACTGTTGTGTGCCTGCGGTGGTGATAAACGATTTGCCATCAGGCATCATCGCGAGCCCTTCTTCTTCGCTCGCGCCGGATGGCGTCAGCTGTTGAGGTGCGCCGTCGGGAAAGCGCTGCCGCCAGACGTGAAAACCGGCCGTCCAAGTATCCACGGTGAAGTACATCCATTTTCCGTCGGGAGACCACTGGGCCCAGGTACACGAACCCTCCGGCCCCACTTGCCATCCCGCCGTTGAGCCGTCGAACGGCACCACTCGGCATCGTCGCCACCAAGTGCTGTCCATTTCCACCAGCAACACCCACTTGCCATCCGGCGAGCGGGCAGAGCGGTGCACCATCCCTTGCACATGGTCGGGCGGAACGTAGATGTCCCGCTCATCGGTCCGGCTGGCATTAGAGGTGGAAAGCTTCATGTGTATGCCAGTCTTGATAGCGGAGAACAATACGCGATCGCTACCAATCCAGCTCAATCCCGTGGCGTTGGCCATTAACAGCCTTGGTTGCTGCTCTCCCAGCAACGGCAGTTCGTAGGTGTTCCAGGCAAACTGACTTTCTAATTGCGTGAAGTACACCCGGCTGCCGTCCAGGGAGAAATTAATCGTCTGTTTTCTAAAGGCGCTTTTCGTGAGTTGCAAGGGTTCGCCGTCCGGCACAGATTTGATCCAAACCTGACCAAGGTTCGCAGATGCCCCGAAACTGCCTGGCCCGCGCAGAAATGCCACCAGCTTGCCGTCGCGCGACAGCGTGGGGATTTCGGCAGCATCATTAAAGTTCGTAAGTCGCTCCCAACGCAGGGCGGGGAGCCCCGCACTCAGGTTGCGTGTGAGACGCGGCCACAACAGCAGGGCCGCCGCGATCAAGGCGCAGACCCCGGCAGCACCGATCGCTGGAACGAGCCACTGCCGAGGCCGTTTCCGCGGCGGTGCCGCGGCCGTTACGCCGCTTGACCTTGCTTCCAGCCGCCGCAGGTCCGTCGCCAGCTCCTTCGCCGACTGATATCGAAGCTCCGGGTCTTTTTCCAGGCACTTCAGCACGATGCGGACGAATTCGGTCGAGAGTTTCGGAGCTAGCGCCCCGGGAGCAGGCGGTGCCTGGTGCAGAATGGCATTCGTCAGTTTCGGAACCAACGAATCGCTGAACGGCAACTGCTGTGTCGCGAGCTCGAATAAGACAACTCCGGTCGAATAGATGTCGCTGCGGTGATCGACTTCTTCTCCCAGCAACTGCTCGGGCGACATGTACGGCAGGGTGCCGGCGATGCCGCTGGGCGCAGTGGCCATCGTTAGCGTGGTGCTCAGGCTCAGCGCCGCGTCGCGTGACAGCGTGGCCAATCCAAAATCGAGTATTTTCAGCCGCCCGTCTGACGTCACGCGCAAATTCGCGGGTTTCAGGTCGCGGTGCAGCACACCCGCCGCGTGCGCGGCAGACAAGCCTTGCGCCAACTGAAACCCCAGATGCACGACCTCCTTCTCCGGCAGCGCGCCGGATCGCAAGCGCGCGTCAAGCGATACGCCCGGCACGAGTTCGCTTACGAGGAAATCGTGCCCGTCGAAGTTCTCAAAGTCATGGATGGTTTGAATGCACGGATGATTCAGCCGCGAAAGAACGAGAGCTTCATTCCGAAACCGCTTGCGCGCCGCCTCGTCGTTGAGCGCGCCGGGCTTCAATACCTTGATGGCGAGCTCACGCTCCAGCTTTTCGTCGTATGCACGATAAACTACACCCATACCGCCCGCACCAATCTCCTCCTCGATGCGATAGCGCCCGAAATTCTGACCAACGGAAGGCATCCGCCCTCTACCTTGGGCGAGATGGTAGCACGTCAAAGTCAGCTGAGGCGCCCGCTTGTCTCCAAGGAGGTAGCTCGCGTCTGAACCCAGAGTTGTGAGACAGAGCCGATAAGCAGTTAACCAGAGGAATCCGCAACGGATATAAGAGTCGTCAAGGCTTTTGTGCGCCTTCGGTCCCGACGTAGACCGCGTAGAGAGACTGGCTGGCGGCCATGAAGAGGCGGTTTTTCTTCGCGCCGCCGAAGCAGAGGTTCGCGCACGTTTCTGGAAGATGAATTTTGCCGATGAGCGTGCCGTCAGGAGCGAACACATGCACGCCATTGAAGCCTTCGCCCACCCATCCGGCAGCGGACCAAATGTTGCCGTCCACATCACAACGAATCCCATCGGATGAGCCCGGAGACATATTCGCAAACATGCGGCCATTCTTGAGTCGGACGCCATCCACGACGTCATAAACGCGAATCGGTCGTGGGTCGCCCTGCCGCTTTGGAGCCCCGCTGTCCACGATGTAGAGCAATTTCTCGTCGGGAGAGAAACACAGTCCGTTTGGCTTATCCAGGTCGCTGGCAACGACACTCATCTCGTGCGTTTTCGGATCGAGCCGGTAAACGTTTGCGGGCAACTCGAAAAGAGCTTTGTGGCCTTCGTAATTCGACATGATGCCGTAGCCCGGATCGGTGAACCAGATGGCTCCATCGGAATGCACCACCAGATCATTCGGGGCGTTGAGTTTTTTTCCCTGATAACTGTCCATGAGCACGGTGATCGTGCCGTCGTGTTCGGTTCGCGTGAGGCGGCGCGTGTCGTGCTCACACGTGAGCAGCCGGCCTTCGCGATCGCGGAAATTGCCGTTGCTGTAGTTCGATGGGCTGCGGTAG
>JBGPLB010000157.1:0-12260 GCA_041486245.1 Candidatus Acidiferrum sp.
ACGGAAGATTCTGCTGGAACCAAGAGTGTCAGTATTGCCGTGTTTCGTGCCAGTTGCCGGATGAGGATGAGCCTCGGGAAATGCTGAGCTGCAAGTTCATTGTCATGCCGGGAATGGAAATTACTGAGTTGAGCCAAGAGCTTAAGTGGTGCCTCAGGTCCAAACTGCCAGCCGACGCCACGGTATCCTCATAAAAGGCCAAGTCCAGAGGCAAAACAAATTGATCTAGTGTAACTTTTACCTTCGCCAAGGGTTTGTAGATGCAAGCACACATATTTGCACTCCCTCTCCCTCTGGACTACGATTCTTGCTTGCAATCAGCATCCACAACTTTCTTGGCTTGCGACGGCTGCGGACAATTCGCATCCCCCCAACACATCGCCAGACGGCTACGGCGACTTGAATGGAGCACGCGCTTCCGGCCCATTCATATCGGCACTCTTTTTTTGGGCGGGGTTGCTCCCGAAGCTGACGAGGACTTTTTGTATGCAGGAAAGTTTGCGGGCGAAGCTGGCCAGTTGCTTGCGGCAATTGGAATCTCCATGGCAGGGAAGCCGCCGGAGGTTGTCTTGGGCGAGTTTCAGCGAGGCGGATTCTTTTTCACGCATGTGTTGGAATGTCCGCTAGGGGCCAGCCTTTCCGGACAGCCCTCGTGCGATTCGCTGCTTCTGCAACGCGTTACGACTGTCATGACGCGCATTCGCCGGTCGCTGAAGCCCAAGCGCGTCGCTTTGAATTCTGAATTACTGGCGCCGCTAGCCTCAAGGCTCTCGAGTGCGGAATTGGGCTGCCCCGTGCTCTTGGACAGCGGCAAACCTTTCAACTTGAACGCTTCCGCCTCATCAATGGGGGCTCAGCATCTGCGCAAGGCACTTATTTCCGCTGCCGGTGGGATGTGACGCAGCGCACAGCATCCGGGGTCCCTTCAGGAGAGACTTGAAGTGTCACAAGGCCAGCGTGCGAATCTCCCGGCTGTGGTAGAATTCGAAACTTGGAGAGCGCAGGGCCGGAGTAGGAGTTAGGGCGTGAAAAAGCAAGCAAAGTTTGGCATCGGTATTGGAGTGATTGTCATTTCTTTGGCCTCCTTGGCGTGGCTAGGTTATGGAGAGAGCAAGACTTACTACCACACCATCGCGGAACTCCAAACTCTTCATGGTGCTGATCGATCCCACCGAATTCGCGTTGGGGGAACCGTGGCTCCTGGCAGCATTCACCGCATGACCGGGCGTGTGGATTTTGTCCTGGAAGGTGAAGGGAAATCCCTCCCCGTGAGTTACGTGGGCAATGACCCCCTGCCGGACACTTTTGTGGATAAGGCGCAGGCCTTGGTCGAGGGCAGGCCGGCGCCGGATGGGCACTTTGACGCCGAGGTTGTGCAGGCGAAGTGCGCGTCCAAGTACGAGGCGGCTCCAGGGGGAACCGCTAGTACCTCTTCCACTGAAGCGCCGAAAAGCAACATGTAAAGGGCCCGGCTAGGCCGGGGGATAGGCGGAATCTCCGTGGATCTATTCGGTTCGTTCGCTCTCATCCTGGCTTTTATCTGTGCGGTGTATGCATTTGGAGGCGGGATCGCCGCGATCCTCACGCGCCATCCGCTCCTGGTTAAGAGCACGAGACAAGCGGGCATCGCGACATGCTGCCTCATTTTTATCGCCACCTTTAGTCTCGAATATCTCTTCTTTAGTGATAATTTCTCCGTCGCTTACGTCGTCGCCCACAGCAATCGCGCGCTGTCAACGTTTTACAAAATCGCTGCTCTCTGGGCCGGGCAGGAAGGCTCATTGCTCTTTTGGAGCTTCCTGCTTTCGATCTACGTTTTCTCAGTCTTAATCGCCTACCGGAACAAAAACGGCGAACTCATGCCGTATGTTGGAGTGATTCTCGCGGGCGTCCAGGTTTTCTTCCTGACTCTCAACAATTTTGTTGCCAGCCCATTCAAAGCATTGGCTGTTCCCGGCGCTAATGGCGCGATGGATCTCGTCGCGCGTGCCGACGGCAATGGTCTGACTCCGCTTCTGCAATATCCGGAAATGGTGATCCATCCGCCGAATCTTTATTCCGGCTACACGGGATTCACGATTCCGTTTGCGTTCGCGCTTGCCGCTCTGCTAGCACGCTATCCCGGGGAAAAGTGGATTCACCTCACTCGCAAGTGGACGATGATCGCTTGGTGCTTTCAAACTTTGGGCATTCTCCTCGGCGCGCACTGGGCTTACGCGGTGCTCGGCTGGGGAGGCTATTGGGGATGGGACCCCGTGGAAAATGCGTCTCTTCTGCCGTGGCTGACGGGCACGGCCTTTCTGCATTCGGTCATGATGCAGGAAAAACGCGGCATGATGAAAGTGTGGAACGTCTGGCTGGTATTCTCGACGTTTATTCTGTGCATTCTCGGGACGTTTCTGACGCGCAGCGGCGTCGTAAGCTCGGTGCACGCATTTGCGCAGTCCAGCATCGGCAGCTGGTTTGTGGGCTTTCTCGCGGTCATCTTCACTGTTTGTCTTCTGGCGTATCTCAAGAACAGGGACTACCTCAAGAGTGAAAACCAGCTGGACGCCATCGTCTCCCGCGAATCCAGCTTCCTGTTCAACAATTTGATCCTTCTGGTTTCATGTATCGCCGTACTTTCCGGCACCCTCTTTCCCGTTTTGTCGGAATGGCTCTCGGGTTCCAAAATCAGCGTGGGCGCTCCGTTCTTCAACAAAGTCAACATCCCCATCGGCTTGCTGCTGCTTTTTCTTACCGGCGTTGGTCCGCTCCTTGCCTGGCGAAAGACGTCCGTGGAGAGTCTGAAGAGGAATTTTGCCTGGCCGCTGATCATCGGCCTTCTAGGGGGCACGATTATTTTTGCGCTGGGCTACCGGGAATTCTACTCACTCATCTGTTTCAGCCTGTGCATCTTCGTTGCGGCAACGATCCTCATGGAATTTTACCGCGGCGCCAAGGTCATCCGGGCCCGCTCAAGCTCTTCCTTTCTGACCTCTACCATTGAGCTGACCATGCGCAATACGCGGCGCTATGGCGGCTACATCGTCCACATGGGAATGGTTCTCGTCTTTATCGGTTTGGCCGGAGCGGCCTTTAACCAAAACGTCCAAAAGGAAATGCCGCCCGGCTCATCCATGCAAATCGGCAAGTACACGCTGGTGATGCAGAATTTCGACACGAAACCGGAAGCGAACTATACCGGATACCGGCTCATCGTCGAAGTCCTCGTCGGTGGCAAGCCATTGATGATGCTCTATCCCGAGAAGCGCGTGTTCGACACCAACGGGGAGACCGGCACGATGGTGGCGATTTATTCGACGCTTCGGGAAGATTTGTATGTTGTCTATGCCGGGCAAAGTCCGGACACCAAGTTGCCGGTGATTCACGCCTATTTGAATCCACTTGTAAAATGGATCTGGTTCGGGGGCGTGATCGTCGTGTTTGGCACGCTCGTGGCGTTGATGCCCAATCGGCGCGCTGTGCTGGTTTTGTCCGGCGTGAAGCAGGCTGCGCCAGAACCGCTTGCACACGGATTGGCGCCGTCCGCCACGTTCCGGGAAGGCCATGACTAAAATGCAGAAGATTCGACGGCCCGGTTTGCTTATTTTGCCGGTCCTTTTGTGTTTTGCTGGTGCACTGCCGATTTTGTCCGCCTTCGGAGGTGTGCAGCAGGCTGATCGCACTCACCTTGTTGGAATGAAGGTGAGATGCATGTGCGGCGGCTGCAACGATTCCGCAGGTGGTTGCTATCACGTCGGCGGCGCGTTTTCCGGTCCCTGCGATACGGCACTGGGGATGTTGAAAAAGATTGATGAGCGCATAGCCAAAGGAGACTCAGACGATTTGATCGTGCAGTCGTTCGTCCAGGAGTATGGCCAGGCCGTACTCACCGAGCCGCCGCACAGCGGCTTTGGCCGCGTGGCTTGGTGGATTCCGGCGCTCGCATTGATCGGTGGATTTGCGCTGGTCTTGGGCGTGATTTCCAAATGGCGGAAGCGCTTATCGCCTGAGCCCGCTCTGGCCGTAGCGGGTAATGTTCGGCCGATCTCAGCTGAGCTGCTTGAACGCGCACGAAAACAGGCAGCCAGCGATACTGAGGATTGATTTTGGTCTTTTTCACGACAACCACTATTTTTCTGATTACATCCGCGGATTGGGCCGTTCTCGGCGCTTGCCTGGCCCTGGCTTTTGCTACCGGGCTCTTTATTTTTTACATTCAACCGGACGCTTCCGACCTCGCTCCCCACCGCTCCAAGCTCGATCAATTGCTTGAGCGGCGCGACACACTGTACGACAATTTGCGCGACCTGCGATTCGAGTTTCGTTCCGGAAAGTATGCGGAGAATGACTACGAAGCGATGAAAACCTCACTGGAGAATGAAGCCGCGCTAGTGCTTGCGGAAATTGATCAGATCACCGAAACCCAGGTGCGCCGTCCTCGCGGGGTTAAGCCGGCTGCCTCCGAGCGAGGTGCGCAATGAGAGCGCGGTTGATTGCGTATCTGGCTCTTGGAGTCTACTTGCTGCTGCCGTTCTCATTTGTTTATGGCGCGACCGTCCACGGTACGGTGAAGAATGGCACGACGGGGAAACCCGCGGCCGATGTCGAGGTAATCCTCATCCAATTGCAGGGAGGGATGCAGCCCGTCCTCAACAGCAAGACCGACGCGCAGGGCCAATTCACCTTTGACTTTCCCGCGATCGGCACGCAGCCCATGCTGGTGCGCGCGGTCTACCGCGGCATTAATTTTCATCAGCCTTTGCCTCCCGGCCAAAATGAACTGCAAGTCGAGGTCTTTGATCCTTCGCGCGACCCGAAGACCATCAGTGTGGATTCGCATTTCGTAATTTTTCAACCGAATGGCTCGACGCTGGTTGTGGGTGAGGAATATTCCATCAAGAACGCGTCGCATCCCGCTCAAGCCTATTTCCGCCCCGATGGTAATTTTGACTTTGCGCTTCCGGCTGGCGCTACTCTGAAGCAAATCGCCGCCCAGGGACCTTCGGGCATGCCCGTGGTGCAGGCGCCCATCGACCGCGGCAAAGACAGGTACAGTATTGCGTACGCGTTTCGGCCCGGCGACAACGGTGTTCGCTTCTCCTATGAGTTGCCTTACGCCGGAAATTCAGCTTCCGTGAAACTGCCAACCGTCTATCCGGCCGCGCGACTCGTTGTCGTTGCGGCTCCGAGCGTGCAGATTACCGGAGATGGCTTGCAATCGGGTGGGCAAGAGCAGGGCATGAATCTTTACAGCCGGGACAATCTCGCCGCGAATTCAACCGTGAGCGTTAAAGTCTCTGGAACAGCGCCTCCTCCCAGCAACAATGATTCGGGCGCGGATGCCGGGCCGCAGAACCGCGAGGCGCAGCAGGGCGGCGATCCAGCTGGGGGCGTGGCCATTCAAGCGGTCCCAGGTCGTCTGGATGCTTTGAAATGGCCCATCGTGGGAGGCTTTCTCTGCGTGTTCGTGCTATTGGCGTTTGTGCTCGCACGAAGGCCGGTCGTGGCCGTAGTGGGTGCTCCATCTAACGAGGACACGGAAGCACCTGCGAAGGCCGCCAAAAAGACAATTTCAACTTCTGGTGTTGCGCCGTCCCCCGCGACTCGCAGCGCAAAACTGGCTGAGGTCGATGCGGCCGTTGGCACGAGTCTGGATGGGTTGAAGGACACGCTTTTTCGCCTTGAGCTGCGCCGCCAGGCTGGAACGATTTCTGAAGCAGAGTACAATCAGGAACGGGCCCGCGCGGAAAAGGTTTTGCGAGATCTTGTGCGAGGTTGACGGATGACACCGCGCGGTGATCGGCGCTCTCGCGAGGTTCATCAGTGACGCCAGCGGCATTTTCTCCTGCTGGTCTTCGCTTTGAAAACATCGAAAAACGATATGGCGGACTCTACGCATTGCGCCGAGTCTCGCTCTCCATCGCTCCGGGAGAATGCGTGGTGTTCGCGGGGCGCAACGGCTCGGGCAAAACAACGCTTCTGCGCGTTGCCGCGCGATTGGTGCGGCCGTCCAAAGGCACGCTGGAATTTTCCGGAGAGTCAGGCGCTGGGGAAGCGGGTTCTGTTCGCCCCGGATTCGTCGCTCATGCCACGATGGTCTATGATGAGCTCACCGCGGAAGAAAACCTTTTGCTTTTTGCGCGGCTCCAGAGAACGCGTGAACCGGAGAAGTGCGTCGACGCGCTGTTGCACGAGGTTGGCTTGTCCGACCGCCGGGCTTCGCTGGTACGCACGTTCTCGCGGGGGATGCGCCAGCGCGTGGCGATTGCCCGCGCTTTGCTGCATGAACCTGCTGTTCTTCTGCTGGACGAGCCGGCTACAGGCCTGGATCCCCACGGAGTCACTTGGCTCGCGGAGACCATTCGCCGTTTGCGCGACTCGGGCCGTACCATTCTGATGAGTCTCCACGGCGAATCGGAAATCTCTTCGCTCGGGACGCGCGCCATCCGCCTCGACGCGGGCTCGATCGCTGCGGATACGCGCGCCGGCGCAACTTTTCGCTCTATTCTCACATTCGCTGACGCCTGAATGAGTCTGCTTTCCAACACGGGCGTGCTTCTCGGCAAGGAACTTCGCACGGAGTTCCGCTCGCGGGAATTGCTGACAACCACATTTGTTTTCATCCTGATTGTCATCGTTCTGTTCAGCTTTACGTTTGATCCAACTTCCGACGAATCGCGGCGGTTTGCTCCCGGGCTTATCTGGCTGGCGTTTCTCTTTGCCTCTTCATTAATGCTGCAGCCTTGTTTTCTGCGCGAGCAGCACAACGATACCCTCAGTGCTTTGCGGCTTTCAGTGAGCGATCCTTTCGCTATCTTCCTTGCCAAGCTCGCCGCAAACACATTGTTCCTTTTACTGACCGAACTGCTTCTGCTCCCATTCTTCGCCACGATGTACAACGTTCCGGTCCTGGGCGTGTTGCACTGGCTGGTGATGGTTTTTTTCCTTGCGAGCCTGGGCATCTCCATTGCCGGCACGGCGCTCTCTGCCATCTCCGCGCAAGCCCGCATGCGCGAACTGTTGTTACCTCTGCTCATGCTGCCGCTTTTGACGCCCATTCTCGTAGCCAGCACGGAAGTCACGAAAGCCCTATTCGATCGCACGCCTTTTGTTCAATGGAAGGGAGTCGGCTTCCTCGCGGTTTTCGACGTGGTTTTTTTGACGGCGCTATGGCTTTTCGGCGAATATCTTCTGGAGGAATGAAGCACCATGTGGAAACGTGCCATTGGCGGGGCCGTTGTTCTCTTTCTTGTTGGAGCTGCCGCTTACGCCTCTTTTTATATCGCCCCGGAAGAGAGGACCATGCGTGTCATCCAGCGGATTTTCTATTTCCACGCAGCGAGCGCGTGGGCCGGGATGACGGCGTTTTTTATTTGTTTTGTCTCGAACCTCCTTTATGTGTGGCGCCGCGACGACAAGTGGGACGCGCTCGCCGTTTCTTCGGCTGAGGTCGGTCTGGCGTTCATTACCATCGTTCTCATCACAGGTCCCATTTGGGCCAAGCCGGCGTGGGGAATCTACTGGACCTGGGATGCCCGGCTTACTTCGACGTTTGTCCTCTGGCTGCTGTACATCTGCTACTTGCTTCTGCGCACATTGATCGAGGAGCCAGATCGAAGAGCGCTTCTCAGCGCGCTCTTCGGGATATTTGCGTTCATCGATGTGCCCATCGTCTTTGGAGCGATTCGCTGGTGGCGCACGCAGCATCCTGCCCCCGTCATCATGGGAGGGCCCGGCTCCGGGCTCGAGCCCACAATGCGAAAAGTGTTCTTTTTCAGCGTGGTTGCGCTCCATTCCCTGATGGTGTTTCTGCTCGTGGAACGCTATCGGCTGGAAAAGTTGCGTGGAGATTTTGAAGCGGTGCGCCGCGAGCTGGAGGCACAATGAAAAACCTGGACAGCGTATTCGCAGCTTACATTATTGGCTGGGCCGTCTTTTTTGTTTTTTACCTCAGCGTGGCGAAGCGCACCTCATCTCTGCGCCAGGAGGTTGAACGCTTGAAGAGCAACTTGAACAGAGGCAAGTAATTGGCCAGGAAGAAAAAAATCGGGATCGTGATGTTCCAGCTCGGCGGGCCGGATTCGCTGGAGGCCGTCGAGCCATTTCTGCTGAATTTATTTCTCGACCCGGACATCATTCCCATGGGGCCGCTCGGTTTCCTACGGCGCCCGCTAGCGAAGCTGATTTCGTCGCGGCGCTCCGTCCCGGTGCGTGGCCGCTATGCGGAGATTGGGGGACGTTCACCAATTGGGGCATTGACGGAGCGGCAGAGAGGAGCGCTCGTCGAGTCCCTATCCAGCGAGATTGATCCTGTTGCTGTTGTTGCAATGCGCTATTGGCACCCGCTCACGACGGAGGCCGTCGATGCGCTGCGCAAAGCAGGTCCAGTGGATGAAATCGTGCTTCTGCCCCTTTACCCGCATTTTTCCTACGCCACCACCTTGAGCAGCCTAAAGGAATGGCACCGCGTCTACGGCGATCCGGAAAGTGGGCCCCCGCAGCGAACCATCAGCCAGTTTTATGATCACCCGCTCTACATTCAAGCGCTCGCACAGCGCATCGGCTCCGTTTTGAGGCAATTTGAGGACAGCTCTCGCATCCATCTTGTGTTCAGCGCGCACGGATTGCCCATGAGCCTGGTCGAAAAGGGAGATCCTTACCCGGGTCAGGTTGAATCCACAGTTCGCATGGTCTGCGAAGAGGGAAGAAAGCAATTTCCCGGCTGGCCGCAAACGCACTTGCTTTGTTACCAGAGCAGGGTCGGACCGGCAAAATGGCTCCAGCCATCGCTGACAGGCACGATTGAGCGCCTGGGGACGGGAGGCGTCAAGGAGATGCTCATTGTGCCGATTTCGTTTGTAACCGAGCACATCGAGACGCTCCACGAAATCAACATCGAGGCGCGCGCCGACGCCAAAAAATTCGGCGTGGAAGTTTTCCGGATGATGCCTGCGGTTGGCGATTCGCCTTTATTCATAGCGGCGCTGAAAGATCTTGTCCTTCGAGCTGTTGGCCTCACGGGAGATCCACAAGCGGTGCCGGCCTCGTCGACGGTTTCACACTGAAGGCACGCGCACGGCGGGCGTAGCCGTGCACTCGCGGAGCTGGCTTTCGCGCTGAAGCTAATCGAACCGAACAGAGAGCATGAAATTCGCCAGTGCGGTATAATTTCGCGCTGCAACAACAATGACAAAGTCCTCTTATCATTCCGGTGTCCACCGACTCTCGGTCTTGACCGTATGTTGGACCGTGCTCCTACTAATTGCAGGAGCGCTGGTGACGTCCAACGATGCTGCTCTATCGGTTACGGATTGGCCCAAATCTCATGGGGTATGGATCCCCACGCCGCTCGTCGGCGGTGATGTGTATGAATACTCGCACCGCGTCGTCGCGGCGGGTTTGGGCGTTCTAACTCTGATTCTTGCCGTTCTGATTTGGATTAAAGAGGAACGTCGCTGGCTGCGCTGGTTCGCCCTAATTGCGGTGGCCGGTATCGTCGCGCAGGCAATTCTGGGCGGGCAAGTCGTGATCCAGTTGTTGCACTATTGGCTGCCGGTCATGCACGCGTGCTTTGCACAAATCATGTTCGGCGCCATCCTGAGCATTGCCGTATTTACCAGCAAATGGTGGGTATCAGACCGGCCTGAACTCCAGGATCGCGGCTCTCCTTCGATTCATTCTGTGGCCCTCCTGAACGCAGTCGTGATATTTTGTCAGGTTTTTCTGGGTGCGGGATTCCGGCATAACGATATTTCCATCTGGCCGCATGCCGCGGGATCACTGGTGGTGCTTGCCACAATAGTGTGGACAGCAATTGTGTTACGCAAGCGCTTCGAGGAATCGCGCGAGCTCACTAAAATGCGGATTCTTCTTCATTCCGTGTTTGGCTTGCAGTTTCTGCTGGGCATTGGCGCCTACTGGTCGCGCATCACGACCGCTGATGCGCCGCAACCGATGCGTGTAATGGTTGTGCTAACCGTGACGCACACCGTCGTAGGCGCGCTGCTGTTTGCGGTTTCCATCCTGACGATTCTGTTTTGCTATCGATTGGTGTTACGAGCCGGAGCAGTAGTTGTTTCCTCCAAGGGACAGGTAACGGCCCAATGAGCACGGTGCGAACGACGGAAATGACGTTGTCCTCGCGGGCGAACGCTTATGTTGCCCTCACGAAGCCCGATGTCTCCTTTCTCGTGTTGATGACCACCGCCGCTGGGTATTACATGGGCGCGCGCGGCGCGGTGGATTGGCTGCATCTGATTCAAACTGTTTTTGCCACGCTGCTTATTGCCGCGGGCACGGCGACACTGAACCACTATATCGAACGCGACGCGGACCGCTATATGCGGCGCACCGCCTCTCGTCCGCTGCCCAGCGGACAGTTACAGCCCCGGGAAGCCTTGTGGTTTGGCGTGATTCTCTGTGCGGCGGGCGCGCTGGCTCTTTATTTCACCGCGGGTGTGCTTGCGTCCGCGCTTGGGATGCTCACCTGTCTGAGTTATTTGCTTGCGTACACGCCCCTTAAGAAGCGCACCGTTTGGGCAACTGCTGTCGGAGCGTTCCCGGGAGCAGTCCCTCCGATGATTGGGTGGGCGGCCGCAACCGGCAGTTTGGATCGCGGTGCGTGGCTTCTGTTTGCAATTCTGTTTTTGTGGCAATTTCCGCATTTCTACGCCATTGCCTGGATGTACCGGGAAGATTACGCTCGCGCTGGCATTCTCATGTTGCCAGTCGTGGATCGCGAAGGCACGCGCACGTTTCGCCAGATTATACTTACCGCCATAGCGCTCGTGGGAGTTAGCTTGTTGCCCGCTGTGACCGGATTGGCCGGTGTGCGCTATTTCTTCGGAGCGCTGGTCGTCAGCACGGCCCTGGTTCAGGTTTGCTTGTGGGCCTCCAGTTCAAGGACCAACGTGCGCGCCAAGTGGCTTATGCACGCCACCGTGCTACACATCCCCCTTCTGCTTGGGTTGATGATTTACGACAAGATTCCGCGCTGAGCTTAGTGCTGCCGGGAAGGACACTCGCCGATCCATGTTTTCACAGGCTGCACTCAATGCCTCATTAAACGGCACCAGCGCGATCTTGCTTGCCTGCGGTTATGCCGCCATCCGAAACGGCAAAATGAAGGTTCATAAGGCGTTCATGATTTCGGCCTTTGCTGTTTCCACTTTGTTTCTGATCTCCTATCTGATTTACCACTACCGCGTCGGGCACGTTGTTTTCCAGGGGCAGGGGTGGATTCGCCCAGTCTACTTCACGCTGCTCCTCTCGCACACGGTGCTGGCCATCGTCATCGTTCCGCTGATTTTGATTACCTTGCGCCGGGCATGGCTGGAGAAATTCGACAGACACAAGGTTATCGCGCGCTGGACGCTCCCACTCTGGTTCTATGTCTCGGTCACGGGCGTAATCGTTTACATCCTTCTTTACCAGGTCTATGCGCCGCGCGTGAGTTAGAAATCCGCCGACAGCCCCGGTTCATCTGGAGGCGGGGCGGAGTCCGGCGCGAGAACAGGGTCCGGTTGGAGAGCAGTTCGCTACGCTTGCGGAGGGATGTTCACTCTTTTTTCCGGATGGACAAGGGATCCGGTCTGCGAGGAGCGGACAGCTTGCCGGGTGCCGGCCTTGGGGAAAACCACATGCCAGAAATCATTTTTCGGGACCGCGAAGCCGACGCCGATGAACCGCCTCTCTTGCTTCTCGCGGACAGAGGTCACGAAACACTCCACCGATTCAGAAGTCATTTCGTTGAAAACGCGGACCAATTGGCCGGGCAACAGGGGAGCATCCATCACGATGAGTGCCCCATGGGCGCCAACGTGCTGCGTAAAAGCCTTTAAGTCAATGGCTTCGCCTTCCGGCATCTGACAGCGAACCTTCAATGGAATCTGAAGCGTTATGCGGACTGTGCGACGGCGTTCTGGATGTCTCGACCGATGATGCATTCATCCGCCTTGGAGGAGGGACTAACCCAAAGAGCTTGTCACGGTTGCGCAAGAAAAACAAGGGTTTACGGTCACTTGTGCTGCCAGGCTGAGTCTATCCCGCAAGGGAATTAGCTTGGCCGAAGCGCGGAGATGACGGCTTCGGTGAATTCCGCAGTGCCTGCTTTGCCGCCCACGTCCTGGGTGGTGTGCTTCCCCTCGCGGTGAACTTCGTCCAGCGCGTCTTCAATTCGGCGTGCGGCGGTCCTTTCGCCGAGGTGAAGCAGCATCATGATACTGCTTAGAATCAGCGCCGTCGGGTTGGCCAATCCTTTTCCGGCGATGTCCGGG